>NZ_SMKC01000111.1 GCF_004348315.1 Streptomyces sp. 8K308 | reverse complement strand
CGGGGGGGTGCGGTCACACTGGGGAGGTGGCCCCACGAGTGGATGGCGGGTCGTCCAGACGGCGGCTGTGGCGCGTGGTGCGGGTGGGTGGACTGTGTCTGGTGCTGCTGCTGCTGCTCGCGGGGGCTGGGCTGACCGCGCTCTACATCAAGTTCGACCGGAACATCTCCCAGGTCGACATCGACAGCGTTCTCGGCCACGATCGGCCGGCGGACAGCCCCAACGGTTCCATGGACATCCTGGTGCTCGGCTCCGACTCGCGCGCCGGCACGGACGACGAGTACGGCGGGCACTCCGGCGCCAGGGCCGACACCGCGATGATCGTGCACCTCAACGAGGCGCGGGACGCCGCGACCGTCGTGTCGATACCGAGGGACACGCTGGTCGAGCGACCGTCGTGTGGGCGGGAGCCGGGCAAGAAGCGCGCCATGTTCAACGAGGCCTACAGCGTCGGCGGCCCGGCCTGCGCCGTGAAGACCGTGGAGAAGCTGACCGGCGTGCGCATGGACCACTACCTGGAGGTCGACTTCGAGGGCTTCTCCGGGCTCGTCGACACGCTCGGCGGCGTCGAGATCACCACCACCCAGGCCATCAGGGACGAGGACAGCAGGCTCGACCTGTCCGTCGGCACCCACACCCTCGACGGGGAACAGTCGCTGGCCCTGGTGCGCACCAGGAAGGCGCTCGCCGACGGAAGCGACCTCGGCCGGATACGGCTGCAGCACTCGTTCGTCAGGGCCCTGGCCAGGCAGGTCGGCGGCATCGGGCTCTTCACCGACCCGCGCCGGCTCTACGACATCGCCGACACGGCCACCCGGTCGGTCACCACCGACTCGGGGCTCGGCTCGGCCTCGGACCTCTACCGGCTGGCCCGCACCCTCAAGGGCATCGATCCGGACGCGATGACGATGCTGACGATGCCCGTCGCGTTCGATCCGAAGGACCCCAACCGCGTCGTCCCCATCGAAAGGCAGGCGACGCGGGTCTGGACGGCGCTGCGCGCCGACCGGCCGGTGCCCGCGTCGGCGACCGAGGGCTCGGCCGCCGAGCCGCGCGCGAACGAGCGAGAGGTGATCGCCAGGGAATAGTGGGGGCGTGGGGGCCGTTTTGGAGGGTGCGCACCAGTGCTGGCAGACTGGAGCG
The DNA here is from genome assembly GCF_004348315.1 of Streptomyces sp. 8K308. Lineage (GTDB taxonomy): Bacteria > Actinomycetota > Actinomycetes > Streptomycetales > Streptomycetaceae > Streptomyces. Next base: position 18,025 of record NZ_SMKC01000111.1, on the reverse strand, counting down.
TCGGCCCCGGTTCACGGCGCGCATCCCGCGTGCCGACCCGGCGCCCTCCCGATCCTAGGAGAGACCCTTGAAGCGCGACATTCACCCGGCGTACGTCGAGACCCAGGTCAGCTGCACCTGTGGCGCGTCGTTCACCACCCGCTCCACCGTGAGCAGCGGGACCATCCGTGCCGACATCTGCTCGGAGTGCCACCCGTTCTACACCGGCAAGCAGAAGATCCTCGACACCGGTGGCCGCGTGGCCCGCTTCGAGGCGCGTTTCGGCAAGAACGCCGGGTCCACCCGCAAGTAGCGACCCCGACGGCGCCGGGCCCGGCCGCCTGCCCTGGGAGACCAGGGGGCGGCCGGACCGGCGCTTTTGCTTCAGTAAGAGGGGCACGTCCCGTAAGCCACCGTAAACGCAGAGCTCAGGAGCAGTCACGATGTTCGAGGCGGTCGAGGAACTCGTCGGCGAACACGCCGACCTGGAGCGCCGGCTCGCCGACCCCGGGATCCACGCCGACCAGGCCGCGGCCCGCCGGCTCAGCAAGCGGTACGCCGAGCTGACCCCGGTCATCACCACCTACCGCGCCTGGAAGCAGACCGGTGACGACATCGAGGCCGCCCGCGAACTCGCCGCGGAGGACCCCGAGTTCGCCGACGAGGTCAAGGAGCTCCAGGCGCGCCGCGAGGAGCTGACCGACGAGCTGCGGCTGCTGCTCGTGCCCCGCGACCCGGCCGACGGCAAGGACGTCATCCTGGAGATCAAGGCCGGCGAGGGCGGCGACGAGTCCGCGCTGTTCGCCGGCGACCTGCTGCGGATGTACCTGCGTTACGCGGAGCGCGTCGGCTGGCGCACCGAGATCATCGACGGCAACGAGTCGGACCTCGGCGGCTACAAGGACGTGTCGGTGGCCGTGAAGAGCCGCGGCACCCCCGCGCCCGGGCAGGGCGTCTGGGCCAGGCTGAAGTACGAGGGCGGCGTGCACCGGGTGCAGCGGGTGCCGGCCACCGAGTCCCAGGGCCGCATCCACACCTCGGCCGCCGGCGTCCTGGTGCTGCCCGAGGCCGAGGACGTCGAGGTTGAGATCAACCCGAACGACCTGCGCATCGACGTCTACCGCTCCTCCGGCCCCGGCGGCCAGTCCGTGAACACCACCGACTCCGCGGTCCGCATCACCCACCTGCCCACCGGCATCGTCGTCTCCTGCCAGAACGAGAAGAGCCAGCTGCAGAACAAGGAGCAGGCGCTGCGCATCCTGCGCGCCCGGCTGCTCGCGGCGGCCCGGGAGGAGGCCGACCGCGAGGCGTCCGACGCGCGTCGCAGCCAGGTGCGCACGGTGGACCGCTCGGAGCGGGTACGCACCTACAACTTCCCGGAGAACCGGATCTCCGACCACCGGGTGGGCTTCAAGGCGTACAACCTCGACCAGGTGCTCGACGGCGAGCTCGATCCGGTCATCCAGGCCTGCGTGGACGCTGACTCCGCCGCTAAGTTGGCGGCGGCGCAGTGACCGCGAGATGCGTAGGGTGGGCAGCGTGACTGCATCTACCGGGCGGCCGTCCGGGGCGCCCTCCGGCCGCGGGGCGACCCGCTCCCTGCTGCTGGCCGAGGTGGCGCGGGCCACCCAGCGGCTGGCCGACGCCGGGGTGCCATCGCCGCGGTACGACGCCGAGGAACTCGCCGCCTTCGTGCACGGCACCGAGCGCGGCCGGCTGCACTCCGTGCCCGACGCCGACTTCGACGCCTGCTACTGGGAGGCCGTGGCGCGCAGGGAGGCGCGCGAGCCGCTCCAGCACATCACCGGGCGCGCCTTCTTCCGCTACCTCGAACTCCAGGTGGGGCCCGGGGTTTTCGTGCCCCGCCCCGAGACCGAGTCGGTGGTCGGCTGGGCGATAGACGCGGTGCGCGCCATGGACGTGGCCGAGCCGCTGATCATCGACCTGTGCACCGGCTCGGGCGCCATCGCGCTGGCGCTCGCGCAGGAGGTCCCGCGCTCCCGCGTGCACGCCGTCGAGCTCGACGAGCGGGCGCTCGACTGGGCCAGGAGGAACGCCGAGGGCAGCCGCGTCGTGCTGCACCACGGGGACGCCCGCACCGCCCTGCCCGAGCTGAACGGGCAGGCGGACCTGGTGATCTCCAACCCGCCGTACATCCCGCTCGGCGAGTGGGAGCACGTGGCCCCCGAGGCCCGCGACCACGACCCACAGCTGGCGCTGTTCTCAGGCGAGGACGGCCTGGACACCATCCGGGGCCTGGAGCGGGCGGCGCACCGGCTGCTGCGGCACGGTGGCATGGTGGTCATCGAGCACGCTGACACCCAGGGCGGCCAGGTGCCCTGGATCTTCACCGAGGACCGTGGCTGGGCCGACGCCGCGGACCATCCCGACCTGAACAACCGGCCACGATTCGCCACGGCGCGTCGGGTCGCGCGGTGAGAGGAGGACCTTCAGCCATGGCACGTCGTTACGACTGCTCGGACCCGGTCGACCGCAAGCACGGGCTGCGGGAGGCGGCGTCCGCCGTGCGGCGCGGCGACCTCGTCGTGCTGCCCACCGACACCCTGTACGGGGTCGGCGCCGACGCCTTCAACACCGGTGCCGTGGGTGACCTGCTCGAGGCCAAGGGCCGTGGCCGCGGCATGCCGTCGCCCGTGCTGATCGGCTCGCCCAACACCCTGCACGGCCTCGTCACCGACTTCTCCGAGCGCGCCTGGGAGCTCGTCGACGCCTTCTGGCCCGGCGCGCTCACCATCGTCGCCAAGCACCAGCCGTCGCTCACCTGGGACCTCGGCGAGACCCGCGGCACGGTCGCGGTGCGGATGCCGCTGCACCCCGTGGCGCTCGAACTGCTCAAGGACTTCGGCCCGATGGCCGTCTCAAGCGCCAACCTCAGCGGCCACCCGCCGCCAGTCGACTGCGACGGCGCGATGGACATGCTGGGCGACTCGGTCGCCGTCTACCTGGACGGCGGGCCCACGCTTGACACCGTGCCCTCCTCGATCGTCGACGTCACCGGGAGCGTTCCGGTGCTGTTGCGCGCCGGGGCGGTGAGCGAGGAGGAGCTGCGCAAGGTCGTCCCCGATCTGGAGACCTCGCATTGACCCCGCCCGCGGCCAGCCCCGCGGACACCGGCAGCACCGGCATACCGGCCCCCGAGGTGCCCGGCGGTCCGCGGCAGGTCTTTCGGATACTGCACGTCAGCACGGGCAACGTGTGCCGTTCCCCGATCACCGAGCGGCTGACCCGCCAGGCACTCGCCGACCGCCTCGGCGGCTTCGCGGGCGGCCTGGTGGTGGAGAGCGCCGGCACCTGGGGCCACGAGGGCGCGCCGATGGAGGAGCACGCCGCCCAGCTGCTCGCCGAGTACGGCGCCGACGCCGGGGGCTTCACCGGCCGGGAACTGCTCGACGAGCATGTGATTCAAGCCGATCTGGTGCTCACGGCGACCCGCGACCACCGGGCCCAGGTGATCTCCATGGGGCACTCGGCCGGCCTGCGCACGTTCACGCTCAAGGAGTTCACCCGCCTGGTGCGGGCCATCGACATGACCACGCTGCCGGCCGCATCCTCGCCCGAGGGCCTGGTGGAGCGGGCGCGGGCGCTGTCGCGCGCGGCGGCCGCGCTGCGGGGGTGGCTGCTCGCCCCCAACGCCGAGGCCGACGAGGTGCAGGACCCGTATGGTGCCCCCTTGCCCTATTTCCGCAGCATCGGCGAGGAGATCAACGCGGCGCTCGATCCCGTCGTCACGGCCCTGACCGGCGTACCCTCGCGCGCACCGTGGCGGTCGAGGGGGGCGCGGGCATGAGAAGGTGTTCCGCGGTAGTCCAGCGAGACCACTGGGGCATCTTGTGCGCGAATACCTGTTGACGCTCTGCGTCGCCGCCGCCGTCACGTATCTGTTGACGGGTCCGGTGCGGAAGTTCGCGATCGCCTGGGGCGCCATGCCGGCGATCAGAGCGCGGGACATCCATCGCGAACCCACACCGCGGCTCGGCGGCATCGCGATGTTCGGCGGCCTGTGCGCGGGCCTGCTGGTGGCCGCGCAGCTGGAGAACATCGGCGAGCTCTTCCGGGTCTCGGACGAGCCGCGGGCGCTGCTCACCGGGGCGGCGCTGATCTGGATCGTCGGCGTCCTCGACGACCGGTACGGCGTGGACGCGCTGCTCAAGCTCGGCCTGCAGATGATCGCGGCCGGCGTGATGGTGCTCCAGGGCCTCACCATCCTGTGGCTGCCGGTGCCGACGGTCGGCCTGGTCGCGCTGACGCCGCTCCAGGGCACGCTGCTGACGGTGGCCATCGTGGTGGTCACCATCAACGCGGTGAACTTCGTGGACGGCCTCGACGGCCTGGCCGCCGGCATGGTGTGCATCGCGGCGGCGGCGTTCTTCCTGTACGCCTACCGCATCTGGTACGGCTACGGGATCGAGGCCGCCGCCCCAGCGACGCTCTTCGCGGCCGTGCTGATGGGCATGTGTATCGGCTTCCTGCCGCACAACCTGCCCCCGGCGCGGATCTTCATGGGCGACTCGGGATCGATGCTGCTCGGCCTGGTGCTGGCCGCCGGGGCGGTGTCCATCACCGGGCAGGTCGACCCGGACGCGTTGGGGCTCGACCTGACCGGCCGGGAGCGCACGGTGCAGCAGGTGCCGGTGTACATCCCGCTGATGCTGCCGCTGACGATCATCGTGGTGCCGTTCCTGGACCTGGTGATGGCGATCGTGCGCCGCACGTGGAACGGCCGCTCCCCCTTCAGCGCGGACCGCGGCCACCTGCACCACCGGCTGCTGGAGATCGGCCACTCGCAGAGCCGTGCCGTGCTGATCATGTACTTCTGGTCGGCGCTGATCTCGTTCGGCGCGGTCGCCTACTCGGTGCAGTCGGCGAACGAGTGGGCGAGCGCGTGGATCGTGCCGACGGTGCTCGTGCTGAGCGCGATCGGGCTCGTGGTGCTGCTCATGCCGCGCTTCACGCCGCGCGCGCCCCGCTGGGCGCAGAGCGTCGTCCCCCCGCGGTACCGCCTGCGGGGCGCGCCTGCCGGCGCGACCGGCTCGAAGGGCCAGGTGCCGGCGACGTCCGGGGTGGGTACGGCGGCGGCCGGCGAGGGGCCGGCCGAGCCGGAGACGCCTCCGGCGGTGGCCGGCACGGCGGCCGCGCCGCCGGCTTCGTCCGCCGGCGAGAAGCCGGCTTCGCCGGCAGGTGCCGGCGCGGCTTCAGCCGCTGGCGGATCCGCGGTGGATGCCGACACGGCCTCGCCGGCTGGGCGGCCTGCCGCATCGGTGCCTGCCGGCGCGACCGGCTCGAAGGGCCAGGTGCCGGCGACGTCCGGGGTGGGTACGGCGGCGGCCGGCGAGGGGCCGGCCGAGCCGGAGACGCCTCCGGCGGTGGCCGGCACGAAGCCGGCTTCGCCGGCTGGGCAGGCCGGCGATGGCGCTACCGCGCCGCTGGCTTCGCCGGCCAGGCGCGCCGCCGAGACCGGCCAGGGGCCGGCCTCCGATCCGGAGGCCGATGGCACGCCGGCGCAGCCGGCGGCGGCCGACCGCGCCGGAGGCGAGCCGACCAAGCCCGCCGCGGGCGGCGGGCGGCGGCCGAGGGGGGCGACTGCGGTCGGGGAGCGGCAGCGGTTCGGGCGCCGGCGGATCGACAGTCGGTCGTGAAAGCGGCTCTGGCCGGGCCGGCCAGGCCTTGGCGCCGGCGGATCGACAGTCGGTCGTGAAGCACGTTCAGCCCGGGCTGACCAGGCCCTAGCAGATGACGATCTTCCCGTCAGCACCGCAACGGTTTGATTACCTCTCCTGTGTGAGGTCCTGCACACGAACTGGGTAAAGACCTCATCAAATAGTTTGTGATAGCGTTCACGAAACGCTCGTCAACTAGTCAACGACGACAGTCCCCGAAGCCCGTCGGAGAAACACTTCCATGCAGTCCAACGACGCCGCGATCATCCGTGGCGCCGCGATCCCCACTGCCGCGGTAGGTGTGCTGGCCGTCGCCATCGGCGCGGCGGTGGCCGCGGTCGACGGCGCCGTCGGGGTAGCCCTCGGAGTGCTCCTCGCCGCTTTCTTCTTCGGCGGTGGCCTGCTCTCCCTCGGGTACGTCGGCCGCCGCTGGCCCGAGCTCTTCTTCGGCGCGGCCTTCCTGATCTACACCACGCAGATGGTTCTGCTGGCCGCCGCGCTCTTCCTGCTGCGCGACGCCTCGTTCCTCAACACCCGTGCCTTCGCCATCGGCGTGATGGCCGGCACCGCCGCCTGGCTCGCGGGGCAGGTTCGGGCGCATGTGCGCACCAAGGTTCCCTATGTGGTGCCCGAGTCCGCCGGTGCCGCGCCTGGTGGGCGGCCATGACCGGCAGCGGTGACCGCGGGGGCTGTATAACGGGCCTCGTCGTGGGCTGCTATCGTCCGTCGCCGAGAGCCGAGTCGAGGCCGGCGCGCGTGCTGTGCGGGACAGCGGTGCATGTGCCGACCGGCGTTTCTCCCGCCACACCCAGTCCAGTGCCGTTCCGTGGCATGCCGCCACGCCGACACATCGAGGTTGCCGTATTCATGCGTCACGCCGAGGGAGCTCACGGTGAGTAACGAAGAAGTGCTCGCCTTCGAGACCGATTGCCACCTGTTCCAAGACTGCGGCTTCCCCGCCCCGTCGGTGTGGTCGTTCCTCTTCGAGCCGATCGTCCACATCGGACCGATCGAGTTCAACAAGATCATGCTGCTGGCGCTCCTCGGCACGGCGCTGATCCTCACCTTCTTCTGGGCCGCGTTCGCCAACCCGAAGGTCGTGCCGGGCAAGCTCCAGATGGTGGCCGAGGCCGGCTACGACTTCGTGCGCCGCGGCATCGCCCGCGAGGTCATGGGCAAGAAGGGCGAGCCCTTCGTCCCGTTCCTCGTCTCGCTGTTCTTCTTCGTCTGGATCATGAACCTCTGGGCGGTCATCCCGTTCGCCCAGTTCCCCGTCACCTCGGCCATCGCCTTCCCGGCCGGCCTCGCCGTGGTGGTGTGGATCACGTACATGACGGTCACCTTCAGGACCAACGGCTTCGTCGGCGGCATCCGCAACCTCTGCGTGCCCAGCGGCCTGCCCAAGCCGATCTACGTGATCCTGACGCCCATCGAGTTCTTCTCGAACGTCCTTCTGCGGCCCTTCACGCTGGCGGTCCGGCTCTTCGCCAACATGTTTGCCGGCCACCTGCTGCTGCTGCTCTTCACCATCGCCTCCTGGTACATGATGGGCAGCTTCGTCGGCACGCTCTACGCGATCCCCTCGCTGGCGCTGGCGCTGGTCCTGACGGGTTTCGAGATGTTCATCCAGGCCCTGCAGGCCTACGTCTTCGTCGTCCTGACCGCCAACTACCTCTCCCAGGCGCTCGAAGAAGCGCACTGAGAGCCCCAAGCACAACCCTCCGGTGGGCGCTCACACCCCACCGGCCCACCACAGAGAAGGAATACAACGGACATGTCCGCTTTCGAAACCCTGGCCGCCGTCGAGGGAAGCGTCAACACCATCGGTTTCGGCCTCGCGGCCATCGGCCCCGGTGTCGGCGTCGGCATCGTCTTTGGTAACGGTGTCCAGGCCATGGCCCGGCAGCCCGAGGCGGCCGGCCTGATCAGGACCAACATGCTGCTCGGCTTCGCCGTTATCGAGGCGCTGGCGCTGATGGGCTTCGTGCTCGCGTTCGCCATCGGCGGCTGAGCCTCTCGCCCGAGGCTCTTACAGACGAGAGGTCCACCAACATGATCACGATGATCGAACTGGCGGCGGAGGAGCCCAACAGCCCGCTGCTGCCCGTGTGGCCCGAGGTCGCTGTCGGTCTGATCTGCTTCGGCATCATCTTCTTCGCCTTCTACAAGAAGCTGCTGCCGAACATCAACAAGACCCTCGAGGAGCGCCGCGAGGCCATCGAGGGCGGTATCGAGAAGGCCCAGTCCGTGCAGGCCGAGGCCCGCCAGACGCTGGACAGCTACAAGGAGCTGCTGGCCGAGGCGCGGCACGAGGCCGCCAGGCTGCGTCAGGAGGCGCAGGAGCAGGGCGCCGCGCTCATCGCCGAGATGCGCGCGGAGGGTCAGCGGCAGCGCGAGGAGATCATCTCCGCCGGTCACGCCCAGATCGCGGCCGACCGCAAGCAGGCCACCGAGCAGCTGCGGCAGGACGTGGGCCAGCTGGCCATCGAGCTGGCCGGCCGGCTCGTCGGCGAGTCCCTCGAGGACCACGCCCGGCAGAGCCGCACCATCGACCGGTTCCTCGACGAGCTCGAGGAGCAGGCCAGCGGCTCGGTCCCGAGCCCCACCGAGGCTGGTCGATGAGTTCCAGCGACGGCAGGGCGAGCCGCCGGGCCGGTGCCCGGCGGCGTCCGGCCTGTGACAGCGAGTGAGAAGGGGTGACTGAGGAATGATCGGAACGGCGAGCCGCCGAGTGAGCGGCTCCCGGCGCCGGGTCCCCCTTCACGCGCGAGTGAGAAGGGGAGCGTGACCAGGATGATCGGAGCGAGCCGTGAGGCCGTCGAGGCCGCGCGCGAGCGGCTTGACGCGCTGACCGACAACACCCGCGTGGACGTGGCCGCGCTGGCCGCCGATCTGGCCGCGGTCACCGCGCTGCTCGACCGCGAGACCGCGCTGCGGCGGCTGCTGACCGACCCGGCGCAGCCGGGCGAGGGCAAGGCCGATCTGGTCGGCCGGCTGCTCACCGGGCAGGTGAGCGGGGAGGCCGTCGACCTGGTCTCCGGCATGGTCAGGTCCCGCTGGACGAGCTCCCGCGACCTGGTCGACGCGGTGGAGGGTCTGGCCGACAGCGCCGATCTGATCGCGGCCGACGAGGCCGGCGTGCTCGACACCGTGGAGGACGAGCTGTTCCGGTTCGGCCGGATCGTCGTCACCTCGCCGGAGCTGAGCGCCGCGCTCAGCGCGAAGGACACCGACTCGGAGCGGATCGCCGCCAGGGCCGGACTGATCCGCGAGCTGCTCGGGGGCCGCGCCCACGAGGTCACGATCCGCCTCGTCACGAGGCTGGTGGAACGGCCGCGGGGACGTAGCCTGGACAGCGGGCTTGACGCCCTGTGCGTGCTGGCCGCCGCGCGGCGTGGTCGCTCGGTCGCCGTGGTCACCTCGGCGGTACCGCTCAGTGACGCTCAGCGACAGCGGCTCGGCGACGCGCTGGCCCGGCTCTACAGCCGGCCCATCCAGCTGAACCTGGACGTCGACCCGACGGTCATCGGCGGGATCTCGGTTCGCGTCGGCGACGAGGTCATCCACGGCACGATCGCCGACCGGCTGGACGAGGTCAACCGGCGGATGGCCGGCTGACCGGCCCACGTGGCCGGGGCGCGCCACCTGACGGCGCCACCAACTCAAGAAGCAGTACTAGCGGCCCGAGTTGGGCCGTAGTGGAAGAACTTACGGGCCCAACAAGGAGAGCAGGGAACCCAGATGGCGGAGCTCACGATCCGGCCGGATGAGATCCGGGACGCACTGGAGAACTTCGTCCAGTCGTACACGCCGGACGCGGCCTCGCGCGAAGAGGTCGGGACGGTCAGCGTTGCCGGTGACGGCATCGCGAAGGTCGAGGGACTGCCCTCGGCCATGGCGAACGAGCTGCTTGAGTTCGAGGACGGCACCCTCGGCCTCGCCCTCAACCTCGAGGAGCGGGAGATCGGCGTCGTCGTCCTCGGTGAGTTCAGCGGCATCGAGGAGGGCCAGCCGGTGCGCCGCACCGGCGAGGTGCTCTCGGTGGCCGTCGGCGAGGGTTACCTGGGCCGGGTCGTCGACCCGCTGGGCAACCCGATCGACGGACTCGGCGACATCGAGACCAGCGGGCGTCGCGCCCTCGAGCTGCGCGCCCCAAGCGTCATGCAGCGCAAGTCGGTGCACGAGCCCATGGAGACGGGCTACAAGGCCGTCGACACCATGACCCCGATCGGCCGTGGCCAGCGTCAGCTGATCATCGGCGACCGCCAGACCGGCAAGACGGCGCTCGCGGTCGACACGATCATCAACCAGCGCGACAACTGGCGTTCCGGCGACCCGAGCAAGCAGGTCCGCTGCATCTACGTGGCGATCGGCCAGAAGGGCTCCACCATCGCCTCGGTGCGTGGCGCCCTGGAGGAGGCCGGCGCGCTGGAGTACACCACCATCGTGGCCGCCCCGGCGTCCGACCCGGCGGGCTTCAAGTACATCGCCCCCTACACCGGCTCGGCCATCGGTCAGCACTGGATGTACGAGGGCAAACACGTCCTGATCATCTTCGACGACCTGTCGAAGCAGGCCGACGCCTACCGCGCCGTCTCGCTGCTGCTGCGTCGCCCGCCGGGCCGCGAGGCCTACCCGGGCGACGTGTTCTACCTGCACTCCCGGCTGCTCGAGCGCTGCGCCAAGCTGTCCGACGACATGGGCGCCGGCTCGATGACGGGGCTGCCGATCGTGGAGACCAAGGCCAACGACGTCTCCGCGTTCATCCCGACCAACGTGATCTCCATCACCGACGGTCAGTGCTTCCTGGAGTCCGACCTGTTCAACGCGGGCCAGCGCCCGGCGCTGAACGTCGGCATCTCCGTCTCCCGCGTCGGTGGCTCCGCGCAGCACAAGGCGATCCGGCAGATCACCGGTTCGCTCCGCGTGGACCTGGCCCAGTACCGCGAGCTCGAGGCGTTCGCCGCCTTCGGCTCCGACCTGGACGCGGCGTCCAAGGCCGCCCTGGCCCGCGGCCAGCGCATGGTCGAGCTGCTGAAGCAGGAGCAGTACAACCCGTACCCGACCGAGAACCAGGTCGTGTCGGTCTGGGCCGGCACCAACGGCCTGATGGACGACATCCCGGTCGGCGACATCCGTCGCTTCGAGCGTGAGCTGCTGGACTATCTGGGCCGGGAGCACAAGGGTCTGATGACCTCGATCCGCGAGGGCGGCAAGATGTCGGACGACACGCTCCAGGCCGTCGAGGCCGCCGTCAAGAAGTTCAAGTCGCAGTTCGAGACGGCGGACGGCAAGCTGCTGGGCGAGGGCTGATCCATGGGCTCCCAGCTTCGGACCTACAAGCGGCGGATCAGGTCGGTCTCGGCGACCAAGAAGATCACCCGCGCCATGGAGATGATCGCGGCCTCGCGCATCATCAAGGCGCAGCGTCGGGTGGCCGCGGCCACGCCGTACGCCGACGAGCTCACCAACGCGGTGACCGCGGTGGCGTACGGCTCCGAGGTCAAGCACCCGCTGACCACCAAGCTCGAGCGGCCGCGCCGCGCCGCGGTGCTGCTGATCACCGCGGACCGCGGCCTGGCCGGCGGGTACTCGTCCAACGCCATCAAGGCGGGCGAGCACCTGACGGGCGAGCTGGTGGCCTCCGGCATGGAGGTCGACACGTACATCGTCGGCCGCAAGGGTGTGACGTACTACGGGTTCCGTGAGCGCCCCTACGTCCAGTCCTGGACGGGGTTCACGGACAACCCCACGTACGAGGACGCCAAGGAGGTCGCGGCGCCGCTGATCGAGGCCATCCGCAAGGACTCCGACGAGGGCGGCGTGGACGAGCTCCACATCGCCTACACGGAGTTCGTCTCGATGATCAGCCAGACGCCGGTGGAGCGCCAGCTGCTGCCGATGGAGCTCGGTGGCTCGGCGGAGGAGGCGGCCGAGACCTTCAAGTACGCCGGCCAGCCGCGTCCGCTGTACGACTTCGAGCCGTCGGCCGAGCAGGTCCTCGACGCGCTGCTGCCGCGGTACGTGGAGAGCAGGATCTACACGGCCCTGCTCCAGGCGGCCGCCTCCAAGCACGCCGCGACCCGGCGGGCCATGAAATCGGCGACGGACAACGCGGACGAGCTCATCAGGTCGCTGACGCGGCTTGCCAACGCGGCCCGCCAGGCCGAAATCACCCAGGAAATCACCGAGATCGTCGGTGGCGCGAGCGCCTTGGCCGACGCGACCGCGGGAAGTGAACGCTAACCATGACCACTGCTGCTGAGGCGGCCACCAGCAAGGCCGCGGCCACGGGCCGGATCGCCCGAGTCATCGGCCCGGTCGTCGACGTGGAGTTCCCCGTCGACGCCATGCCGGACATCTACAACGCCCTGACGGTCGAGGTCGCCGACCCGGCCGAGAAGGGCACCACCAGGACGCTGACCCTCGAGGTGGCGCAGCACCTGGGTGAGGGCCTGGTGCGCACCATCGCGCTCGAGCCCAACGACGGTCTGGTGCGTCAGGCGCCGGTCACCGACACCGGCCGGGGCATCTCGGTGCCGGTCGGCGACGTGACCAAGGGCCGGGTGTTCAACACCCTGGGCCAGATCCTGAACGAGCCGGAGGCCGAGTCCGAGGTCACCGAGCGGTGGGACATCCACCGCAAGGCGCCGGCGTTCGACCAGCTTGAGTCGAAGACCGAGATGTTCGAGACCGGCCTGAAGGTCATCGACCTGCTCACCCCGTACGTCAAGGGCGGCAAGATCGGCCTCTTCGGCGGCGCCGGCGTGGGCAAGACGGTGCTCATCCAGGAGCTGATCATCCGTGTGGCGCGGCTGCACGAGGGTGTGTCGGTGTTCGCCGGCGTCGGCGAGCGCACCCGTGAGGGCAACGACCTGATCGAGGAGATGGCGGAGTCGGGCGTGCTCCCGCAGACCGCGCTCGTCTTCGGTCAGATGGACGAGCCGCCGGGCACCCGCCTTCGGGTGGCGCTGGCCGGTCTGACGATGGCGGAGTACTTCCGCGACGTCCAGAAGCAGGACGTGCTGTTCTTCATCGACAACATCTTCCGCTTCACCCAGGCCGGTTCCGAGGTCTCCACGCTGCTGGGCCGCATGCCGTCCGCAGTGGGCTACCAGCCGAACCTGGCCGACGAGATGGGCGTGCTGCAGGAGCGCATCACCTCCACCCGCGGTCACTCGATCACCTCGATGCAGGCGATCTACGTCCCCGCCGACGACCTGACCGACCCGGCGCCGGCGACCACCTTCGCCCACCTGGACGCGACCACGGTGCTTTCGCGGCCGATCTCGGAGAAGGGCATCTACCCGGCGGTGGACCCGCTGGACTCGACCTCCCGGATCCTGGACCCGCGGTACGTCGCGCAGGACCACTACGACTGCGCGGCCCGCATCAAGGGGATCCTGCAGAAGTACAAGGACCTGCAGGACATCATCGCGATCCTCGGTATGGACGAGCTGAGCGAGGAGGACAAGCTCACCGTCCAGCGGGCGCGGCGCATCGAGCGCTTCCTGTCGCAGAACACCCACGCGGCGAAGCAGTTCACCGGCCTCGACGGCTCGGACGTGCCGCTCGACGAGACGATCGCGGCGTTCAACGCGATCGCGGACGGCGAGTTCGACCACTTCCCCGAGCAGGCGTTCTTCATGTGCGGTGGCCTGGACGACCTGAAGGCGAAGGCCAAGAAGCTGGGCGTCTCCTGAACCAGGTTTCGTCTTGTGGGGCGGGGTGCCCCCAACCCTGGTTGGGGGCACCCCGCCCCATGGGTGCCACGGGGCGCCAACTATTCTTTAGCAGGGAGAGAGGGGAGCCATCGTGGCTGAGCTGCACGTCGAGTTGGTCGCCGCGGACCGTCAGGTCTGGTCGGGCGAGGCCAGCCTTGTCGTGGCGCGCACCACCTCCGGCGACATCGGCATCATGCCCGGCCACCAGCCGCTGCTCGCGGTGCTCAAGCCGTGCCCGGTGACCATCCGCACGGCCGGTGAGAGCGGTCAGGGCAGTGTCGTGGCCGCCGTGCACGGCGGGTTCATCTCCTACACGGACGGTAAGCTGTCGCTGCTCGCGGAGATCGCCGAGCTGTCCGAGGAGATCGACGTCGAGCGCGCCGAGCGCGCCCTGGAGCGGGCGAAGGCGGAGTCCGACGCGCCCGCCGAGGAGCGTGCCGACGTGCGGCTGCGGGCCGTGGCGGCGAGTCGCTGACGCACGGCCGGCCGCCAGCGGCCGGCCACCACCATCTTCGGCAGGCGAAAACGGGGCAGCCGGCACGGGACACGGCACGAGGCGAGGAGGTCGATCGGGATGGTCCTCGCTCTGCTCGTAGCCGGGGCGGCGCTCGCGCTGCTGGTGCTCGGGCTTTTCGGCTTCGGCGTGCGGCGCCGGCTGATCCAGCGCTCCGGCGGTACCTTCGACTGCAGCGCCCGGTTCACCGCGCCACGCGCCGGCCAGTCGCAGGGCAAGGGCTGGCTCTACGGGGTGGCCAGGTACAACGGCGACCACGTGGAGTGGTTCCGGGTCTTCTCCTACGCGCTGCGGCCGCGCCGCACGCTGCAGCGGGACCGCATCCAGGTGCGGGACCGGCGGCAGCCGGTGGGCGAGGAGGAGCTGGCGTTGCTGCCGGGGGCCGTGGTGCTGAGCTGCCGCCACGACGAGTGGGACGTGGAGCTGGCGATGAGCGAGGACGCCCTGACCGGCTTCCTCGCCTGGCTCGAGGCGGCCCCGCCGGGCCAGCGGGTCAACGTGGCCTGATCGGTCGCACGTGGTGCGCGGCCGGGACGGCGTGAGGTCAGCCGTCCCGGCCGTGGTTTTCGTCCGGGCCGGTGGAGGCGCGCTCCCTAGCCGGAGAGGCCCGTCGCGATGGCTCGGGCCAGCGCCGCGTCGCCGCTGTCACCCGAGAACTCCCAGAAGAAGGCGCCGCCGAGGCCTCGTTGGCGGGCCCAGGCCATCTTGTTCGTGACGGTCGCCGGTGTGTCGTAGCTCCACCACTGGTTGCCGCAGTGCGCGTAGGCGGTTCCCGCCACCGTGCCGGTGGCCGGGCAGCGGGCGGCGAGCACCTCGTAGTCCTCGATGCCCTGCTCGTATGTGCCGGGCGCGGGGCCGGTGGCGCTGCCGCCGGGCGCGCTCTGCGAGACGCCGGTCCAGCCGCGGCCGTAGAAGCCGATGCCGAGCAGCAGCTTGTTCGCCGGGACGCCCTGCGCGATCAGCGCGTCGATGGCCGCCTCCGAGGTGAATCCCTGGGTGGGCAGGCCGTTGTACGAGGTCAGCGGCGAGTGCGGGGCGGTGGGCCCGGTGCCGGCCCAGGCGCCGAAGAAGTCGTAGGTCATGACGTTGAGGTAGTCGGCGTACTGGACGCCGTAGGCGTAGTCGGAGGCGGCGATCTTGCCGCCGGCCGAGGCGTCCGCGGTGATGGCCGCCGTGACCAGCTGGTCGCCGAAGACGTCGCGGAAGGCGCGCATCATGTCGCCGAACGCCCGCGGGCCGCTGCTGTCGCAGCTCAGGCCGCAGGCGTTGGGGTACTCCCAGTCCAGGTCGATGCCGTCGAAGACGCCGGCCCAGCGCGGGTCGTTGACCAGGTCGTAGCAGGACCGCGCGAACCGCTGCGGGTCGCGCATGGCCTCGGTGAAGCCGCCCGACCAGGTCCAGCCGCCGAAGGACCAGAGCACCTGGATGTGCGGGTAGCGCTCCTTGAGCTGGCGCAGCTGGTTGAAGTTGCCGCGGAGCGCGCCGGGGTCCCAGGTGTCGGCGACGCCGCTGACGCTCTCGGCGGCGCTGTAGGCGCGGTCGTAGGCGGCGTACGAGTCGCCCACCTGGCACTCGCCGTTGGTCACGTTGCCGAAGGCGTAGTTGATGTGGGTGATGTTCTCGGCCGCGCCGGAGTCCACGATGTCCTTGACGTGGTAGTCGCGGCCGTAGACGCCCCACTCGGTGAAGTAGCCGAGGTTGATCTGGTCGTCGGGCGGGGTGCCGCCGTTGTCGCCGCCGTCGTCTCCGCCGTCGCTGCCGTCGCAGGGCTGGCCGTTGAGCAGGCAGTTGGCGGGGGCGCCGGGGCCGCTGCCGTTGAAGCCGAAGGTGGCGGTCTGGCCGGGGGCCAGGGTGCCGTTCCAGCCGGCGTCGCGGGCGGTCCAGTGGGTGCCGCTGTTGGTGACGCGGGCGTCCCAGGCCGAGGTGACGGCCGTGCCCGAGGGGAAGTCCCACTCCAGCGTCCAGCCGTTGAGTGGCTGGTCGCCGGTGTTTCTGATAGTCCAGCGGCCCTCGAAGCCGGTGGACCAGTCGGAGGTCTTGGCATAGGTGGCGGTGGCGGTGGCGCCCTGGGCCGGGCCGGCCACCGCCACGATCCAGGCGAGGGGAAGGGCGAACACCGCGAGTAGGGCGGTGATTCGGCGTCTGACGCGTGGCAAGGAAGGCTCCTCGAGTCGGCCGGGTGAGATGTGGGGGAGCCCCGGGAGTGGGGCAAGTCCGTGCCGTGGAGCGGTACTTCGACCGCGTTCGATAGCCGTGAGGGTAGAATGGTCCAGACCAACGGTCAAGAGGTCTGTACCACAGGCGGTCAGCCGCCGGTGACGCCCGCCTCCTGGGCCAGCACCGCCGCCTGCACCCGGCTCCGCAGCCCCAACTTGTGCAGGATCCGGCTGACATGGGTCTTCACCGTGGCCTCCGCCATGCCGAGCCGCTCGGCGATCTGGGCGTTGGCGAGCCCGGCGCCGACGTGCGCCAGGACCTCGCGCTCCCGCGGGGTGAGCGTCGCGAGGCGGGTCGGATCCGCCGCGGGCGCCCGCGGGACCGGCGAGGCGCGGGCGAACTCGGCGATCAGCCGGCGCGTCACGGCGGGCGCGATGGTGCCCTCGCCGGCCGCCACCGTGCGCACCGCCGCGATCAGCGCGGTGGCGTCGCTGTCCTTCAGCAGGAAGCCGCCGGCGCCGGCGCGCAGCGCGCCGAAGACGTACTCGTCGAAGTCGAAGGTGGTCAGCACCAGCACCTCGGCCAGCCGCTCGGCGGTGATCAGCGCCGTCGCCGCGACGCCGTCGAGCACGGGCATCTGGATGTCCATCAGCACCAGGTCGGGCCGTAGCGCGCGGGCGAGCTCGACCGCGCGCTCGCCGTCGGCCGCCTCGCCGACCACCTCGATGTCCGGGGCGCTGCCCAGGATCAGCACCAGGCCCTGCCGCACCGCCGCCTGGTCCTCGGCGACCACCACCCGCAGGGTCATGAGCCCGCCAGGGGAAGCGTGGCCCGCACCCGCCAGCGGGGCGCGCTGCCCTGGTCGGGCGCGGGACCCGCGGCGAACGCGCCGGCGAGCAGCTCGACGCGCTCCCGCATGCCGATGAGGCCGGTGCCAGAGCCTGGGGCGCGGCTGGGCGCGTCCGCGTCGTAGGGGCTGGTGACCGTCACGGTCAGCGCCTCCTCGTCCTGGGCCAGGGCCACCTCGACCTCGCCGGGGGCGGCGTGCTTGACCGCGTTGGTCAGGGACTCCTGGACGATGCGGTACGCGGCGAGCTCGATGGGCGTCGGCAGGGGGGCGCCTTCGGGGCGCTCGTCCCGGGCGGTGAACGCGAGCCGGCCGGCGCCGCCGTCGCTGGCCCGGCGCAGCAGCGTCGGCAGCCCGTCGAGGCTCGGGACGGCCTCGGGGTCGTCGGTGGCGCCCGAGTCCCGCAGCAGGCCGATGAGTCGGCGCATCTCGGTCAGGCCCTGGGTGCTGTTCTCGCGGATCACGGTCAGCGCCTGCCGGGTCGCGGCGGGCTCGTCCAGGGTGAGCGCGGCGGTGGAGTGGATGGCGATGGCCGACAGGTGGTTGGCCACCATGTCGTGCAGCTCCCTTGCCATCCGCGACCGCTCGCCGGCCACCGCCTGCGCCCGGTCCATCTCGGCGAGCAGCGCGGTCTGCTCGGCGCGCAGCCGCTCGGCGGCGGCGGCTTCCCGGTGGTCGCGGAGCATCAGCCCGGTCCAGGCGGAGGCGGAGGTGACGCCCGCGCACAGCACGCCGAACAGCAGGGCCTCGGGGGTGCGCAGCCAGGCGAGCGCGCCGACGGCGACGGTGATGCTGAGGACCGTGCTCCCGTGGGTGACGGCCCTGCCGAAGCGCGGGCCGCCGTAGAGCGTGGCCGCGTAGAAGATGTCGGCGAGCATGATCATGACGGCCAGCAGTCCGCCGAAGGCGGCGTCCAGGCCGAAGGCGGCGACGGCCAGCGGCAGCGCCACCGGGGGCATCCGGCGCAGCAGCACGGCGCCGCACATGGCGAGCAGCCCGACCAGCGCGAGCGGGCCGAGCGAGCGGTCGGGGGAGGTGGTGTTCAGGTCGAAGACGATGCCGAACAGGCCGCCGGCCAGCCCGGCGGCCGCGATCCACACGTCGTGGCGGTGGGGGCGGGGTGGGC
>NZ_SMKC01000110.1 GCF_004348315.1 Streptomyces sp. 8K308 | reverse complement strand
CGCGCGCCCGCCCCGGGAGGAGAGCGATGAACCCGCTGCACGTGGCCCGGTCCAGGGGCTGTTCAATCTGGTGGGCGGCGGCTGGCCGCTCCTGCGCCTGCGGAGCTTCGAGTGGGTCTTCGGGCCCAAGCCCGAGGAGTGGCTGCAACGGACGACGGCCGGGCTGCTCGCCACGACCGGTTGGGGCCTGCTCCGCACACCCCCCTCACCCGCCGGTCCGTGCCAGGCACGCCGGATCGCCCTGGGCACGGCCGTGACGCTGCTGGCGGTCGACCTCGTCTACGTCCCCCGACGACGTGGTCGCCCCACCTACCTGCTGGACACGGCGATGCGGACCGGATGGCTGGCGGCCTGTGGCGGTGCGGCCGGCCCACCACCGGGGCGAAGCCGGCCCGGCGTCGACGGCGGGCTCGTTTCGAAGATGCTCCAGGCGGATACCCGGAGGCATCCGGGAACGAGAAGAGGGGAATGTGGTGAACGACCGACCGGGCTCCAACACGCCCCAGCCCCAACGCACCCACGGCATCGACACGGCTCTGCTGGGCATCTACCTCAACGACCATCTGGCGGGCGCGACCGCTGGGGTGGAGCGCGCCCGCCACCTGGTGCGCTCGACCCAGGGCTCGACGCTCGCCGGGGCTCTCGGCCCTGTCGCCGTCGAGATCGCCCAGGACCGGACCAGTCTCCTGGCCATCATGAAGGGCCTGGACGTTCCGGTGCGGCGCTACAAGGTCTACGCGGGATGGACGGCCGAGAAGGTGGCGCGGCTGAAGAACAACGGCCGCCTCGTTCGGCGCTCCCCGCTCAGCACCGTCCTGGAACTGGAGCTGCTGCGGATGGCGGTGGAGGGCAAGGCGGCCGGATGGCAGACCCTCCGCCGGCTCGCCGCCGCCGAGGAACGCCTGAGTCCCGAACTGCTCGACGGCCTCCTCGAACGGGCCAGGCGGCAGCAGGGAGTCGTGGAGGAGTGGCGCGCCCGACAGGCCGAGGCCACCTTTGGGAACGGGACGGTCTGACCCGGACCGCACCGCACGACTCACCGCCTCGGCCACGGTAGGGGCACGGTGTTCCGGGTACTCGCGGTGACATGATGAGGCAAGCATCGTGGCAAGGCCTGGTCGCCGGTACGGCCGGCGTCCTGGCGATGACACTGAGTGAGAAGGCGGAGCAGCGTCTGAGCGGCAGGCCCGACTCCCACGTCCCAGCCCGGACCCTGGAGCGGGTGGCCGGTCTGCCGGAGCGTCCGGGCCGTCAGCCCGTGCCGCTGAACCGGGCCATGCACCTGGGCCAGGGCGCCCTGCTCGGCGTCCTGCGGTCGGTGATGGCACACGCCGGACTGCGCGGACCCTGGGCATCGGCGCAGTTCGCGGTCGTACGGCTGACCAACGACCAGATCCTGGAGAACGCCACAGGCGTCGGCGCTCCGCCACCGACCTGGCCCCGCGCGGAACTGGCGGTCGACCTGCTGCACAAGGCCGTCTACGCGTACGCGGCGGGAGCCGTCGCCGACGCCCTCGCCGCCCGCGCGGGCCCCGGCCCTGGTCAGCGGCACGCCGGGATGCGCCCCGGGCGCCGACCCGATGTGGAGCCGCTGCCGCGCGGTCACGCCCTGGGGCGGTGAAGCGCAACGGTGCCGCGCCGAGCGGCAAGACGCTCATGCCGCAGTGCGCGTCAACGAGCTCGTGCACGTAGGCGGTGAGACGTCGATCTCTCAACAGTCGATTATCTCGTGTGGTGGGGAACAGGTCTCGTGGAGCGATCGCCAGTGACCGGAGGATCGCGGGCCTGTCGGCCGGTGTGATCACCGACCTCGTCGCCGAGGCAGGTCCCCCTGTGGCGCGAACGTCACGAAGGCCACGCTCGTGCATCTGCGCCATCGAGCCACTCATGACGTACTGGTGTGGGTTCCGGTGTAGTCCGCTCCACCATCGCCCGGGCCATCGGCGAGGTGCGCCCGCTGCTCGCCGAACGAGGCGGCGGTGTCACCGTCGGAGTGCGGTGACGGACTCTGGCTGAGGTCGTCGACCACCTCGGCGTGACAGGGGAAACCGGGATCATCGACGGTACTGAGATCCGGGTCCGGCGGCGCAGATGGGCGGCCACGTGGTGACACCGCCCCACCGCAAGTCCGCGAGGAACGCTCCGAACTGGTGTGAGGAGATGTACGAGCGTCAACGCCAGGCGCATTCCTCGGTGTATCCGGGTCGAGCACGGCATCGCACACCTGAAGAACGAGCCTTCGCCCGGTATCCCGGCCGCCGCGAGCACATGAGCGATACCGTCCAAGCCGTCGCCGGTCCGCTGTCCCACCAACAGACCGCAGACGGGACTTCGACACGGCAGACGTGAGCCTCCGCCCCGCTGCCAGCCTTTCTGCTGCCAGGGCGCGCTGCTCGGGCATCGCCGTGCCGGCGTGGGCGAATCGCGGGATGGAGTCAGGACAGCCCCCGAAACGCCCACCAAAGGGTTCAAAATTGTCGCTCTGTTCCCCGCGTGCGTTACAACAGCGGCGTATCGCCGAGAGGACGAGAAGCCCATGGTCACCGAGACACTGCCTCCCCGGTTCACCGAACCGATGCCCAGGCCCAGAACGCCCGGGCAGGTCGTCGTAGACTGGCTGACCACGACCGATCACAAGAAGATCGGCTCGCTCTACCTGATCAGCTCCTTCGCGTTCTTCATCGTCGGCGGAGTGCTGGCGCTGGCCATCCGGGCGGAACTGGCCAGGCCCGGGCTGCAGTTGCTGACGCAGGAGCAGTACAACCAGGCGTTCACCATGCACGGCACGATCATGATGCTGCTGTTCGCCACCCCGCTGTTCGCCGGCTTCGCCAACGCGATCATGCCCCTGCAGATCGGGGCGCCGGATGTGGCGTTCCCCCGCCTCAACATGCTCGCCTACTGGCTCTACCTCTTCGGCGGGCTGCTGGTCATCGCGTCCCTGGTCACGCCCAGCGGCGCGGCCGACTTCGGGTGGTTCTCCGTCGCGCCCCTCAACAGCAAGGAACGCTCGCCTGGTCTCGGGGCCGACATGTGGATCATGGGCCTGGCGTTCTCGGGATTCGGCACCATCCTGGGCGCGGTCAACTTCATCACCACCATCCTCTGCATGCGTGCCCCTGGCATGACCATGTTCCGCATGCCGATCTTCACCTGGAACATCCTCCTGACCAGCGTGCTGGTGCTGCTCGCCTTTCCCGTCCTGGCCGCGGCCCTGTTCGCGCTGGAGGCGGACCGGGTCTTCGGCGCGCACGTCTTCGACGCGGCGAACGGGGGCACACTACTGTGGTATCACCTGTTCTGGTTCTTCGGTCATCCCGAGGTCTACATCATCGCGCTGCCGTTCTTCGGCGTGATCACCGAGATCATCCCCGTGTTCGCTCGCAAGCCGATCTTCGGCTACATCGGCCTGGTCGGCGCCACCATCGCCATCACCGGCCTGTCGGTGACGGTCTGGGCGCACCACATGTTCACCACCGGCGGCGTCCTGCTGCCGTTCTTCTCGATGCTGTCGTTTCTCATCGCGGTGCCTACCGGGGTCAAGTTCTTCAACTGGATCGGCACCATGTGGAAGGGCTCACTGAGCTTCGAGACCCCGATGCTGTGGTGCGTCGGCTTCCTGGTGACCTTCCTCTTCGGTGGACTCACCGGCGTCCTGCTGGCCTCGCCGCCGCTGGACTTCGCCGTCCACGACTCCTACTTCGTGGTCGCCCACTTCCACTACGTCGTCTTCGGCACCGTCGTGTTCGCCATGTTCGCCGGCTTCCACTTCTGGTGGCCGAAGTTCACCGGCAAGATGCTCGACGAACGCCTCGGAAAGGTCCACTTCTGGACCCTCTTCATCGGCTTCCACGGCACGTTCCTCGTCCACCACTGGCTCGGCGCCGAAGGCATGGCCCGGCGATACGCCGACTACCTGGCCGCCGACGGCTATACCACCCTCAACACCATCTCCACCATCGGCGCCTTCCTGCTGGGCATGTCCACGCTGCCGTTCTTCTACAACGTGTGGAAGACCTGGAAGTATGGGGAGCCCGTCCACGGGGATGACCCCTGGGGATACGGCCGCTCCCTGGAGTGGGCGACCTCCTGCCCCCCGCCCCGTCACAACTTCACCTCCATCCCCCGCGTCCGGTCCGAGTCGCCGGCCTTCGACCTCCACCACCCGGAGCTCGCCCAACTCGACCTGGCCACGCACTCCGGGGGCCGGGACGTGGTGGACACCGGCGGGGAGGCCCCCGGCCCGGGCAGCCCGGGGCCGGGCAACCGCCGGTGAGTGCACAGGAGGCCGCCACGGGCCTGGCCCAGCTCGAGGGCTTCCTGCTGTGGCAGACCGAGCTCTCCAACGCCCGCCGGGAAGCCGAAGCCTTCGCCGAGGGGCTGCCCTGGCTGACCACCGCTCAGCGCGAACAGGTCATCGAACACTACGCACACGACCGGATCTCGCTCTCCCACCGCATGCTGACCGCCGTCGCCGACCGCTGCCACAGCCTGCAGGACGAGTACACAGCCCGCTACCACCACCTCAAGAGGCGCCTGGTCCTGGCCACCCTCCTCACACTGACAGCCGCTCTCACTCCCTGCACCCTGACCTTCCTGGCCCTCTACGACGCCTGAACCTGGTTTTCACCCTCCGGCGGCTCCGGGGGACCTCGCCTCGATGACCGACAGGCGGGTCTGTCAAACGTTCGTTTTACAGACCCTCAGGGTGGTGGATTCGAACCCCGGACCGCCGTCCGAAGTCGCCCACCGGCCTTCCGAACTCATCTGCGGCGCCATACGATCGGCCCTTGCCGGTGAGCAGGGGCCGATCAATGCGGTGGCTTGTGGGCCCGGCGGGGTGCTACTGGAGGATGCCGTCGATGATGTACCGGTCCGACAGTTGGGTCAGGCCGGTGGTGGTGATGCCGCTCGCGCTTCCAGGCAGGCGCACCGCAGGATGGATGGAGCTGTCGGCGAGGAGGTCGGCGTAGCCGTCGCGGTTGGTGTCGCGCAGCCGGACGCGGGCGCCGAAGGAGTCGTAGGGAGCCGGGTCGCCGGGCACGCCCGCGGTGCGGCGGTCGATCGTGCGGGAGCCGGTGCCGGTCAGGCCCGAGGGGCCGCCGCGCAACACCTGGACCGCGCCGGACTGTTCCTGGCCGCCGATGTCCTCGCCGTAAACGCTGATCGCGAGGTCGGCGTAGCCGTCGCGGTTGACGTCCCCCGCTGACACCTCCTGCCCGAAGCAGTCGAAGACGTTCGGTTCACCGGCGATGTTCGGCGTCGACTGGGACAGCCGGATGGAGGACCCGGGCCAGGTGTCGCCGCCGTTCCAGACGGTGACCCGGCCGCGCTCGTCTTGGTATGTGGGATCGCCGATGGCGACGTCGCCGTAACCGTCACCGTTGAAGTCGGCGATGACGCCGTCCGCGTCGCGCCCGTGATGGATATCCGACAGGAAGAGGGTCGGCCCCGACCACAGGGTGGCTCCGCCCCGCACGAACCACGCCTCGGCGGCCGTCTCCTCCGTGGTCGAGTGCAGGCCGACGACGACGAGGTCGGTGGCGGCGTCGCCGTTCACGTCGCCGGCGATGAGCCGGGTGGCGTCCAACCACCGGTCCGTCCGTGCCAGGCGGCTGACGGCGCCGGACACCCCGGACGGGGTGATGTCGCCCCGGAAGACATACGCGTCGCCGCCGTCGATGACGGCGAGGTCGGGTTTGCCGTCCCCACTGAAGTCCCCCGCCGCGAGGTCGGAGCCAAGGCCGTCGTAGGCGTTGGGGTTCCTGTTGGGGATGGCGGTCCCGCCGGACAGGCCGCTCGCGCTGCCCCACAGGACGGTCACCGAGCCCTGGTCCGTGCGGCCGGAGACGTCCTCCCCGGGCGCCGCGGCGACGAGGTCGGCGTAGCCGTCCCCGTTGAAGTCGGCGGAGGTCCGGACCGAACCGAACATGTCGTCCGTCTCGTTCGTGTCCGGCACGCCCGGGCTGTTCTGGTCGATCACCTGCCGTCGCGTCCCCGGGCCGGACGCGGTTCCGTAGGTGACCTGTACTCCGCCCCCGGCCGACAGACCGGGGGCGAACGCGGCGTAGTCGCGGTAGCCGTCACCGTTGAAGTCGTCGGCGTACCGGGCCGGCGCGGCCTGTGCGGGCCCGGCCAGAAGGGCGGGCAGCAGCCCGCCCGCGGTCGTCGCGGCGGCGATGGCCACCACCGCGCGGACCGTTCGTCTGCTCATCAGCGTGTCTCCGGATACTCGAATGCGATCAGGCAGTGATCACCGGTGGTCAGACTGTCGAGCGGGGCCAGAGGTTGCAGGGCCACAGGGCGTGCATGCCGGCGGCGGCAGCGCGCGGATCAGCACCAGTCGGTGGTCAGGAAGCTGGCGGGTTCACGGCACCTCTTCGTCTCCGCCTGGATCAGCGCCGGCGTGGCCCCGGGGACCGCCCGCCAAGCGCGCCGGCCACAGGGTCACCGTGTTGCTCCGGGTCTACACGAAGTTCGTCAAGGACACCGACGACGCCGGGAACGCAAGATCGCCGCCCGTCTCCCGGCCTGAGACCGAGCGGTCGGCCGCCACATTTCTGTCCACACATACCCCACACGCGCTGGTCAGCAGCGAGATCGGGTGAGACGGAACGAGCCGGAAGGCGCAATCCGCCCAGCGAAGCGCTAGCTGAAGAAGAACGACCCCTGCCCGCGTTTCCGCAGGTCAGAGGCCGAATCGCTGAGGTGGCGGCGCCTGGGTTCGAACCTGGGTAGGCTGAGCCGGCAGATTTACAGTCTCTCTGCCACAAGCCCCTGACCAGGCAGTTTCTGGCTCTTGACGCCCGCCGCCCCACGAATACCCCACAGAGGCGTTCCGAAGGACGGACGCCGCCTCGGCCCCGCATCTTCGACCTTCCTAGTGGCTGTCCGCCGGAACGCCAGGCGCGTCACGCGGTCTCGGGCACCGGCGTGCGCGCTCCGCGACCTCACCGGGGCCGGCACACCGCACGGCATCCGCCCGGGCCGCGTCAGCCTCATCCCGCCCGCCACGACCTGCCGCTACCACTACCGGGGCTGCTCCGAGCACCTGTACGCCCACCTGTGCCTCCCCACCACCGGCGAGCCCCACACCGTCCCCGTCATGCAGGACACCGGTCCCGAACTGCCCACGCTGTCCACGCTGATGCGACAGGCCGTCGCCGCCTGGCCGAGCACTCCCAGCCGTGCCGCCGCCGAGATCTGGACCGCGCTGTGGCGCGTCGCCAGCCTCGCCCCACCGGAGCAGGGCCGTCCGAACGCCCCACATTCGGCCGTGAACACGGCCATCGCCCACATCGAGGCCCACCTGGCCGACCCCCTCACCACCCCCGACATCGCGCGGGCCGCGGGCATCTCCCACAACCACCTCACCCGCCTCTTCCGCGCCACCACCGGCGGCACCGTCATCGCCTACATCCGGCAGCGACGCCTGGCGCGCCCCCACCACCTGATGCGCGCGTCCACCCGGAACCCCCGACCTCCAGGCGTTCAACAAGGCCTCCCGCCGGGACCTGGGCGCCTCCCCCGGGCCCTCCGCGCGGCACACCGCACCCCGGACGCGCCGCCAGCGCGCTGAAAGGCCACGTGTGACAGACCCGGCGGGCCGGCATCCGACGCCTTGCCTTGCCACCCACCGCCGATCGGGGCGCTGCGGAGAAGTCATATTACGTATGTTGACTAACGTCTCGCCCCGGCTATCATCCGAGATGTCCGGAGAGCCAGTCGGCGTTCGACGTGACGGACGTTCGGTCTGGCCGCACGGGTCCGTGCCCGCACGGACCTGGCAGGACGGTACGCGCACCATCCGTTTGTCCCGGTGAGGTCCCCCACACGCCACCGTGCCGGACGCCATGGACGGGCGACGTTCTCGTGGGTGAACCCACCGGCCGAGCCGCACGGAGTCCCCCCATGCCTTCACCTGCACGCCGTTCCCGTTCCCGGCCCCTCCACGCGGCCGTCGTCCTCCTGCTCGGCCTGGTCATCGCGCTGGTCGCCGCACCCGCTTCTGGTGAGCAGGCGGACGGGGCCGCCGCCGGCGCCCCGGCCGAGCAGCGGTTACCCGACAGCTTCCAGTGGTCCTCGAGCGGGCCGCTGATCTCCCCCGCGCCGAACATCGGCTCCGTCGCGGTCAAGGACCCGTCCGTCGTCCAGGACGAGGACGGAACCTGGCACGTCTTCTTCACCAGGGTCGACACCAGGGGCGACTGGGGGCTGGCCCACACCAGCTTCACCGACTGGTCCCAGGCCGCCACCTCCCCGCAGACCGACCTGGAAGCGAGCTCCGCCATCGGACCCGGCTACCGCGCGGCGCCCCACGCCTTCTACTTCGCCCCCCGTGGCGAGTGGTACCTCGTCTACCAGACCGGCCTGCCCTCGTTCTCCACCACCACCGACCCCGACGACCCCACCAGCTGGTCGGCGCCGCGGAACTTCATGGACAGCGTCCCCGACGTGGTGCGGCAGAACATCGGCAACGGCCACTGGCTCGACTTCTTCGTCATCTGCGACGACACCATGTGCTACCTGTTCTCCGCCGACGACAACGGCCACGTCTACCGCTCCGAGACGACCGTGGCCGACTTCCCGGCCGGTTTCGGCAACACCCGGATCGTCCTGGAGGACAGCGCGAACAACCTCTTCGAGGGCGGCGCCGTCTACCGCGTCGGCGACAGCGACACGTACCTGCTGATCTGGGAGGCCATCGGCTCCGACGGGCGGCGCTGGTACCGCTCCTTCACCGCCGAGGGCCTGACCGGCCAGTGGACGCCCCTCGCCGCCACCCAGGACAACCCCTTCGCCCGCGCCAACAACGTCACCTTCGACGCCGGCGGCGCCTGGACCCGGGACATCAGCCACGGCGAACTGGTCCGCAGCACCCACGACCAGACCATGGCGATCGATCCCTGCGACCTCCGGCTCCTCTACCAGGGCATGGACCCCTCAGCCGGCGGCGACTACTCCCAACTCCCCTGGCGCCTGGGCCTGGCCACCAACACCACCGACGGCTGCTGACGCCTCACACGGAACCGGGGCCACCCGGCCGTCCCTCGTACCTCCCCACCACCATCCCCCACACTCAAGGAGTCACCCATGACGATGCGACGACGCACGCTCCTGGGACTCGGCGCGGCCGGAGCGATCGGCATGAGCGCCGCCGTGCTCGGCGCCGCGCCGGTGCACGCGCACCCCGCCCCCGCTGCCAGCCCGGCGCCCACCGCGACCTACGCCATCGGCGTCCGGGAGTACCGCTGGGCCCGCGGCGGTCGCTCGCTGTTCACCAAGGTCTTCTACCCGGCCACCGGCACCCCCGGCGGCGCGCCCGTCCCCAACGCCCCCGTCGCGGCCGGCGTGTTCCCCGTCGTCGAGTTCAGCCACGGCATGGGCTGCAACTCCGACTGCTACTCCTCCCAGACCCATGGCCTGGCCGCCGCCGGCTTCGTCTGCCCCGCTCCCTCCTTCTCCGACAACACCAACATCGGGAGCGTCTACCGCGGCGAATGGTCGAGGGACGTGTCGGAGGTCATCACCCGGACCCTCGCGCTGAACGGAGCCTCGGGCGACCCGCTCGCCGGGCACATCGACACCGGGGCCGGCGTCGGCGTCTCCGGCCACTCCATGGGCGGCATGACCACCCACGGCCTGGTCACCGCGTGGCCGGACGACCGCATCGCCGCGGCCGTGCCCATCGCCTGCGTGGACATGGGAAACCCGACCGGCCAGGTCACGGCCAACGTGCTCTTCATCCACGGCGACCGGGACCCCACCTGCGACTACAACTCGGCACGCCGCGCCTACGAGGAACTCCCCGCTCCCAAGGCGTTCCTCACCCACGTCGGGGCGGACCACGGCTCCTACCTGGTTCCGGGCTTCCGGACCTACCCCCAGACCGAGAACACCTTCCTGGACTGGTTCCGTTGGAGCCTCTACGGCGACACCGCCGCCCGCGATCGCCTCCCGGCCGGCGCCACCGCGAACGGCACCAGGTGGGAGGCGGGGCTGGGGTAGTCCCGCCGATGGCTCAGGCGTACCAGGTGTTCGGCAGTGCCCGGTCCCGCCTCCGCGGCGGGACCGGGCGACGTCGACGTCGGCTAGGGCCGCCGCAGACGCACGGGGTCGCCCGTCCCACCACGCCGGACGAGCCACGCCTCGGTGATGTGGTTGAACATCGCCTCGGCGGCGCCGCTCGGGTCGTGGGCGGCGACGCGCTCGTAGACGCGGCGATGGCCCTGATTGGACGCGACACACAGGGCACGCTCGGTCTTGCCCACGTACCGGGCGGTGTTGATGGCCTGCCCCTCCAGCGAACGCACCACGGCACGGGCGATGCGGTTCTGGGAGGCCCGCATGATCGTGTCGTGGAAGGCGCGGTCGTGCTCCTCGTACGTCACGCGGTCGTCCACGAGCCGGTCCATCTCGTCGACGAGCGTGCGCAAGCGGTCGACGACGTCGTCCGTGGCGAGTTGGGCAGCGAGGTTGGCCATGTCGGACTCCAGCAGGCGCCGCGTGACCACGAGGTCGTCGAGGATCCCCAGGCTCTCGTCCTCCTCGATGCTGGCCCCCAGCACCAGCTCGTCGAGCATGTTCCACCGCGTCGGCGGGGTCACCATGGTGCCCGCGCCCTGCCGGACCTGGACCAGGCCCTTCTCCTGAAGCAGCTTCACCGCCTCGCGGACGACCGTCCGGCTGACCCCGAACGCCTCACAGAGCCCCGGCTCGGCCGGCAGGGCCGTGCCCGACGGATAGACCCCGCGGACGATGCGCCCCACCAGCTCCGCGGTGAGCGCCCTCGCGAGGTTCGCCGGTCGTCGCACCCAGGCCGGTGGCACCGCGGCGCCCGACGTGGCTTCCTGTGATGCCGTCATAGTCCCTCCCGTGGGCCGCGATCAGGCGGCGCACGAATCGCGAGGCAAGTATACGCGTCACCTCTTGACGCAATACATCACACGAATTACGTTCCGCGATCTGGACCAACGGACGGGCGGCCCCGGCGCCCTCCGGAGAGTGAGCGACGATGAAGCGGCGAACACTGTGGGCGACCGCGTTGGCGGGTGCTCTGGCTCTGACCGGTTGCGGCAGCGCGGGGTCCGGCTCCTCGTCCGGTTCGGGGGACGACACGCTGGTCGTCTGGGACTGGAAGTCCGGTGACGAGACGACTGCCGGGTACGTCGAGGCGGCGCGGGCCGACTTCGCCGAGCGGCACCCGGACGTGACCGTGGAGTTCGTGGCGCAGCCGTTCGACCAGTACTACACGCTGCTCGGCACGGCCATGCGCACGGGCGAGGGCCCCGACGTGATGCTGTTCAACGGCGGCGGCCAGTTACGCGACCGCGCCGACGACCTGCTGCCCCTGGACGACCACGTCACCGAGGACATGCGGCGGCTGGCGGGCTGGGAGGCGTTCTCCAGGGACGGCACCGTCTACGCGGCCCCGGTGACCCTCCAGGGACACCCGATCTACTACAACAGGGCCCTCTACGAGGAGGCCGGACTCGACCCCGACAACCCGGCCACCACGTGGGCGGACTTCCTCGACGACTGCCGGACGATCGCCGAGGAGACGGAGGCCGCCTGCTTGTCCCTGGGGAACAAGGAGGGCTACGGCATCCAGTTCTTCCTCTCGGGACTGGGGTCGGCCGTCCTCACGCCGCAGGAGTACGACGACTGGATCGCGGGGAACCGCGACTGGACCTCTCCCCACGTGCGGCGGATCTTCGAGCTCTGGCAGGAGGTCGACGACGCCGGCCTGAACAACGACGGGGTCAACTCCACCGCGCTGTTCAACGACTCCCTCGCGCTCTTCGAGTCGGGCGGGGCCGCGCACATCGTCGGGCTGATGTCGGACATCGGCCACTGGGAGGACTTCGGCGAGTTCCTCGGCGAGGACGACGTCGGCGTGATGCCCGCCCCCGTCGTGACGGACGGTGCGCGGCCCAGCCTGCCCTACGACGGCGGCATCGGGTACGCGGTCGCGGCGGGAACCGAGCACCCGGACCTGGCCGCCGACCTGGTCCGGTCGCTGACCTCCACCGAGGCGCTGGCCACGTTCCAGGCCGACGCCGGCGCGATCGTCGCCGACACCACGGTCGACGTCTCCGGTGGTGGGCCCGCCCTGGCCGCGATCACGCCGGGGATCGAGACCGGCAGACCCGCGCTGCACGTCGCGTTGTCAGCCCGGACACTGGACCTGATGGGGCGGCTCTCCCAGCAGCTCCTCAGCGGGTCGGTGGGCGTCGAGGACGCGCTGCGACAGCTGGCCGACTCCGACCGGGCGAGCTGACCCCGTGTCACTCGGAAGTTCCCCGCCGTCGGTTCGCCCACGCGGGGGCGGCCGCCGTGCCGAACGGCTGGCGCCCTACGTCCTGATCGCCCCGGCCGTCCTGATCATCCTGGTGCTCCGGCTGTACCCGCTGCTCCTCGGCGTCAACTACTCCTTCACCGGCGACGGCGAGCGCGACGGACAGGCGGTCGGCCTGGACAACTACACGGAGCTGCTGAAGGACCCGGTCTTCCGCACCGCGCTGGAGAACGTCGGGCTGCTGGTGCTGTTGTTGCCGGTGGCGGTCGCGATCCCCGGCCTGCTGGCGACCTTCATCCACCTGCGCGTGCCCGGGCACCGGTTCTATCGCGGCGTCTACTTCTTCCCGGCCGTGCTCTCCCCGGTGATCGTCGGTGCGATCTTCAATCTCCTGCTGGCCTTCGACGGCCCGCTCAACTCCGGCCTCGGGTACCTCGGAATCGGCCCGGTCGACTGGCTCGGCGATCCGGACGTCGCCATGTTCACCGTCGTCGGCGTGCACGTGTGGGCGACCTTCGGTATGGCGCTGGTGGTCTTCCTGGCCGGCTTCTCCACCCTGGACCCCTCACTCCTGGACGCCGCCCGCGTCGACGGCGCGTCACTGCCCCGGGTGATCCGGCACGTGATCGTCCCGGGCCTGTCCCGCACCATCCAGTTCGTCGTCGTCACCACGATGATCGGGATGCTGACGTCCATGTTCGGCCTGCTGTACGTGATGACGAGCGGCGGTCCCGAGGGTTCCACCTACCTGCCGGAGTACTACATCTGGATTCAGCAGGGCCAGATGAACCGCCCGGCGCTCGCCTCGGCCGCGTCGACCGTTCTCTTCGTCATCATGCTCGTCGTCGGACTCGCGCAGATCGCGCTGCTCCGCCGCACGGGGAGGGAGAGCTGATGCCGGGGCGGCGCGTCAGCAGGTGGCTGGTGGCCGTCCCCATGGGCGTGCTCGCCCTGGCGACGATCTATCCCCTGCTGTTCACCACGAACGTCGCCATGAAGACCCGGCACGACTACGTCCTCGACCGGTTCTCCCCGGCACGCTCCCCGAACCTGGAGAACGTCACCACGGCGTGGGCGAACGTCGGAATGGAACGGTACGTCGTCAACTCCCTCATCGTGGTGACCTCCGCCGTCGCGCTGCTCCTGCTGATCGGCTCGATGGCCGGCTTCGCGCTGAGCCACCTGCGGTTCCGGGGCTCGCGGGCGATCTTCCTCGGCTGCCTCGCGGCGTTGTTCGTCCCCTTCCAGGTCATCATGGTCCCCCTCGCCCGGATCATGGCGGACGGCCGGCTCCTGGACACCCACGCCGGGCTGGTCCTCGCCTACGTCGCCCAGTTCCTCCCCTTCACGATCTTCCTGATGACCAGTTACTACACCGGTGTTCCCGGCGAGATCGTGGACGCGGCCAGGATCGACGGCAACACGCCCTACGGCGTCTACCGGCGCGTCATGCTGCCGCTGGGCCGCCCGGCCCTGCTGTCGGTCGGCATTCTCAACACCCTGTTCTGCTGGAACGACGTGCTGATCGCCCTGCTGATGATGCCGTCCGCGGACGACCGCACCCTCATGGTCGGCGTGACGGCGCTCCGCGGCCAGTACTCCGACGACATCCCCGTCTTCGCCTCCGGAGTACTCGTCGCCGCGCTCCCCGTCCTCGTGCTCTACGTGTTCTTCCAGCGCCAGATAGCCGACGGCGTCACCGCCGGCTCCACGAAGGGATGACATGCGGATCACCGGGTACCGCACCCTGACGACGGTCCAGGAGTGGGGCCGTCCCGTCGGTGACGCCAACGGAGTCTTCGCCGACGGGGTCGTCCCCGTCCCGATCGTCCTCGTGGACACGGACGAGGGCATCACCGGCGTCGGCCTGGGATCGCACGTCGAGGTGGACGTCCTCTTCGCCGCCATCGAGGGCGAG
Organism: Streptomyces sp. 8K308; assembly: GCF_004348315.1. Classification (GTDB taxonomy): domain Bacteria; phylum Actinomycetota; class Actinomycetes; order Streptomycetales; family Streptomycetaceae; genus Streptomyces. The sequence continues at coordinate 4,968 of NZ_SMKC01000110.1, read as the reverse complement.
GACCCGCGCGCCGTGACCGCGCTCTACGACCGCATGCTGCGCGAGACCTTCAAGGCCGGGCACTCGGGGGCCCGGTTCGGGACCATCGGCGCGCTCGACACCGCCCTGTGGGACATCAAGGCGCGGGCGGCCGGCGAACCCCTGTGGCGGCTCCTCGGCGGACGCGACCGGAGAGTGCCCGCCTACGCCTCCGGTCTCGACATCGAGCTGAACGACGACGAACTCGTGGCCGTCTACCAGGAGTACGCGGCGCACGGCATCCAGGCGGCCAAGCTCAAGGGCGGCCTCGACGTCGACCGGGACCGGCGCCGGCTGACCCTGGTCGAACAGGTGCTGACCGAGGCCGGGCGCGGCATGCGGCCCAGCCTGATGCTCGACGCGAACGAGTCCTGGGCTCGCAAGCAGGCCGTCCGTCACGTCGCCGAACTCGAACGCACCCTGGACCTCACCTGGGTCGAGGAGCCCGTTCGGCGCTGGGACGCCGAAGGCCTGGCCGTCGTCCAACGCGGTGTCCGGGCCGCGGTCGCCAGTGGGGAGAATCTCACGGGCCTGGAGCAGTACCGTCCGCTGCTCGCGGCGGGCGCGCTCGACATCGTGCAGACCGCGGCGGTCCACGGGGTGACCCACTTCCTGCGGGTCGCCGCCCTGGCCCACGCCCACGACCTCCCGGTCAGCCCCGTCGGCACCACCCCCGTCGGACTGCTGCACGCCGCGACGGCCGTGCCCAACCACATCGTCAGCGAACTACAGGACCTGCGCCCCCCGACGGGCCTCTCGGTCGACCTGCGCGTCGAGGACGGCGCCTTCGTCCTCGGCGACACACCGGGGCTCGGCCTCCGGGTCGACGCGGAAGCGATCACCACGTCCCGCCGACCACACACCACCGCACCAGGCGGCCCGCACGTCAGGCCGGAGCAGGCCGGACGCCGACTGCTCCCGGTGGCCGGGAACGAGCGACGCCATCCGGCGTCCCCGCCGCCTCCCGCCAACCACCTGCCGCGCCCCCGTTCCACTCCGATCTCCTCGTGACGCCCCTCCTCGACGAAAGGACGTAAGCGTGTCCCCACTGCTCTCATCACGCCTGCGAACCTCCCTCGCGGCAGCCGCCGCGGCCCTGGCCACCGGAGTCATCACCGCCGTGCCCGCCCCCCAAGCGCACGCCGCGGCCCCCCACCACACGCTGGTCGTCGCGCCCGCCGGCGCCGAGATGGCCGACGACGGCGGCCCGGGCACCATGGGGAAGCCCCTCGCGACCCTGGCGGAGGCGCAGCGCCGGGCGCGGGAGCTCGCCGCCCGGGCCGACGCCGACGTCACCGTCATCCTCCTGGACGGGGCCTACCGGCTCAGCGAGCCGCTGCGGTTCGACGCCGCCGACTCCGGCCGCGACGGCCACACCGTGGCCTGGCGGGCCGCCCCGGGAGCGAGCCCCGTCCTGACCGGCGCCGAGCCGGTGACCGGCTGGGAACTCGACGACCCCACGACCGGGGTCTACCGGGCGGACGTCGGCACCGGCTTCGACACCCGGCAGCTCTACGTCGACGGCGCTCTCGCCCAGCGCGCCCGCACGAGCCTGTCCCCGTCGGACATCAGGCTCAACGCCACCGGCTTCGCCCTGAACAACCCGGACCTCGACTACCTGGCCGAGCTGCCCGACCAGCGGCGTATCGAGCTCCAGGCGATGCTGTCGTTCACCAACCGCTTCGCGCCGGTGGACAGCATCTCCGGCTCCACGGTCGTCATGCGGCAGCCGGCCTGGGACAACAACACCTACGGATACGACACGATCCAGTCGCCGTTCCGCACGCCGACGTTCTGGCTGCTGAACTCCAGGGCGTTCCTCGACGAGCCGGGCGAGTGGTACCTGGACACCGCGGCCGGGACGCTGTACTACAAGCCGCTCGAAGGGCAGGACCTGGCGAGCGCGCGGGTCGAACTGCCGCGGCTGGAGACCCTGGTCGAGGTCGGCGGCACCTACGACGAGCCCGCCCACGACCTCTCCTTCGAGGGACTGACCTTCACCGGTACCACCTGGCTGCACCCCAGCTCGCCCGACGGATACGCCAACCAGCAGACCGGCGCGTTCATCACCGGAGTCCAGGAGCACCGGCCCGCCGACGCGTTCACCTCCTGCGCGGTCGGATGCCGGGGCTTCGAGGGAGCCCGCAACAACTGGGCCCAAGCCCCCGCCGCCGTGCAGGTGTCGGCGGCCAACCGCATCACCTTCGAGGGCAACACGTTCGTGAACCTCGGCTCGGTCGGCCTCGGCATCGGCAACGACGCCAACGCGCACGCCACCGGCGTCGGCCTGGGGGCGCGGAACGTCTCCGTCATCGGCAACACGTTCACGGCCAGCGCCGGCGGCGGCATCGTGGTCGGCGGGGTGCGCCCCGACGCCCACCATCCCTCCGACGGGCGGATGACCAACAGCGACATCCTGATCAGCGACAACCGCGTCTTCTCCACGGCGCTCGAGTACCTCGACCAGGACGGGATCTTCGCCAGCTACGTCACGCGCCTGACCATCGCGCACAACGAGGTGTCCGACATGCCCTACACGGGCATCGGCATCGGATACGGCTGGGGCGCCAACGACCCGGGCGGCAGCCCCGAGTACCTCAACCGCGGGCTCTACGACTTCCAGCCGGTCTACGACACGCCCACCACCCTGACCGACGTCCGTGTGGTCGGCAACCACATCAGAGACGTCGTGCACACGCTCTTCGACGCCGGCTGCGTCTACACGCTCTCCGCGATACCGCACAGCACCATCGAGGAGAACCTCTGCGAGAACAGCGGGCAACTCGGCCTGTACTTCGACGAGGGCTCCCGCTACCTCACCGCCACCCGCAACGTCTTCCTCAACACCGCGGGCCAGTGGGCGCACGCCAACAACCAGAACGGCAACCGCACCGGCGACCAGACCCTGACCCGGAACCACACCACCAACCCGGCCATCACCGGCCTGGTCACCGGCGAACGCGGCAACACCGTCGAGGGCACCGTCGTCTTCACCCCCGGCGACATCCCCGCCGAGGCCCGCCAGATCATCGCCGACGCAGGACCGCGGCAAGGCGGAACCGCCGACATCGTGGACGCCACCGTCACCGTCATGGCCACCATCCACGGCGCGATCCTCTGGACCTCCGGCCCCGACGCCATCCACCGCCTCACCGACGTCCAGGACACCAAACCCGCCCTGGTCATCCGCACCGTATGACCACACCCGACCAAACCGCGCCCACGACAGCGGTCACACGGAAGTACACACCCACATATGCGTCGACCAGCGCGATCCGGCCCGATTCGGGCATCCTGAACCATCACGCGCGACGATCCCTTCCGGGAGCATGCCCCTCACCGCGAAGCCGAGGGCCGGGATGGGGCGGGCAAGCAGTGCCTCCGCCGCCTCGGCGGAGACCGCGGCCGACAACGGTCCCCCAAGCCGTTGTCCGGGTGGTCAGAGGGCTGAGACGTGCTCGCGGATGGCGACCACGGCTGCGCCGCGGGCCCATTCGTGGAAGTCGTGCCGCATGACGGTGATGGTGATGCCCTCCGGGCTCCCGCGTCGGGCGGTGATGCCACTTTCCAGGTCCGCTCGGGCCGCGTCGGCGATGCCTGCGGACTCCCCGGCGAGTGTCACGGACTTGACCATGGTGTTGGCGGAGATGTTGGCGATCAGTACGCCAAGGGCCCATGCCGCTTGCCGTACGGCCTGGGAACAGACGGGGTCTCCGGTGGCCGCTAGGTCGAGAACCTCCTCGTAGGCGGGGAAGCGTCCCAGGCCCTGTGCCGCCGCCATGACCACCGCGCGTGTGGTGATGTAGGAGACCGCGCAGCCGCGGTGCCCGGCGGGGCACAGCGGTCCGTCCTGCGCCAGGCGTTGGTGGCCGAACAGGCCGATGTCCGCCTCGGTGATCCGCACAGGTCGGCCGTGGATGGTCAGGGCGTACCCGACGCCGTCGCCGATGCTGAGCAGTGCGCAGTCGGGGGTGTCGCCGGCGTTGCCGAACCACTGCAGGTGGGCGAGCGCGGTGACGTCGTTCTCCAGCACACAGGAGATCCCGAGGCGCTCGCTCGCCAGGCGCCGCAACGGCACCTGCTCCCATCCCAGGAGTCCCGAGTCGAGCAGTTCACTCTCACCGACCGGCGTCGGTGCGTGGCCGTCACCGCCCAGGGCGAGGCCAGCGGCCACCGGCGGCCTGCCGCGGGTGGCGACGAGGGTGTCCGCCAGCTCGCCGATTCGTGCGACCACGGTGGCCGGGGAGAAGTCCATCAGGGGGGCGCTCTGCTGCGCCACCACACGGGCTCGCAGGTCGGTGAGGACTGCGTACACACTGTCGGACGTGATCTTGAAGCCCAGGAAGTGCAGTCCCTCGGCCACGACTTCCAGGGGGCGGGTGGGCCGGCCGTGGACCGGGTCGTGGGCAACGGCACGTTCCACCACCAGCCCGGTTTCCACAAGCGGCTTTGCCAGCCGGGTGAGGCTCCCGGGCGACAGGCCAAGCCTGCGGGCGAGTGCCGTGCGCGACTGCGGGCCGCGGATCACCAGCTCCCGCAGCACCGGCTGCGCCGCCCGGGGAACCGTCCGCCATGCGTCGAACCACGCGTCGAACGGCGCACCCTGACTGCCTCGCCCCCGCACCACTCCCACCTCAGCAGCATACTGCGGCGGCGGTCGACGACACTGGCTGCATGGGGTGGACGCTGCCTGCCGAACCCCGGGGCGTGAGCAGCTGTGGCCTGAGCACGGATCGCGTCGAAGAGCAGCCAAACAGAAGCATCTCGCGCCCAAGTGGCGCTATCGGCCGTCAAATCGCCCCGTTCACACGCCGAATGGTTCCACCTCGAAAAAAATTCGAGCGCACGGCGGTTCCGTTCGTCGACACCATCCCGCTACGCTCCCCAGATATGGGAGCGCTCCCAACCCACGCTCCGGTGGCGTTCACCGCCGCGCCACCGCCCCCGGCA
>NZ_SMKC01000010.1 GCF_004348315.1 Streptomyces sp. 8K308 | reverse complement strand
CGCCCCTCCTGCCCGCCGACGAGGCCCTCACCGAGCGCCTCACCGAGGCCCTCCGCGTGGCGCTCGCCGAGCCGGCCTCCGCCTGAGCGGACCGGCCTCCGGCCGGCAGCCCTGGCCGGGCGGGAACCGCCACGCCGGCACGTGGGCGGCGTGTCCGCGAACGCGGCCACAGCGAACCGGCCGCGCACCACCGCCCGATTCCGGCGGGGCGAAGGGCGCCGCCGGAATCGGCGGCGAAACCGCCCGCTATCGGCGGCCCAGCGCGTGCCGAACACCCGGCCGCCGGAGCGGCGACACGCCACCCGCCGAAGGCCGCTCACGGCTTGCCAAGGCCGCCACCGGCCCCGCGCACGCCGGCCGCCAAGGGCGACTCGGCTCTTGCCGAACGTCACCGCCGGCGGGTGGCCCGCGGCGGCGGCCATGCCGTCGATGCGGCGCACGCGCAGCCAAGCTGGCCGTCGCGGCACGCCGCGCGGACAGCGCCGACACGACGACGGCCATTGCCGACGGCGTCCGGCGTGGTTGGTCGCGGCCGGTGGCCGGCCCTCGGGCGCACGTGGCGCGCACGCCCGCCCCGTCAGTACGTCAGCTCCTGCCGAGCACCGGCGCCGGCGCGTGGCCAGGTGCCGCCGAATCGGCGGCGACGCCGCGCGCCAGCAGCGTCGCGCCGGCCACGGCGCCCGGCATGAGGAGGACGGCGCCCAGGGGTATCAGGTAGAGGATCACGAGCGGCACGCCGAAGCCGAGCGCCACCGGCAGGCGGCGGCGCAGCAGCCGGATCCGCTCCTTCAGCGGCAGGCCACGGCGGTCGAGCGCGGCCGAGGTGAGCTCGATGGTGAGGAAGAAGCCGGAGACGGCGATGCCGATCACCGGTATGAAGGTCTGACCGATCACCGGCACGAAGCCCAGCACGAACAGCGGGATGGTGAACATCAGCACCCGCAGCAGGACCCGGACGCTGTCGCTGATGGAGACGCGGATGTCCTGCCAGAACGAGCGCCCGTGGCCGGGGGGCGCGCCGCCCTCGGTCTCCTCGACCTTCTCGCCGAGCGCCTGGTAGAAGGGGTCGCCGATGATCAGCGTGACGGCGGTGAAGGTGACCACCGCCAGCATCACGCCGGCCGCGACCAGCAGCAGCGCGAACCCCACCCGGACCAGGGACTGCCAGGTGCTGTCCCAGCCGTCGGCGAAGGGCGTGGCCCAGACGGCGATGTCCCCGGCCTGGAAGGCGAGGGCGACCAGCGCGCCCGCGTAGACCAGGAAGGCGATCAACGCGGGCACGAGACCGAACAGCAACCAGCGCGGGTGGGCGAGCACCCATCGTTGTCCCTGGGCCAGGTAGCGCAGACCCGCCGAGAATCCGTTCACGCCGGTCACCCTATCGCCCACCGCTGACAGCCCGTCCGGTCAGTTGTGGCTGTGCAGGACCTCGTTGAGGCCGCCCCAGGTGCCGGTGCGCGGCAGGGCCTCGACGGTGCCGGTCGTGGAGTTTCGGCGGAAGAGGAGGTTGTTCGCGCCGGAGAGCTCCAGGGCCTTGACGACCGAGCCGTCCGGCAGCGTGACCCGGGTGCCCGCGGTCACGTAGAGGCCGGCCTCCACGACGCAGTCGTCGCCGAGCGAGATGCCGAGGCCGGCCTGGGCGCCGAGCAGGCAGCGCCTGCCGATGGCGATGGTCTGCTTGCCGCCGCCGGAGAGCGTGCCCATGATCGAGGCGCCGCCGCCGATGTCGGAGCCGTCGTCCACGACCACACCGGCGCTGATCCGGCCCTCGACCATGGAGATGCCGAGGGTGCCGGCGTTGAAGTTGACGAAGCCCTCGTGCATCACGGTGGTGCCGGTGGCGAGGTGGGCGCCGAGCCTGACCCGGTCGGCGTCGCCGATGCGGACGCCGGCGGGCACCACATAGTCCGTCATCCGCGGGAACTTGTCGACGCTGGTGACGTTGAGACAGAGCCCGTCGGCGCGGGCGGCGAGCCTGGTCTGCTCGATCCGGTCGACGGGGACGGGCCCGAGGTTGGTCCAGGCAACGTTGGCGAGCAGCCCGAACTGGCCGTCCAGGTTGAGGCCGTGCGGACGGACCAGGCGGTGGCTGAGGAGATGCAGCCTGAGGTAGACGTCGTGGGCGTCGAGCGGCTTGTCGTCGAGCGAGGCGATGACCGTGCGGACCGCCACCACCTCGACGCCGCGGCGGGCGTCGGGGCCCACCGCGCGGGTGGCCGCCTCGCCGAGGAGCTCGGCGGCGCGCTCGGCGCTCAGCCGCTCGGTGCCGGCGACGCCGGGCTCGGAGGTGAGCTCGGGCGCGGGGAACCAGGTGTCGAGGACGGTCCCTTCGGTGGTCAGGGTGGCGAGGCCGGCGGCGACGGCGCCGGTGGCGGTGGTTGCTTCGTCGGTCATGGTGATGACGCTAACGGGTGGCCCCGCCCGGGGACGAACCGGTCCGGCTGGCGGGCGGGGGCCCGGCGAGCGCGCGCTCGAACAGGGCGACGGCCTCCCGCTCGTCGTACGGCTGGCCGCTCAGCAGCAGTTGGATGAGCAGCCCGTCGAGCGCGGCGGTCAGCAGCCTGGCGGTGACCGGGTCGGGCACGAGCGGGCGCAGCAGTTCGGCGATGCCGTCCAGGACGCGGGCGGAGAGCGGGCGGAGGCTCGGGCGGCGCAGCCCGGCGAAGTAGAGCTCGTAGCAGAGCTCGGTCTCGGCGCGGCCGGGGCCGAGGCTGTGGGTGACGTAGCGGGCGAGCCGCTCGGCCGCCGGCAGCTCGGAGTGGCGGGCGAGGCGCCGGGCGAGGTCGGCGAGCCAGATCTCGTTCAGCCGGTCGAGGGCGGCGGCCAGCAGGTCGTCGCGGCCGGCGAAGTGGTAGGTGGTGGAGCCGAGCGGGACGTCGGCCTCGGCGGCGACGGCCCGGTGGGTGAGGCCGGCGATGCCGTGCTCGGTGACGACCCGGACGGCGGCCTGGACGATGCGCTCGCGCCGGTCGGGGTCGTACCGGCGGGCCATCAGTGCGCTCCTCCCAGGTTGAGCGTGACGACGCCGGCGATGACCAGGGCCACGCCGAGCACCTTGGCCGCGGAGGCCGACTCGTCGAGGAAGAACATGCCGACGAGGGCGACGACTGCGGTGCCGACGCCGGACCAGATGGCGTAGGCGGCGCCGACCTCCATGGACCTGAGCACCTGGGCGAGCAGCGCGAAGGCGACGAGGTAGCCAGCGACGGTGCCGACGCTGGGCCACAGCCGGCTGAGGCCGTCGCTGTACTTCATCAGGGTGGTGGCCACGATCTCCGAGGCGATCGCGGCGGCAAGCGTCAGATAGACCATGTGGACAAGCGTACACAACGATGTGTACGCCGGTACGCACCTCTGGTCGGCGCACGCCGGTGGAGTGACGACCCCGCGCGCCACCCCGGGCCGCCCGGGAGTTTCCGGTCATCCTTGCAGCGAACAGCGGCAATACCATCAGCGGAACATCACAGGGAGTGAAGAGCAGATGGCCGAGTGCGAGGTCTGCGGCAACGACTATCGGATGGCCTTCGAGGTCCGCGCGGCGGGCGAGGTCCACGTCTTCGACAGCTTCGAGTGCGCCGTCCAGCGCATGGCCCCGATCTGCGAGAACTGCCAGACCCGGATCATGGGCCACGGCCTGGAGACGGAGGACGGCCACTTCTACTGCTGCGGCCACTGCGCCCGTGCCAAGGGGCACGCCCAGCTGGTCGACCACGCCTGAACGCGCCGGTGCCTCCCGCCATCCCCGGTCGGGGGCGGCGGGAGGCACCGGGGGAGGAAGCGCGCCCCCTCAGACGTTGAAGCCGAGCGCCCGCAGCTGCTCGCGACCGTCGTCGGTGATCTTGTCCGGGCCCCACGGCGGCATCCAGACCCAGTTGATCTTCAGCTCGGACACCAGGCCCTCGGTCGCCGTCCGCGCCTGGTCCTCGATGACGTCCGTCAGCGGGCAGGCCGCCGAGGTGAGCGTCATGTCGATGGTGGCGACGTTACCCTCGTCCACGTGGATGCCGTAGATCAGGCCGAGGTTGACCACGTCAATCCCCAGTTCCGGGTCGACGACGTCCATCATCGCCTCCCGGATCTCCTCCTCGCCCGCCGGCTTGGCGGTGATGGTCTCGGTGTCGCTCATGACGTCGTCCTCTCCTTCACCAGGCTGTCGCCCAGGGCCTGTGCGGTGGCGTCCTTCCAGGCCATCCAGCTCAGCAGCGCGCACTTCACCCGCGCCGGGTACTTGGAGACGCCGGCGAACGCGACCGCGTCCTCCAGCACCTCCTCCATCGCGTCGTCCGGGGTGACCTGCCCCTTGGACTGCATCAGGCGCAGGAACGTGCCCTGGATGGCCAGCGCCTCCCCCAGGTCCTTGCCGACCAGCAGCTCGTTGAGCACGGAGGCGCTCGCCTGGCTGATCGAACACCCCTGGCCCTCGTAAGAGACGTCGGCGATGGTCTCGCCCTCGTACCGCACCCGAAGCGTGATCTCGTCGCCGCAGGTCGGGTTCACGTGGTGGACCTCGGCGTCGCCGTCGCGCAGCCCGCGCCCGTGCGGGTTCTTGTAGTGGTCCAGGATCACGTCCTGGTACATCGACTCAAGCGCTCCCAGCTGCATGCGTCACACCGTCCCTATCCGAAGAAGCCACGCACGTAGGTGAGGCCTCGGACCAGGGCGTCGACCTCGGCCGGCGTGGAGTACAGATAGAACGACGCCCGCGTGGTCGCCGGAATTCCGTACCGCAGGCACACCGGCCTGGCGCAGTGGTGGCCGACCCGGACCGCGATGCCCTGCTCGTCGAGCACCTGCCCCACGTCGTGCGGGTGGATGTCGGCGAGGGTGAAGGACACCGTTGCGCCCCGGTCCTCCTCGCTGACCGGGCCGATGATCCGCAGGTCGGGCACCTCGGCGAGGCGCTCGAGCGCGTAGCGGGTGATGGCGTGCTCGTGGGCCGCGATCCGCTCCATGCCGATGCCGCTCAGGTAGTCGACGGCCGCCCCCAGGCCCACGGCCTGCGCGACCGGCGGCGTGCCGGCCTCGAACTTGTGCGGCGCCGGCGCGTACGTCGAGGAGCTCATGGTGACCGTCTCGATCATCTCCCCGCCGCCGAGGAACGGCGGCAGGTCCTCCAGGAGCTCCTGCCGGCCCCACAGCACGCCGATGCCGGTCGGCCCGCACATCTTGTGGCCGGTGAAGGCCACGAAGTCGGCGCCGAGCGACTGGACGTCGAGCGGCATGTGCGGGGCGGCCTGCGAGGCGTCGATCACCACCAGGGCGCCAACCTGCTGGGCGCGCCTGACGATCGCCTCGACCGGGTTGACCGTGCCCAGCACGTTGGAGACCAGCACGAAGGAGACGACCTTGGTGCGCTCGGTGATGACCTCGTCGATGGTCGACAGGTCGAGCCGGCCGTCGTCGGTGAGGCCGAACCACTTCAGCTTCGCGCCCGTGCGCTGCGCCAGGAACTGCCACGGCACGATGTTGGAGTGGTGCTCCATCTCCGTGATGACGATCTCGGTGCGGTCGTCCACCCGGTAGGGCTCCTCGGCCCAGCCCAGCATGTTGGCCACCAGGTTGAGCGACTCCGAGGCGTTCTTGGTGAAGATCACCTCGTCCCTGCTCGGCGCGTTGATGAACGAGGCGACCTTGGTGCGGGCCCCCTCGTAGAGCGCGGTGGCCTCCTCGGCCAGCACGTGGACGCCGCGGTGCACGTTGGCGTGGTGGCGCTCGTAGTAGTCCGCGAGCGCGTCGAGCACCTGGCGCGGCTTCTGGGAGCTGGCCGCGTTGTCCAGGTAGACCAGGGGCTTCCCGTCGTGCACGGTGCGGTGCAGGATCGGGAAGTCCTTGCGGATCGCCTCGGTGTCGAGGAGACCGGGCAGCGTATGGCTCACGAGCCCTCCTTGTTCGCTTCTCCGCCCGCGCGGCACGGCAGAGCTCTCATCGAAACCCGCGGCCCGGCAGCCGCGCGTGCGTCGCTCACGAAACGGCCCCCTTGGTGTACTGCTCGTAGCCCTCGGCCTCGAGCTTGTCGGCCAGCTCGGGACCCGCGGACTCGACGATCCGGCCGCCGGCGAAGACGTGCACGTGGTCCGGCTTGATGTAGCGCAGGATGCGCGTGTAGTGGGTGATCAGCAGGGTGCCGACCTCGCCGCCCTCGCGCAGCCGGTTGACGCCCTCGGAGACGATCCGCAGCGCGTCGATGTCGAGGCCCGAGTCGGTCTCGTCCAGGATGGCGATCTTCGGCTTCAGCAGCTCGAGCTGCAGGATCTCGTGGCGCTTCTTCTCGCCGCCGGAGAAGCCCTCGTTGACGTTGCGCTCGGCGAAGGCCGGGTCCATCTCGAGGCGTTCCATGGTCTCCTTGACCTCCTTCACCCAGGTGCGCAGCTTGGGGGCCTCGCCGCGAATGGCGGTGGCCGAGGTGCGCAGGAAGTTGGAGACCGAGACGCCGGGCACCTCGACCGGGTACTGCATGGCGAGGAAGACGCCGGCGCGGGCCCGCTCGTCGACGGACATCTCCAGCACGTCCTCGCCGTCCAGCGTGACAGTGCCGCCGGTGACGGTGTACTTGGGGTGGCCGGCCAGCGAGTAGGCCAGGGTGGACTTGCCGGAGCCGTTGGGGCCCATGATGGCGTGGGTCTCGCCCTGCTTCACGGTCAGGTCGACACCGCGCAGGATCTCGGTGGAGCCGGTCTCGGTCTCGACGGAGACGTGCAGGTCGTGGATCTCAAGCGTTGCCATGGGGATGCCTCAGGACTCCTGGGTGAGGGAGACGAGCACGGCGGCGCCGGGCCCCTCTCCTTCGATCTTGACGGGGTAGACGGGGATGGGACGGGTGGCGGGCAGCCCGGAGGGCTTGCCGGTGCGCAGATCGAAGCTGGAGCCGTGCAGCCAGCACTCGACCTGGCAGTCCTCCACCTCGCCCTCGGAGAGCGAGACGTTCGCGTGCGAGCAGATGTCGTTGACCGCGAACACCTCGCCCGACGTGCGGACGACGCAGACCGGGGTGTCGTCGAGCTCCACGCGCCTGGGCACGTCCTCCTCGAGGTCGCCCAGCGCGCAGACCCTCACAAAGCCACCGGTGGTCATGAGATCGACGCCTTCAGCTCGGCCTCCAGCTTGGCGATCAGCCGCTCCTCGACGTCCGGCACGCCGATCTGCTGGACCAGCTCGGCGAAGAAGCCGCGCACCACGAGGCGGCGGGCCTCCTCGGCGGGGATGCCGCGGGCCATCAGGTAGAACAGCTGCTCGTCCTCGAACCGGCCGGTGGCCGAGGCGTGGCCGGCGCCGACGATCTCGCCGGTCTCGATCTCCAGGTTGGGGACCGAGTCGACCCGCGCGCCGTCGGTGAGGACCAGGTTGCGGTTGAGCTCGTACGTGTCGGTGCCGGTCGCGGAGGCGCGGATCAGCACGTCGCCGATCCAGACCGCGTGCGCGCCGGTGCCCTGGAGGGCGCCCTTGTACGCCACGTTGCTGCGGCAGTTCGGCGCGTTGTGGTCGACGAGGAGCCGGTGCTCCTGGTGCTGGCCGTCGTCCGTGAAGTAGACCCCGTACAGCTCGGCCTCGCCGCCGGGCCCCGCGTAGGCGACCCGCGGGTGCAGCCGGACCACGTCCCCGCCGAAGGTGACGACCACGGACTTGAAGGTGGCGTCCCGGCCGACGAGCGCGCTGTGCTGGGAGCAGTGCACGGCGGTGTCGTCCCAGTCCTGCACGCTGACGACAGTGACCTTGGCGCCGTCGCCGACGAGGAACTCGACGTTGGCCGCGCGGACGGTGTCGCCGGTGTGGTCGAGCACGAGGACGACCTCGGCGAAGGCCCCGATCTCGAAGACGGTGTGGCCGAAGGTGACGCCGCCCTCGCCGTGCAGGCTGACCCGGACCGGCTCCTTCAGCACCGCGTCCTTGGGGACGGAGATCACGGTGGCCTTCTCGAAGGAGCTGAACGCCTGGGCCGCGACCCGGTCGACGGGCACCCCGGCCCTGCCGACCCTGGGGTCGTCCCGGCCGACCGGGGTGACGGTGACCGCGTCCGGCGCCTCGACCGCGACCTTGACCGAGCCGTCGGCGACGGCGGTGCCGTCGTGCAGCCCCCGCAGCCGGTCGAGGGGGGTGAAGCGCCACTCCTCCTCGCGGCCGTGCGGGACGGGGAAGTCCGCCACTTCGAAGGACGGCGGGGCGCTCATCCGGGTGGCGACGGTGGACTCGGCGGCCACCGCGACCGCTCCGCCCGCGCTGGCGCCGGCCGGAATACTCTGGGCCTCAGCCATGGGTGTCGTCGTGCTCGCTCTCTTGATCGGACGGGTTGTCGGACGGGAATGCTTGGGTGGGCGGGGCCGCCGGTCAGCCGACGGCGCCCTCCATCTGCAGCTCGATCAGCCGGTTGAGCTCCAGGGCGTACTCCATGGGCAGCTCCTTGGCGATGGGCTCGACGAAGCCGCGCACGATCATCGCCATCGCCTCGTCCTCGGACAGGCCCCGGCTCATCAGGTAGAAGAGCTGGTCGTCGCTGACCTTGGAGACGGTCGCCTCGTGCCCCATGGTCACGTCGTCCTCGCGGACGTCGACGTAGGGGTAGGTGTCGGAGCGGGAGATGGTGTCCACGAGCAGCGCGTCGCACAGCACGTTGGACTTGGAGCCGGCCGCGCCCTCGGCGATCTCGATCAGGCCGCGGTAGGAGGTGCGGCCGCCGCCCCTCGCCACCGACTTGGAGACGATGTTGGAGGAGGTGCGGGGGGCCATGTGCACCATCTTGGCGCCGGCGTCCTGGTGCTGGCCCTCGCCCGCGAAGGCGACGGACAGCGTCTCGCCCTTGGCGTGCTCGCCCATCAGGTAGACGGCCGGGTACTTCATGGTGACCTTGGAGCCGATGTTGCCGTCGACCCACTCCATGGTGGCGCCCTCGTAGGCCACGGCGCGCTTGGTCACCAGGTTGTAGACGTTGTTCGACCAGTTCTGGATGGTCGTGTAGCGGCAGCGGCCGCCCTTCTTGACGATGATCTCGACGACCGCCGAGTGCAGCGAGTCCGAGTTGTAGATCGGCGCGGTGCAGCCCTCGACGTAGTGCACGTAGGCGTTCTCGTCGACGATGATCAGCGTCCGCTCGAACTGGCCCATGTTCTCCGTGTTGATGCGGAAGTAGGCCTGGAGCGGGATGTCCACGTGCACGCCCGGCGGCACGTAGATGAAGGAACCGCCGGACCAGACGGCCGTGTTCAGCGCGGCGAACTTGTTGTCGCCGGCGGGGATCACGGTGCCGAAGTGCTCCTGGAAGAGCTCCGGGTGCTCCTTGAGCGCCGTGTCGGTGTCGAGGAAGATGACGCCCTGCTTCTCCAGGTCCTCGCGGATCTGGTGGTAGACGACCTCCGACTCGTACTGCGCGGCCACGCCGGCCACCAGGCGCTGCTTCTCGGCCTCGGGGATGCCGAGCTTGTCGTAGGTGTTCTTGATGTCCTCCGGCAGGTCCTCCCAGCTCTGGGCCTGCTTCTCGGTGGAGCGCACGAAGTACTTGATGTTGTCGAAGTCGATGCCGCTGAGGTCGGAGCCCCAGTTCGGCATGGGCTTCTTGCCGAACAGCTTGAGGCCCTTGAGGCGCAGCTTCAGCATCCACTCCGGCTCGGACTTCTTGGCCGAGATGTCGCGGACGACGGCCTCGGACAGGCCGCGCTTGGCCGCGGCGCCGGCCACGTCGGAGTCGGCCCAGCCGTATTCGTACTTGCCCAGGCCCTCGAGCTCGGGGTGGGCGGTCTCCGTGGGGAGCGTCATGCTGGGTTCCTCCCGGCAGTGCTGTCGGTTGCGGTGGTGGTCTTGGAGGGGACGTGTCCCGCCTTCGGCACGAAGGTCGTGCACACCCCGTCCCCGTGGGCGATGGTGGCAAGCCGCTGCACGTGGCTGCCGAGCAGGTCGGAGAAGACCTCGGCCTCGGCCTCGCACAGCTGCGGGAAGCGCTGCGCCGCGTGCGCCACGGGGCAGTGGTGCTGGCACAGCTGCTCGCCGGCCGGCGCCGCGACCTCGCGGACGGCGGCGGCGAAGCCGGAGGACGTCAGCGCCTCGGCGAGCGCGCGCGCCCTGTCCTCGGGCGCGGCCGCGTCGAGGAAGGAACGGTACTGCTCGGCCTGGGCAGCGGCGCGCTCCCTGGCGAAGGCCAGCACGGCGGCCGCCCCGCGCTCGCCGCCGCCGGCGGCGCGCTCGATCCAGCGCAGCGCCTCCACGGCGAGCTCATCGTACGCGTGGTCGAAGGCGTCCCGACCGCCGTCGGTCAGCGCGAAGGCCTTGGCCGGCCGGCCCCGACCGCGCGCCCCGTAGACGCGCTTCTCCCTCGGCTCCACCAGGCCCTCGGCGACCAGCGCGTCCAGATGACGGCGGACGGCGGCCTGCGTGAGCCCGAGACGCACGGAGAGCTCGGCGGCGGTGGACGGTCCGTGATCGAGAATGGAGCGGGCAACGCGCTGCCGCGTCCCGGCCGCCTCAGCGGCCGCGGGCACCTCCCGCTGCTCACTCCGGTTTTTCACAACGTCATTGTTGCGTAATTCTCGCGACGCGAGCAAGCCGCGGTCTGACCTGCCCGAATGCAGTGCATCACGTAAGGCGAACCTAACCTGCGGGAGCCGTCGGGTGGGCGCTCCAGGCGCTCCCCGCCGCCCCGCAGGGTGGTCCCGGCCGCGACGGGGAGGCCCCCGGGCCGCCCCGCTCCTCAGGCCCGCCGGTCAACCGCCGGACACGGGCCCGTCGACTCCCGGACCAAGAGGTCGGTCTCGAGGATCATCTGGACCGTGCCGCTGCCCGCCACGTCGATGGCCTGGAGGAGCAGGTCGACGGCCGCGCGGCCCGCCGTCTGGGTCGGCATGGCGATGGTCGTCAGTTTCGGGTGGTTCAGCCGGCCGGCGACCGTGTCGTCGACCCCGACCACGCTGATGTCGCGCGGCACCTCGGCGCCCTCCACGGCCAGCCCCTCGATGGCGCCGATGGCCACCAGGTCGTTGTACGCGATGACCCCGGTCGCGCCGGCCTCGAGCACCGCGGCGGCGGCGCGGTAGCCGCCCTGCTCGGTGGGGGCGTTCGGGCCGTGGTACGAGAGGTCGACGCCGTGCCGCTCGGCCGCGGCGCCCGCCGCGCGGCGGATCTGCCCGCTGGTCCAGGAGCTGCGCGGCCCGCCGAGCACCGCGAGCCGCCGGTGTCCGAGCCCGGCCAGGTGGTCGACGGCCGCGCCGGCACCGCTGCCGACGTCCATCAGCACCGCGGGCAGGCCCTTGACCCGGCGGTTCACCACGGCGAACGGCAGGTCGGCGCCGAGCCTGGCGATCGCCGCGTTGGACAGCCGGGGGCTGACCAGCAGCACCCCGTCCACCTGCCGGGCGAGGGTGCCGATCAGCTCCTCCTCGACCCGCGGGTCCTCGTCGGTGTCCGCGACGAACACCTGGTAGCCACGCACCCTCGCGTAGGACTGGGCGGCCTTGATCAGCGGCGGGAAGAACGGGTTGGCGATGTCCGCGACGATCAGCCCGAGATTGTTGGTGCGCCCGGTGGTCAGCGCGCGCGCCGCGAGGTTGGGCCGGTAGCCCAGCTCCGCGGCGGCCGCGATGACCCGTTCCCTGGTCTCGGCGTTGACCAGGTTCGGCGCCGAGAAGGTGCGGGAGACCGTGGACACGTGGACCCCGGCGGCCTGGGCCACCTCCCTGATGGTCACCGCCACCCGATCACCGCCACCTGATCCGCTCCAGCTGCACGTACTTGGTCATGGCCGGAACCCTAGCTGCAAGCGGTTGTGAATGGTACGTGCGAGAACCCTTGACGTTTCCTCGGCGGTGAGCCAGAGTCCTGCAACCGGTTGTAATCCAACGCGCGCTCGCACCCAACTCCGCCGTGGCGTCACGGAAAGGAGCGCTCTTCCGCATGTCCACCTCTCAGGGAACCCTTGCCCCGCAGCTCCGCAAGCGGCGGCGCAAGGAGGCGGTCGCCGCCTACCTGTTCCTCGCACCCTGGTTCGTCGGTCTCGTGGCCATCACCGCGGGTCCGCTACTGAGCTCCCTCTACCTGTCCTTCACGGACTACAGCCTCATCGGCGACTCGCAGTGGGTGGGCCTCGACAACTACGTCGAGATGTTCACCGACGATCCGCGTTTCATGAAGGCCCTGAACAACACGGCCGTCTACGTCTTCGTCTCGGTGCCGCTCCAGCTGACCTTCGCCCTGGCGTTGGCCCTGGTGCTGGACCGCGGCGTCCGAGGGCTGCCGTTCTACCGCTCCGTCTACTACCTGCCCTCGCTGCTCGGCGGCAGCGTCGCCGTCGCCATCCTGTGGCGGCAGGTCTTCGGCGCCGAGGGGCTCGTCAACGAGGTCCTCGGCTGGTTCGGGGTGGAGGGCGAGAGCTGGGTGGCCCACCCGGACACCGCGCTCGGCACTCTGATCGTGCTGAACGTCTGGACGTTCGGCGCCCCGATGGTCATCTTCCTCGCCGGCCTGCGGCAGATACCCCGTAGCTACTACGAGGCGGCGGGCCTGGACGGGGCCGGCCAGATCCGGCAGTTCTTCTCGATCACGCTGCCGCTGCTGACGCCGATCGTCTTCTTCAACCTGGTCCTGCAGCTGATCAACTCGTTCCAGTCCTTCACGCAGGCCTTCGTGGTCAGCGGCGGCAAGGGCGGCCCGTCCGACTCCACGCTGCTGCTGACGATGCACATCTACCAGGAGGGCTTCGGGAACTTCCAGATGGGCTACGCCTCCGCGATGGCCTGGTTCCTGGTGGTCGTCATCGCCGTGCTGACCGGGGTGAACTTCCTGATGTCGAGGTATTGGGTCTTCTACAGTGACTAGTAACGCCGCCGTCAAACGAGCGCAGCGCGCCAAGACCAACGACACCGTCTTCGGCCGGGTGCTGCACGCCCTCGCAGGCAAGAAGCTGCTCACCCACGCGCTGCTGATCGGCTTCGGTCTCGTGATGCTCTATCCACTGCTGTGGATGGTCTCCAGCTCCTTCAAGCCGCAGGAGCTCATCTTCCGCGAGCCCGGGCTGGTCCCCAGCGAAGTCACGACGGAGAACTACACCAACGGCTGGGACGCGCTGCAGTACCCGTTCAGCCACTACTTCCTGAACTCGGCGATTATCACGGCCGGTTCGATCGTCGGCAACCTGGTGGCCTGCTCGCTGGCCGCCTACGCCTTCGCCCGGCTCGAGTTCCCGCTGAAGCGCTTCTGGTTCGCGCTGATGCTGGGGTCGATCATGCTGCCGCTGCACGTCACGCTCGTGCCGCAGTACATCCTGTTCTCGGAGCTGGACTGGATCAACACGTTCTACCCGCTGATCGTGCCCAAGTTCCTGGCCACCGACGCGTTCTTCATCTTCCTCATGGTGCAGTTCATCCGCACCCTGCCGAGGGAGCTCGACGAGGCCGCGGTCATCGACGGCGCGGGACACTGGCGGATCTTCTCCCGCATCATCATCCCGCTCTGCACCCCGGCGCTGGCCACCACGGCGATCTTCACCTTCATCTGGACCTGGAACGACTTCCTGTCCCAGCTGATCTTCCTCACCAGCCCCGACATGCTGACCGTCCCGGTGGCGCTGCGGAACTTCCTGGACTCCAGCGGTGAGTCCTCCTGGGGACCGATGTTCGCCATCTCGGTCCTCTCGCTCGGGCCGATCTTCGGCTTCTTCCTGGCCGGCCAGCGGTACCTGGTCCGCGGCATCGCCACCACCGGTCTCCGGTGACGCCGCCCACCCCCACACATACTCCCGACACGCATCAGACAAGGAGGTCTCTCGTGACGAGCAGCAGAAGGCACCACTGGACCACCGCGAGGAAGCTCGCCCCGGCGCTGTTGACGACCGGCGCCCTGGTCCTCACCACCGCGGCCTGTGGCGGCGGTGACAGCGGCGGCGGGGACGGCCCCGTGACGCTGCGTCTCAGCTGGTGGGGCAACGAGGTCAGGCAACAGCTCACCACCGACGCCGTGGCGCTCTTCGAGGAGCGGAACCCCGACATCCAGGTCGACCTGGAGTACGCCGACTGGGACTCCTACTACGACCGGCTCACCACCCAGCTCGCCTCGGGGGACGCACCCGACGTGTTCGCCACCGAGATCCGGCGGATGGGCGAGTTCGCCACCCGCGGCGCGCTGGCCGACATGGAACCGCTGGTCGACACCGAGAACCTGGACCCGGAGATCCTCGCCACCGGTGAGGTGGAGGACACCCTCTACGCCATCCCCACCGGGGCGAACGCCTTCGTCATCATGGCCAACACGACCCTGATCGAGGAGGCCGGGCTCGAACTGCCCGACGACACCAGCTGGACCTGGGACGACTACCGCGAGTTCAGCGCCCAGGTCACCGAGGCCGTCGGCGACGGCACCTACGGCACCCAGCTGAGCTGGAACGACGCCTACCTCAACATCTACGCGGCCCAGCGCGGCGAGTCGTTCTACGCGGACGGCCAGATCGGCATGTCCCCCGAGACCGTCGCCGACTGGTTCGAGTACAACAACCAGCTGGTCGAGTCCGGGGCCACCCCCGACGCCTCGCTCAGCGCCGAGATCGGCAACACCAGCGTCGACCAGTCGCTGATCGCCACCGGCCAGGGCGCGTTCGGCATGTGGTGGAGCAACCAGCTCCAGGCCGTCACCACCGGCTCCGGCGCGGAGATCGAGATCCTGCGCTGGCCCCAGGACTCCGACGCCGTCAGCGGCGGCCAGTTCCTGCAGCCCAGCATGTACTGGAACATCGCCGAGTCGAGCGGGGAGAAGGAGGCCGCCGCCCAGCTGGTCGACTTCCTGATCAACGACCCGGAGGCGGCCGCCATCCTCGGCTCCGACCGCGGCCTGCCGATCAACAGCGCGGTGCGCGAGCAGATAGAGGCCGACCTGCCGGAGACCGACCAGCAGTCGCTCGCCTTCATCGACGCGCTGTCCGACGAGTTGGCCGACCCGCCCGCGGTCAACCCGGTCGGCGCCGGCGAGATCCCGGACATGCTGCAGCGCTATGGCGAGGAGGTCAACTTCGGCCGGCTGTCCCCGCAGGAGGCCGCCGACGCGTTCATCGACGAGGCCAACTCCTCGCTCGGCTGAGGCCGCGCCCGCCGCACCGACCGCACCACCACACCACCGCACCACCGCACCACCGCACCACCGCACCACCACCACTCCACAGGGAGAACCCCCGGATGACACGCCGCTACGCAATCGTCGGCCTGGGCCACCGGTCCCGGATGTACGTCGACGCCCTGCTGGGCGACTGGAGCGACACCGGAGAGATCACCGCGCTCTGCGACCGGAACCAGACGCGGATGGACTACTACAACGAACGCATCGCGGCGACGGGTCGGGACCCGGTGCCGACCTTCTCGCCCGACGGCTTCCCGGCCCTGCTCGAACTGGCCGACGCCGTCGTGGTCACCACCATGGACTCCACCCACGCACACTACGTGTGCGCGGCCCTGGATGCCGGGCGGGACGTCATCGTGGAGAAGCCCCTGACCGTCGACGCGGAGAGCTGCGCCAAGATCGCGGCCGCCGCCGAGCGCGGTCGGGGGCGACTGGTGGTCACCTTCAACTACCGCTACGCGCCCCGCAACTCGGCGGTGCGCGAGCTGCTGGCCGCCGACCGGATCGGGGCGGTCACCTCCGTCCACTTCGACTGGGCGCTGGACACCATCCACGGCGCCGACTACTTCCGCCGCTGGCACCGGCAGGCCGAGAACTCGGGCGGCCTGCTGGTCCACAAGTCCACCCACCACTTCGACCTCGTGAACTGGTGGCTCGGCTCCCACCCCGAACTGGTCTTCGCCCAGACCGACCTGCGCTTCTACGGCGGCTCCGGGGCCGGCGCCGAGCTCTACGGGCCCAGGCCCGAGCGCGGTCAGGGCGCCCCCGGGCTGGGCACCGACCCGTTCATCCTCGACATCTCGACCGACCCGCACCTCAAGCGCCTCTACCTGGACGCCGAGCACGAGGACGGCTACATCAGGGACCAGGACGTGTTCACCGACCCGGTCACCATCCCGGACAACATGTCGGTCCTCGTCCGCTACGGCAACCGCGCGCTGCTCAGCTACTCGCTCACCACGCACGCGCCCTCCGAGGGCTACCGGGTGGTCTTCACCGGTACCAAGGGCCGGATCGTGCTCGACGTGTGCGAGCGCGCCTGGACCCCGCCGCAGGCGGCCGTCGACCCGTCCGCGCACGGCAAGACCCACGACGAGGGCACCTACGAGCGGCTCACGCTGCACGAGCACTGGAAGGAGCCGGAGGAGATCCCGATCGTCCAGGGCGCCGGCGGCCACGGCGGCGGCGACCGGCTGCTGCTCGACGACGTCTTCCGCGGCGCGGGGAACGACCCGCTGGCCCGCCAGGCCGGCTACCGGGACGGCATCCGCTCGGTGCTGACCGGCGTGGCGGCCAACGAGTCCGCCCGCACCGGCGGCCCGGTGCTCCTCGCCGACGAGGGCACCCGGCTGCTCGACGACTGACCGCCCCCCAGGCCGCCGGGACCGGCCCCCTTCCGGCCGGTCCCGGCGGCCGACCTACACTCCACACCATGCACTCCGCAGGGGCCGCACCCGCCGTCGAGGCCGTCGGTCTGGTCAAACGCTATGGCTCGACGACCGCCGTCGACGGCCTCGACCTCACCGTACGCGCCGGCACCGTCACCGCCGTCCTCGGCCCCAACGGCGCCGGCAAGACCACCACCGTCGAGTGCTGCGAGGGCTACCGGACCCCGGACGCCGGCCGGCTGCGGGTCCTCGGCCTCGACCCGGCCACCCAGGCCGCCGAGCTGCGGCCCCGCATCGGCGTGATGCTCCAGGAGGGCGGCGTCTACCCCGGGATCAGGGCGCTGGAGATGCTCCGCCACGTGGCCGGGCTGCACGCCCACCCGCTGGATGTCGACGAGCTCGCCGAGCGCCTCGGCCTCGGCTCCTGCGGCCGCACCACCTACCGACGGCTCTCCGGCGGCCAGCGGCAGCGGCTCGCCCTGGCCCTCGCCGTCGTCGGCCGCCCCGAGCTGGTCTTCCTCGACGAGCCCACCGCCGGCCTCGACCCGCAGGCCAGGCACGCCACCTGGGACCTGATCCGCGAGCTGCGGGCCGACGGCGTGACCACCGTGCTCACCACCCACTTCATGGACGAGGCCGAGGAGCTCGCCGACGAGGTGGCCATCGTCGACGCCGGCCGGGTCATAGCGCACGGCAGCCCGGTCGAGCTCTCCCGCGGCGGCACCGCTGACGTGCTGCGCTTCTCCGGCCGCCCGGGGCTCGACCTCGCCTCGCTGCGCGCCGCGCTGCCCGCCGGCAGCGAGGCCGAGGAGCCGAGCCCCGGCAACTACCGGATCACCGGCGACGTCGGCCCCCGGCTGCTCGCCACCGTCACCGCCTGGTGTGCCCAGCACGGGGTGCTCGCGGACCGGATCAGCACCCAGCGGCACACCCTGGAGGACGTCTTCCTGGAACTCACCGGCAAGGAGCTGCGGTCATGACCGGCCGGCACACCCCCCGCCCGGGCGCGGCCCCGCTCCCCCGGATGATCGCCGCCCAGGCCGCGCTCGAAACCCGGATGCTGCTGCGCCACGGCGAGCAGCTGCTGCTGACCGTGGTCATCCCGACGCTGCTGCTCGTCCTCTTCTCCACCGTCGACCTGGTGGACGTCGAGGGGGAGCGGATCGACTTCCTGGCCCCCGGCGTCCTGGCCCTCGCCGTGCTCTCCACCGCCTTCACCGGGCAGGCCATCGCCACCGGCTTCGAGCGCCGCTACGGCGTGCTCAAGCGGCTCGCCGCCTCGCCGCTGCCGCGCTGGGCGCTGCTGTGCGGCAAGACCGGCGCGGTGCTGGTGACCATCGCGCTCCAGACCGTGCTGCTGACCGTGGTGGCACTGGCGCTCGGCTGGTCCCCGCACGGCAACCCGCTGGCCGTGGCCGTCCTGCTGCTGCTCGGCACGGCCGCCTGCTCGGGTCTCGGCCTGCTGATGGCCGGCACGCTGCGCGCCGAGGCGACGCTGGCCGCCGCCAACCTGGTCTTCGTGCTGCTGCTGTTCTTCGGCGGGGTGATCGTGCCGCTCGACGACTTCCCCGCCGGGGTGCGCGCGGTCCTGGAGCTACTGCCGCTCGCGGCGCTCTCCGACGGCCTGCGGGACGTGCTGCGGGACGGCGCCGCCATGCCCTGGGCC
Organism: Streptomyces sp. 8K308; assembly: GCF_004348315.1. Lineage (GTDB taxonomy): Bacteria > Actinomycetota > Actinomycetes > Streptomycetales > Streptomycetaceae > Streptomyces. The sequence goes on along the minus strand of NZ_SMKC01000010.1, from coordinate 37,060 downwards.
GACGCCGGCGTGCTGGCCGCCTGGGCGGCTGTGGCACTGGCCGCGGCGGCCCGCTTCTTCCGTTGGGAATAGCGGCGCCGCCGGCCTCCCGGCCCCTCGTGAAAAGTTGCACAAGCGGGGGGCATACGATGACCGGGTGCTGAAAGCAGTGCGAAACCCCCTCGCCTACATCGCCGAGCGCTGGACGCCCCGCCCCGAGACCGTGCGGCGCGCGGCGCTCGCCGCGCTCGTCATGAGCGTCGTCATCATCGTCACCGGCGGCGCGGTCCGGCTCACCGGTTCCGGGCTCGGCTGCGACACCTGGCCGCGCTGCAGCGACGACAGCCTGGTCGCCACCAGCGAGATGGGCCTGCACGGCGCCATCGAGTTCGGCAACCGGATGATGACCTACGTGGTGTCCGCCGCCGTGGGCTGGTTCATCATCGCCGCCAGGTCGGCCAAGCCGGAGCGGCGGTCGCTGACCAGGCTCGGCTGGGCCCAGTTCTGGGTGGTCATGGGCAACGGCGTGATCGGCGGGATCACGGTCCTGACCGAGCTCAACCCGTTCATCGTCGCCGGCCACTTCCTGGCCGCGATGGCCCTGCTCACCACCACGGCGCTGGCCTGGCTCCGCACCCGGGAGGGCGACGCGCCGCCGCGCCCGCTGGTCGGTCCGCCCGTGCGGCGCGCGGTGTTCGGCCTGACGGCGCTCTCCGCCGTCCTGGTGGTCGTCGGCACGGCCGTGACGGGCAGCGGCAAGCACGCGGGGGACGACAGCGACATCGAGCGGATGCCGTTCGAGTGGGAGACCGTGACCCGGGTCCACTCGCTGCTCGCCTGGGCCGTGGTGCTCGGCGCGATCGCGGTCTGGGCCGGCATGCGGCTCATGGACGCCCCGCCGGGGCCGCGGGCGCGGGCCAGGGAGCTGATCTGGGTGCTGCTCGCACAGGGCGTGCTCGGCTACACCCAGTACTTCCTCGACGAGCCGGAGCTGCTGGTCGGCATGCACCTGTTCGGCGCCACGCTGGTGTGGATCGCCACGCTGCGGCTGCTGCTCGCCGTCCGCGAGCGGGGGGCCGCGGCGGGCGACGCGCCGGCCACTCCGGCCCGGGAGCCGGCGCCGCTCGCCGCCGGCTAACCGATCTGGATGCCGGCCATCCGGCGCCACTCCCGCGGCCCGGTCCGCAACCGGGCCGCGAGCTCCCCATCCAGGGCCTCCCGCACCTCGACGCCGGCCGCGAGCGCGGCCTCCTCGAGGGTCTCGCGGCTCGCGGCCACCACGTCCCCCCACGCGCCGTCCGCCCCCACCAGCACGAGACGGTAACCACGGGCGCCCAGATAGGCGATCTGCCCGCCGGCCCCACCGTGCGCCTCGGCGAACCGGCGCACGGTGCGGGTGACGGCCCGGGCGCGGCGTGACGATGAACTCTCGACCATGCGCCCCAGGTTACCCGCCGGTACGCCACCCTGCGGCGGGGCGTCCGTCAGGCGATCGGTGCCAGCAGGGACCGGGCGACACGCTCACTCTCGGCGGCGAGCCCCGGCGGGTTGGTCGCGATGAACAGCGTGTCACCCGCGAGGTTGCCCAAGACGTGCCAGACCGGGTCGGGCCGGCCCGCCACGGTGAGCCGGCCGGAGCCAGGCTCGTTGCTGAGGCCACCGGTCCCGCACGCTTCGGCGGCGCCCTCGGCCAGCAGCGAGCTGACCAGCGGACCGGCCTCCTGAGGTGTCGCGTAGGCGGGCGGGTTGACCGCGTTGATGACGAGATCGGCCGTCCACCTGGAGGTGTCGAGGACGCGGAACCCCTTGCCCTCGGCAGGCTCTATCTTGACGAGGCCCGGCCGCGTCCTGAGCTGACCGGAGTCGAACAGCCGCAGCAGCAGGTGCGCGTTGAGCGGCACCATCGGCGAGCTCAGGCCGTTGATGGTGCGGAAGTGGCGGCGCAGCAGCATCGTTCTCTCGTCCCGGGGAAGCGACCGCCAGGCGGCCGGCCCCGCGGTGCGGATGGCCAACGTCAGCAGCCGGCGGCCGAGGTGCGGCGAGTCCACCGCGTCGAGCTGGCGGCGCAGCCATTCCGCGGTGTGCCGGGTCTCGGTAACCTCGGACGCGAACGAGTCGAAATCCTGACCGAGCTCGGCGAGTTCCTGACGCATGAGGGAGACCAGCCGGGCGAAGGACAGTTCCGGGGCAAGGGCCGCGATCCGGCTTGGCGTCAGGTGCCTGGGCCTGAGCTCGACCGGACGCTGCTGGACCCAGGGCAGCATTCCGTGCCGGGAGAGCAGGCTGATGGGCCCGGTGTGCCCGCCCGCGACGAGCCCGGCGACGATGTCCACCGCGGTCAGGCCGCTGCCGATGACGGCGACGTGCGCGCTCGCGGGGATTCCGGCCAGCGTGCGCGCGAGCGGGTATGGCTCGAGCACGAAGCCCGGCGCGCCGTCGAGGCCGTAGTGATCGTGCGGACGACCGCCGCCCACGCAGAGCACCGCGCGGTCGACCCGATGGCGGCCGCCGTGCTCGGTGTGCAGCACGGCCGCGTCCCGCGAGAACCCGGTGACCCGCGAGTTCACGACGCTCACCCGCCAGCCGTCCTGCCGGAGCCGGTCGATCGCCGCCCGGGCCGTGTGGCCGAGATACTCGCCGTAGACCGCCCGGGGAACGAGCGGCTGGCCGAGTCCCGGGTCCTGGTACGCCGCGAGATCGATGATCTCCCGTTCGCCGCGGTCGTGCAGCCAGCGGGAGTAGTGGCCGGGGTCCCCGGCCCGGATGGACATGATCACCGGCGGCGCGTTCACCCGGGCCGCGGGCATGTCGGGCTGGTAGGCCCGGCCCCGCCAGGGTGCCGGCGACCCGTCGAACACCGTGATGCCGCCCGGGGCGGCGTTCGCCCGCGCCAGCGTGTCGAGCAGCCCGACGGTGGCCGCCCCCGCCCCGACGATTCCGATCTCCGTTCCAATCTCCAAGGTCATCGCTCCATGACCCCTTTCAGCTGAGGTTTCGCCACTCACCCTCGCTGGGCGGAGCGGGGCTTCCCATCCCTCGATCGCGGGGTTCGCCCGGTCGCGCACCCCCCTCGATCGAGGGGTTGCGGGCCCGTCGTCGCCGAGGGGAGGATCACGGGCATGACCAGGTCCGCTCTACCCGGGCACCGGGAGGTGCTCGCGGGCGCCGACCGCGCTCAGGACGCGCTCGCCCTGTTCGCCGAGACCTCCACCCGGCTCCAGCGGCTGATGCCGTTCGACGCCGCGGTCTGGCGCGCGACCGACCCGCTCACCGGGCTGACCACCGCGCCCGTCCTGGTGGAGAACCTCAACGAGGGCGGCTGCGGCGCCTACTGGGAGTGCGAGCTGCTCGGAGAGAACATCAACCTGTTCCGTGACCTCTCGCGCGCCGCGGTTCCCGCGGTCGGGCTGCGGGAGAGCACGGGCGATCGGCAGGCGCTCAGCGTGCTGTACCGGAAGTTCATGCTTCCCCGGGGTCTCGACGACGAACTCCGCGCGGTGCTGCGGGTGGGCGGACAGCCGTGGGGGATGCTGAGCCTGTTCCGGGAGCGGGGGCGGCGGCCGTTCGACGCCGGGGACACCAGCTTCGTCGGCAGCCTGTCGGCCCCGCTGGCGCGGCGGCTGCGCTCCTACGCCCAGCCCGCGCCGGCGCCGGTCTCCACCGTCCAGGGCGGTCCCGGCCTGCTGCTTATCGACTCGGCGAACGTCCTCCTCTCGATCAACGAGGACGCCAGGCGGCTGCTGGCCGAGATGCCGCCCGGGCCATCGGTGCCCACCCGGTTCGGGGTCGCGCTTCCCGCGTGGATCCTCACCATGGCCACCTACGCGCGGTCGGTCAGCGGCGATGACAACGCCCGCATCCGGATCCCCACCAGGACCGGCCACTGGCTCGTCTGCCACGGCTCACGCCTCCGCGAGCCGGACGGCCGGCCGGGCGCGACCGCGATGGTGATCGAGCCGGCCAAGGTCTCCGAGGTGGTGTCCCTGGTCATGGCGGCCTTCGAACTGTCCCCGCGCGAACTCGAGGTCACCCGGCTGATCGCGCGCGGACTGCCGACCCGGGACATCGCCGACCGGCTGCATCTGTCGCCCCACACGGTGCGCGACCATGTGAAGGCCGTCTTCGACAAGGTCGGCGTCACCAGCCGCGGCGAGCTCGTGGCCGCGCTGTTCACCGAGCACTGCGAGCCGCTCGCGGCCGCCAACACCGTCCGCGTCCTGGGCGAGCCACCCTCGGTCCTCGACCGTCCGTCGCCCGTGCGGTCCTTGAGCACGGCGTCACGGAACTGAAGCGCCGAGGCGCCCCGGCGCCTCACGCGGAGGACGCCTCACGCGGAGACCCAGGTCAGGAGACGAAGGGGTCGATGGCCACCGCGAGGAAGACCAGCGAGACGTACGTGATCGACCAGTGGAACAGCCGCATCTCCTTCAGCCTGGCCGCCCCCGCCCGCGCCCGCGCCTGGAGCGCGTGCGCTTCCCAAAGCCACCAGATGCCGGCCGCCGCCGCCACCGTCGTGTAGAACCAGCCGGCGTACCCGAGGGGCCACAGCAGCAACGAGACCACGACCATCACCCAGCTGTAGGCGACGATCTGCCGGGCGACCGCCAGGTTGCCCGCGATCACCGGCAGCATCGGGACGCCGACCTTCGCGTAGTCGTCCTGCACCCGCATCGACAGCGGCCAGTAGTGCGGCGGGGTCCAGAAGAAGATCACCAGGAAGAGGATGACCGCGGCCCAGGAGAGCGAGCCCGTCACCGATGACCAGCCGATCAGCACCGGCAGGCAGCCGGCGATGCCGCCCCAGACGATGTTCTGGGAGGTGCGGCGCTTGAGCCACATGGTGTAGACGACGACGTAGAAGAGCAGCGCGCCCAGGGAGAGCGCGGCCGACAGCCAGTTCACCAGGAGGCCGAACCACAGCGTGGACACCACGGCGAGGGTGATGCCGAAGACCAGACCCTCGGTCGGCCGCACCACGCCCGTCACCAGCGGGCGGTTCTTCGTGCGCTCCATCACGGCGTCGATGTCGCGGTCGATGTACATGTTGAGCGCGTTGGCGCCGCCCGCCGAGAGGTAGCCGCCGAGGCAGGTGGCGAGCACCAGCCACGGTTCTGGCACCCCGCCCTCGGCGAGGAACATCACGGGGACCGTCGTCATCAGCAGCAGCTCGATGATGCGGGGCTTGGTGAGGGCGACGAACGCCCAGAACCTCGCCCTCGGTGTCCAACGACCCGAGGCGGAGCCGAGCTCTGCCACGGGACGGGAATCAACGGCCGTCACGGACACCCCTGGTTGTACGACATCGGCGATCGGTTGTGCCCCGTCACTCTAGACGCCCGACTTACACGGCTTGTCACTGGGGGTGCCCGTGTCCGAGCGTTGTGCGGCCCGTGGACATGCCGGCCGGGCCGGCCTGGGGCACCCTTGAGGTGTCGGCCAGCGGCCCCCGAAGGAGCGGGCTCCCGGCCGGGACCCCGCCCAGAGGTAGGCTCGACGGCGGCCCGGTGAGCCACCCGCCGCCTGGCGGATCGTCCCCGTCACCGGCCTGACACACGCGGAACATACGCGGAAGGGAGCCCTGACGCAGGGTGAGCAGCAAGCCGACCACCTCAGACCTCGAATGGACCGACCTGGACCAGCGGGCCGTCGACACCGCCCGGGTTTTGGCCGCGGACGCCGTGCAGAAGGTCGGTAACGGCCACCCCGGCACGGCCATGAGCCTGGCGCCAGCCGCCTACCTGATCTTCCAGAAGCTCATGCGGCACGACCCCTCCGACCCCGACTGGACCGGCCGCGACCGGTTCGTCCTGTCCGTGGGCCACACCAGCCTCACGCTCTACGTCCAGCTGTACCTGGCCGGCTACGGCCTGACCCTGGACGACCTGAAGTCGTTCCGCACCTGGGGCAGCAGGACCCCAGGGCACCCGGAGCACGGCCACACGGTGGGCGTCGAGACCACCACCGGGCCGCTTGGTCAGGGCATCGGCAACGCGGTGGGCATGGCGATGGCCGCCCGCTACGAGCGCGGCCTGTTCGACCCGGACGCGGCCCCCGGCACCTCCCCGTTCGACCACACCATCTACACCATCGCCGGTGACGGCTGCCTCCAGGAGGGCGTGGCCGCCGAGGCCGTCTCGCTCGCGGGCCACCAGAAGCTCGGCAACCTGGTGCTGCTCTACGACGACAACCACATCTCCATCGAGGGCGACACCGCCACCGCGTTCTCCGAGGACGTGCTGGCCCGCTTCGAGGCGTACGGCTGGCACGTGCAGCGCGTGGCGCCGAAGGAGGACGGCGACCTGGACCCGGCCGCGCTGCACGCCGCGTTCCAGGCCGCGAAGGAGGAGACCGAGCGCCCCTCGATCATCGCCGCGCGCTCGATCATCGCCTGGCCGGCGCCCAACGCGCAGAACACCGAGGCCGCGCACGGCTCGGCGCTCGGCGCCGACGAGGTGGCCGCCACCAAGCGGGTGCTCGGCTTCGACCCCGAGCAGCACTTCCAGGTCGAGGACGCGGTGCTCGAGCACGCGCGCGGCGCGGTGGAGCGCGGCCAGGCGGCGCGCGCCGCCTGGGAGAAGGAGCTGGCGGTCTGGCGCGAGGCCAACCCGGAGCGCGCCGCCGAGTTCGACCGGATCAGGGCCGGGAAGCTGCCGGAGGGCTGGGAGAAGGCGCTGCCGGTCTTCGACGAGGGTTCTTCCGTGGCCACCCGCAAGGCGTCGGGCCAGGTGCTGAAGGACCTCGGCGCGATCATCCCCGAGCTGTGGGGCGGCTCCGCCGACCTGGCCGGATCGAACAACACCACGATCGACTCGTCCTCCTCGTTCCTGCCGGCGGGCAACCCGCTGCCCGAGGCCAACCCGTACGGCCGTACCGTGCACTACGGGATTCGCGAGCACGCCATGGGCGCGGTGATGAACGGCGTGTCGCTGCACGGCAACACCCGCATCTACGGCGGCACCTTCCTGGTGTTCTCCGACTACATGCGGCCCGCCGTGCGCCTCGCGGCGCTGATGAAGCAGCCCGTCACCTACGTGTGGACGCACGACTCGATCGGCCTCGGCGAGGACGGCCCGACCCACCAGCCGGTGGAGCACCTGGCCGCGCTGCGCGCCATCCCCGGGCTGAACGTGGTGCGCCCGGCCGACGCCAACGAGACGGCCATCGCCTGGCGCGAGATCCTGCGCCGCGCCGACGCCCCGCACGGCCTCGCCCTGACCCGGCAGAACGTGCCGACCTACGCGCCCAACGAGGGCACGGCCAAGGGCGCTTACGTGCACACCGAGGCGGAGGGCGGCGCGCCGCGCGTCATCCTGATCGCCACCGGCTCCGAGGTGCACCTGGCGCTCGCCGCCCGGCAGGAGCTCCAGGCGGACGGCCTGCCGACCCGGGTGGTCTCGGTGCCGTGCGTGGAGTGGTTCGAGGAGCAGGACCAGGCGTACCGGGACAGCGTGCTGCTGCCCGAGGTGACGGCGCGAGTGGCGGTGGAGGCGGGCATCGGCCTGACCTGGCACCGTTATGTGGGACAGCACGGGCGGGTCGTGTCGCTTGAGCGCTTCGGCGCCTCGGCGGACTACCAGACGCTCTACCGTGAGTTCGGCATCACGCCCGAGGCCGTGGCGTCGGCCGCGAGGGAGTCGCTGGCGGCCTCGACACGCTGACGCGGGGTGCCGGCGGCCCGCCGCCGGCACCCACCACCCGCCCGTACCGGTCAACGACGACGACGGCACACGACACCAGGAGACGCGATTCCAATGACAGACGCACTCGGGCGCCTTTCCGACGAGGGCGTGGCGATCTGGCTGGACGACCTGTCCCGGGCCCGGATCAGCTCAGGCAATCTCAGTGAGCTGCTTGACCAGCAGCATGTCGTGGGCGTGACGACCAACCCGACGATCTTCCAGAAGGCGATCTCGGGGGGCGACGGTTACGAGGAACAGGTGGCCGACCTGGCCGCCAGGCGGGTGACGGTCGAGGAGGCGGTGCGCATGATCACCACCGCCGACGTGCGGGACGCGGCGGACGTGCTGCGCCCGCTGCACGAGGCGACCGGCGGTCTCGACGGCCGGGTGTCCATCGAGGTGGACCCCCGGCTCGCGCACGACACGGCGGCCACCATCGCCGAGGCCAAGCAGCTCGCCTGGCTGGTGGACCGCCCCAACACGTTCATCAAGATCCCGGCGACCCGGGCCGGGCTGCCGGCGATCACCGAGGTCATCGGGCGGGGCATCAGCGTGAACGTGACGCTGATCTTCTCGCTCGACCGCTACCGCGAGGTGATGGACGCCTACCAGGCGGGGCTCGAGAAGGCCAGGGCCAAGGGCCTCGACCTGTCGGCCATCTACTCGGTGGCGTCGTTCTTCGTCTCCCGGGTGGACACCGAGGTCGACAAGCGGCTCGACGCGCTGGGCACGTCGGAGGCGACCGCGCTGCGCGGCAAGGCTGCGGTGGCCAACGCGCGGCTGGCGTACCAGGCGTACGAGGAGGTCGTGGCGGCCGACCGCTGGCAGGCCCTGGCGCGGGAGGGTGCCAACCCGCAGCGGCCGCTGTGGGCCTCCACCGGCGTCAAGGACCCGGCCTACCCCGACACCATGTACGTCGCGGACCTCGTGGCGCCCGGCACGGTCAACACCATGCCGGAGGCCACCCTGCGGGCGGTCGAGGATCACGGGGTGATCAGCGGGAACACGATCGCCGGCACCTACGAGGAGGCCCGTGCCGCGCTGGACGCGCTGGAGAAGATCGGCGTGTCGTACGACGACGTGGTCCAGGTGCTCGAGGACGAGGGCGTGGAGAAGTTCGCCCACTCCTGGGACGGCCTGCTCGAGTCCACCAAGGCGGAGCTCGAGCGCCTCGCGGGTGGGAAGGGCTGACCCGGAGGTGAGCGGCGGATCGAAGCGGGCGGCGTCGTCCCGGCCCCCGGCCGGCGGCAACCCGCTGCGCACCGCGCAGGACCGGCGGCTGCCGCGCATCGCGGGCCCCTCCGGTCTGGTGATCTTCGGCGTGACGGGTGACCTGTCGCGCAAGAAGCTGATGCCTGCGGTCTACGACCTCGCCAACCGGGGTCTGCTGCCGCCGGGGTTCTCGCTGGTGGGCTTCGCCCGCCGGGACTGGGAGCACGAGGACTTCGCCGAGGTGGTGCGCAAGTCGGTAAGCCGGTACTCGCGCACCCCCTTCCGCGAGGAGGTCTGGCGGCAGCTGGCCGAGGGCATGCGGTTCGTGCCCGGCGTCTTCGGCGACGACGACGCCTTCGCGACGCTGCGGGAGACGATCGAGCGGCTCGACAAGGAGCGCGGCACGGGTGGGAACTTCGCGTTCTACCTGTCGGTGCCGCCGAAGTACTTCCCCGAGGTGGTGCGGCAGCTGCGCGGCAGCGGTCTGTCGGAGGCGCCGCACGGGTCGTGGCGGCGGGCGGTGATCGAGAAGCCGTTCGGGCACGACCTGGCAAGCGCCCAGGAGCTCAACTCGGTGGTGCACGAGGTGTTCGCGCCGCACGAGGTGTTCAGGATCGACCACTACCTGGGCAAGGAGACGGTCCAGAACATCCTGGCGCTGCGGTTCGCCAACACGATGTTCGAGCCGATCTGGAACCGGTCGTACGTGGACCACGTGCAGATCACCATGGCCGAGGACATCGGCATCGGTGGCCGTGCCGGCTACTACGACGGCATCGGCTCCGCGCGGGACGTGATCCAGAACCACCTGCTCCAACTGCTGGCGCTGACCGCCATGGAGGAGCCGTCCTCGTTCGAGGCCGACGCGCTGGTGACCGAGAAGCTGAAGGTGCTCGAGGCAGTGCGGCTCCCGCGCGACCTGGCCAGGCACACGGTGCGCGGCCAGTACACGGGCGGCTGGCAGGGCGGCGAGAAGGTGCTCGGTTACCTGGAGGAGGAGGGCATCGACGCCGACTCCACCACCGACACCTACGCGGCGCTCAAGCTGGAGATCGACAACCGGCGGTGGGCGGGGGTGCCGTTCTACCTGCGCACCGGCAAGCGGCTCGGCCGCCGGGTGACGGAGATCGCGGTGGTCTTCCAGCAGGCCCCCTACTCGCCGTTCGACACCACCGACACCCAGGAGCTCGGCCACAACGCGCTGGTGATCCGGGTGCAGCCGGACGAGGGCGTCACGGTGCGGTTCGGCTCCAAGGTGCCCGGCACCCAGATGGAGATCAGGGACGTCACCATGGACTTCGCCTACGGCGAGTCCTTCACCGAGTCCAGCCCCGAGGCATACGAGCGGCTGCTGCTCGACGTGCTGCTCGGCGACGCCAACCTCTTCCCCCGCCACCAGGAGGTGGAGCGGTCGTGGGAGATCCTGGACCCCATCGAGGAGTACTGGGCGCGGCACGGCAGGCCCGAGCCGTACGCCTCGGGCACCTGGGGCCCGGAGGCGGCGGACGAGATGCTGGCACGAGACGGACGGAGCTGGCGCCGGCCATGAACATCGATCTCACCGAAACGACGTCCAGCAAGGTCAACGCGGCGCTGGTCGAGGCCAGACGCGCGGTGGGCTCGGCGGTCGGCATGGTGCTGACCCTGGTCATCGTCACCGACGAGGGCAACCACTACGACGCGCTCCGGGCGGCGAGCGAGGCGTCCAAGGAGCACCCCTCCCGGATCCTGGTGGTGATCAGGCGCCCGGGGCGTTCGCCGCGCGAGCGCGCCTCCGCGCGGCTCGACGCGGAGGTGCGGGTCGGCGGCGAGACGGGCAACGGCGAGACGGTGCTGCTGCGGCTGCACGGCGAGTTGGCGGGCCACGCCTACAGCGTGGTGCTGCCGCTGCTGCTGCCGGACGCGCCGGTGGTGGTGTGGTGGCCGGACGAGGCGCCGCCGCATCCGGCCGAGGACCTGCTCGGCACGCTGGCGCAGCGGCGGATCACGGACGCGGCGGCCTGCGAGGACCCGGTGGCGGCGCTCGGCGAGCGGGCCCGGGTCTACGCGCCGGGCGACACCGACCTGGCCTGGACCCGGATCACGCCGTGGCGCAGCGTGCTGGCGGCGGCGCTCGACCAGCGACACGGCCCGATCACGGCGGCCGAGGTGGCCGGCGAGGAGTACAACCCGAGCAGCGAGCTGCTCGGGTTGTGGCTGGCGGAGCGGCTCGGGGTGCCGGTGGACCGGGTGGTCTCGCCGGGGCCAGGCATCACGGCGGTGCGGCTGACCACCGAGGACGGGGTCATCTGCCTGGACCGCGCCGACGGTTCGCTGGCCACGCTGGCGGTGCCCGGGCAGCCCGACCGGCACGTGGCGCTGCACCGGCGGTCGACGGCCGAGCTGATCGCCGAGGAGCTGCGCCGGCTCGACCCGGACGAGGCGTACGCGGAGGCGGTGCGGCACGGCGTGGACCGGCTCGGTTCCGGGTCGGCGGGCACGGCGCAGGCCCAGGAGCGGCCGCCGCTGCCCAGGCGCTCGCCGGGTGAGGCGCGGCACCGGCCGGGCCGGCCGGCCAAGTCGAGCAAGCCCGCGAAGTCGACCCGGAGCAGGGAGAAGAAGGCATGACGGGGACGCCACGTCTGGTGGTGCACGATGACAAGGAGCTGATGGCGCAGGCCACGGCGGCCCGGCTGATCACGGAGATCGTGGACGCGCAGACGGCCCGCGGCTCGGCGTCCGTGGTGCTCACGGGCGGCCGCAACGGCAACGGGGTGCTGGCCGCGCTGGCCGGCTCGCCGGCCAGGGAGTCCGTGGACTGGGCCCGGGTCGACCTGTGGTGGGGCGACGAGCGCTTCCTGCCGGAGGGCGACCCGGACCGCAACGAGACGCAGGCGCGGCAGGCGCTCCTCGACGACCTGCCGCTCGACCCGGCACGGGTGCACCCGATGCCGGCGTCCGACGGCCGGCACGGCGACGACGTGGACGCGGCGGCCACCTCCTACGCCGCCGAACTGGCGGTGGCGGCCGGTCCCTTCGACGTGCTGATGCTCGGCGTCGGCCCGGACACGCACGTGGCCTCGCTGTTCCCCGGGCTGCCGGCGGTGCGGGAGGAGAAGCGGACGGTCCTCGCCGTGCGGGACGCCCCCAAGCCGCCGCCCACCCGCATCACGCTGACGCTGCCGGCGATCCGTTCTGCGCGCCAGGTGTGGCTGCTCGCGGCGGGCGAGGACAAGGCCGAGGCGGCGGCCACCGCGCTCACGGGCGAGGTGGCCGCCGTCGACGCTCCGGCGGCCGGCGCGCGCGGCACGGCCCGCACCCTGTGGCTGCTCGACCGCGCCGCCGCCTCGGCCCTGCCGCCGGAGCGGCTCTCCTAACGCCCACGCAACTCGCGGTAGGTGGCGACCAGTCGCGCCGTGGAGGCGTCGAGCCCCGGCACCTCGCCCGCCGCGCCAGCGGCTGATGTCGACGTCTCCGTGAGGGCCGGCTCGACGCGCTTGGCGAGCACCTTGCCGAGCTCGACGCCCCACTGGTCGAAGGAGTCGATGTCCCAGACCGCGCCCTGCACGAACACCTTGTGCTCGTACAGGGCGACGAGCTGGCCGAGCACGGACGGGGTCAGCTCGGCGGCCAGGATGGTGGTGGTGGGCCGGTTCCCCGGGAAGGTGCGGTGCGGCACGAGCTCCTCGGCGACGCCCTCGGCCCGCACCTCGTCCGCGGTCTTGCCGAACGCCAACGCCTGCCCCTGCGCGAAGAGGTTGGCCATCAGCAGGTCGTGCTGGGCGGCGAGGGTGGGGGCGAGCTCGGCCACCGGCCGGGCGAAGCCGATGAGGTCGGCCGGGACGAGCTTGGTGCCCTGGTGCAGCAACTGGTAGTAGGCGTGCTGTCCGTTGGTGCCGGGGGTGCCCCACACCACGGGCCCGGTCTGCCAACTCACCGGCTCGCCCTGCCGGTCGACGTACTTGCCGTTGGACTCCATGTCCAACTGCTGGAGGTAGGCGGTGAACCGGGACAGGTAGTGGCTGTAGGGCAGCACGGCGTGCGCCTGGGCGTCCCAGAAGCCGCCGTACCAGATCCCCAACAGGCCGAGCAGCATCGGCACGTTCTCCTCGATCGGCGCGGTGCGGAAGTGCTCGTCGACGAGGTGGAAGCCGGCCAGCATCTCGCGGAACCGCTCGGGGCCGATGGCGATGACCAGCGAGAGGCCGATGGCGGAGTCGTAGGAGTACCGGCCGCCGACCCAGTCCCAGAACTCGAACATGTTCTGGGTGTCGATGCCGAACTCGGCGACCTGCTCGGCGTTGGTGGACACGGCCACGAAGTGCCGGGCCACCGCGGCCTGGTCGCCGCCGAGACCGGCGAGCAGCCACTCGCGGGCCGAGGTGGCGTTGGTGATGGTCTCGATGGTGGTGAACGTCTTGGAGGCGACGATGATCAGCGTCTCGGCAGGGTCCAGGTCGCGCACCGCCTCGTGCAGGTCGGCGCCGTCCACGTTGGAGACGAAACGGAAGGTCAACTCCCGTGCGGTGTAGGGCCGCAGCACCTCGTAGGCCATGGCGGGGCCGAGGTCGGAGCCGCCGATGCCGATGTTCACCACGTTCCTGATGCGCCTGCCGGTGTGGCCGGTCCACGCACCGGAGCGGACCCGCTCGGCGAACTCGGCCATCCGGTCGAGGACCGCGTGCACGGCGGGCACCACGTTCTCGCCGTCGACCTCGATCACCGCGTCCCGCGGGGCGCGCAGCGCGGTGTGCAACACGGCGCGGTTCTCCGTGATGTTGATCCGCTCGCCACGGAACATGGCGTCCCTCAACTCGGCGACGCCGGTGGCCTCGGCGAGCGCGCGCAGCAGCCGCAGCGTCTCGTCCGTCACCAGGTTCTTCGAGTAGTCGACACGCAGGTCGCCGACCTGGGCCCGGTACCGCTCGGCCCGCCCGGCGTCGCCGGCGAACAGCTCCCGCAGATGCACCTCCCCCAGGTCATCCCGGTGCTTCGCCAACGCGCTCCACTCAGCAGTCCGATCGAGCCTCATACCCGGTCAACCCATCCGTCCGTCTCGCTGTTCCCACCTCGCGCGCAACGCTAGTCGATCGCCCTCGGGTGGGTACGCGACGGGCCCGGGCCCCGGTGGGTGAAACCGGGGCCCGGGCCCGAAGGACGCGTGTGCTCGCGTGTGATGGGGAACGGACGCGCCCAGGCGCTCAGATCTCGCCGCGCAGCTTGGCCAGCGCCTCGGCGAGGATCGCCTCGCCGTCGGCGTCGCTGCGGCGCTCGCGGACATAAGCGAGGTGCGTCTTGTACGGCTCGGTGCGCGGTGGGTCCGGGGGCGAGTCCCGCTCGGTGCCGGCCGGGAAGCCGCAGCGCGGGCAGTCCCAGGTGTCCGGAATCTGTGCGTCGCTCGCGAAGCTGGGCTGTGTCTCGTGCCCGTTCGCACACCAGAAGGAGACCCTCAGCCGAGGAGCGGACTCGCCGCGCTCGGCCTCACCCATGGGCCCCGCGCCGACCCGGCTACCCCGGATCGCGTTGCCACCTGCCACGGTCGTTACTCCTGCCTGACATCCTGCGAAGTCCTCAGTTTATGCAAGGCTCAACGCACGTCCAGTGCTTCGAGTTACTGACTTACCGGTTCATGGCCAGGCCGTCGTCAGGACCTCATCAACAGGCCCAGGATCACGACGATCCCGAACCAGATGAGGCCGACCACCACCGTGATCCGGTCCAGGTTCCGCTCGGCGACCGACGAACCGCCGACCGAGGACTGCATGCCTCCGCCGAACATGTCGGAGAGACCGCCGCCCTTTCCCTTGTGCATGAGCACGAGCAAGGCCAACAGGAAGCTGAAGATGATCAGCGCGATCTGGAACGCCGTTTCCACGACTGGACCAACTCTCTCAACAACGTCGCACGGACAAGTGATCTCTGCCTTGGGCCGACCTCGCGGCTACCCACCGCACCGGCCGGCCCCGGACAGCGTACCGCGCGGTGCCGATTTAACTGATTCTACTGGTCGCTCTTCTACTGGTCGCGGAACCGAACGATCTTGACGAACTCGTCGGCGTCCAGCGCGGCACCCCCGACCAGGGCCCCGTCCACGTCCGGCTTGGCCATGATCGCGGACACGTTTCCCGCCTTGACTGAGCCGCCGTACTGGATGCGCACCTGCTCGGCAAGCGAGCCGTCGTAGAGCTCCGCGAGCCTGGCCCTGATCGCCGCGCACACCTCCTGCGCGTCCTCCGGGGTGGCGACCTCGCCGGTGCCGATGGCCCAGACCGGCTCGTAGGCGATGACGATGGACTCGGCCTGGGCGGCCGGCACGTCCTTCAGGGCCCCGTCGAGCTGGGCGAGGGTGTGCTCGACGTGGGTGCCGGCCTTGCGGACCTCGAGCGGCTCGCCGACGCAGAGGATCGGGGTGAGCCCGTGCCGGTAGGCGGCCTTGACCTTGGCGTTGCAGGTCGCCTCGTCCTCGCCGTGGTACTGCCGGCGCTCGGAGTGGCCGATCACGACGTAGGTGCAGTTCAGCTTGGCCAGCATGGGCCCGGAGATCTCTCCGGTGTAGGCGCCCGAGTCGTGGGCCGAGATGTCCTGGGCACCGTACCTGATCTTGAGCTTGTCGCCGTCGACCAGGGTCTGCACAGACCGCAGGTCGGTGAACGGCGGCAGGACGGCGACCTCGACGGCGTCGTAGTCCTTGTCGGAGAGGGCGAAGGCCAGCTTCTGTACGTGGGCGATGGCCTCCAGGTGGTTGAGGTTCATCTTCCAGTTGCCCGCCATCAGCGGGGTTCGCGAAGACGCGGTGGCCATGGTTCAGTCCTCCAGTGCGGCGAGGCCGGGGAGGGTCTTGCCCTCCAGGTATTCGAGGCTGGCGCCGCCGCCGGTCGAGATGTGACCGAAGGCCGCCTCGTCGAAGCCGAGGATACGGACGGCCGCGGCCGAGTCGCCGCCGCCGACGACGCTGAAGGCGGAGCTGTCCACCAGGGCCTGGGCCACGGCCCTGGTCCCCTCGGCGAGGTCGGGGTGTTCGAAGACGCCCATCGGGCCGTTCCAGAACACGGTGGCGGCGTCGGCGAGCTTGGCCGCGTACAGCTTCCTGGTCTCCGGGCCGATGTCCAGGCCCATCAGCCCGGCCGGGATGGCGTCGGCGGGCACCACCGATGCCTCGACCGGCGCCTTGCTCGACAGGTCGGGGAACTCCTTGGTGGCGACCACGTCGACCGGGAGCACGAACTCGACGCCGCGCTCCTTCGCCTGCTCCAGGTAGCCCTGGACGGCCGGGATCTGGTCCTCCTGGAGCAGCGAGTCGCCGACCTCATGGCCCTGGGCCTTGAGGAAGGTGTAGGCCATGCCGCCGCCGATCAGGATGCGGTCGGCGCGCTGGAGGAGGTGGGCGATGACGCCGAGCTTGTCGGAGACCTTGGCGCCGCCGAGCACCACCGCGTAGGGGCGCGACACGTTCTCGGTGAGCTGGCGCAGCACGCCGACCTCGGTGGCGATCAGGCCGCCGGCGGCGCGCGGCAGCCGGCCGGGGAGGTCGAAGACGGAGGCGTGCCTGCGGTGGACGGCGCCGAAGCCGTCGCCGACGTAGGCGTCGGCGAGGGCCGCGAGCTGGTCGGCGAAGGCGCCGCGCTCGGCGTCGTCCTTGCTGGTCTCGCCGGGGTTGAAGCGGAGGTTCTCGAGGAGCGCGACCTGTCCCTCGGCGAGCGAGGCGACGGTGGCGGTGGCGCTCTCGCCGACGGTGTCGGTGGCGAACGCGACGGGCCTGCCGAGCAGTTCGCCGAGCCGCCGGGCGACGGGGGCCAGCGAGTACCGCGGCTCGGGCGCGCCCTTGGGGCGGCCGAGGTGGGAGGCCACGATCACCTTGGCGCCCGCCTCGGCGAGCTTGGTGATGGTCGGCACGGCGGCCCGGATGCGGCCGTCGTCGGTGATGGTCTCGCCGTCGAGCGGGACGTTGAGGTCGGCGCGGACGAAGACCCGCTGCCCGGCGACCTGAAGATCGTCAATCGTCTGCATGGTGTGTGTTCCGGCTCCTGGGGGCTGGTGTGCCAGGGCCTGTCTTTTGGATCTTCGTGGATCAGCGAGCGGCGGATGGCTCCCCCAGCTGACGCTGGGAGGTGCCCCCATTCGCTGGCAAGGCGCCCCACGCGGCGGAGCCGCACATCGACAGCAGCGCAGCTCGTACGTGGTCGTACTCGCACGCGGTGTCCATATGCCGCTCCGCGGCGTGCGGCAACGCGGCCAGCCGGGATGCCTGGGGGTACCTCCCAGCCGCCAGGCTGGGGGCTCGTCGCGAGCCCGCGAAGATCCGGAAGACAGGCCCCAGGGCCCGCGGCGCGCGCCGCGGGCCCCTGCTCCTACTACTCCGACGGGGTCTTCAGCGCCTGGTCAGAGACGCTCGCCGACGTAGACGGTGAGGTCGACGAGACGGTTGGAGTAGCCCCACTCGTTGTCGTACCAGCCGACGATCTTGACCTGCTTGCCCTGCGCCATGGTGAGCGAGGCGTCCAGGGTGCAGGAGGCCGGCCAGTTGACGATGTCCGAGGAGACGATCTGGTCCTCGGTGTACTCCAGGATGCCCTTGAGCTGGCTCTCGGCGGCGGACTTGAAGGCCGCGTTGACCTCTTCCTTGGTGACCTCGCGGTCCAGCTCGACCACCAGGTCGGTGACGGAGCCGGTGGGGACCGGAACGCGGAGCGCGATGCCGTCGAGCTTGCCCTTGAGCTGCGGCAGGACCAGCGAGGTGGCCTTGGCGGCGCCGGTGGTGGTCGGAATGATGTTGACCGCGGCGGCGCGTGCCCGGCGCAGGTCCTTGTGCGGGAAGTCCAGGATGCGCTGGTCGTTGGTGTAGGCGTGGACGGTGGTCATCAGGCCCTTGACGATGCCGAAGCTCTCGTCGAGCACCTTGGCCATCGGCGCCACACAGTTGGTGGTGCAGGAAGCGTTGGAGATGACGTCGTGCGCGGCCGGGTCGTACTTGTCCTGGTTGACGCCCATCACGACCGTGATGTCCTCGTCCTTGGCGGGCGCGGAGATCAGGACCTTCTTGGCGCCGGCGGCGAGGTGCTTGGCGGCGTCGGCCCGCTTGGTGAAGATGCCGGTCGACTCGATGACGAGGTCGGCGCCGAGCTCGCCCCAGGGCAGGTTGGCCGGGTCACGCTCGGCCAGGGTCTTGAAGGTCTGGTTGCCGACCGTGATGGTGTCCTCGGTGTGGCTGACCTCCTGCTTCAGCCGACCGAGGATGCTGTCGTACTTCAGCAGGTGCACCAGGGTCGCGTTGTCGGTCAGGTCGTTGACGCCAACGATCTGGACATCCGCTCCCTGTTCAAGGAGCGCGCGGAAGTAGTTGCGACCGATACGGCCAAAGCCGTTGATTCCTACGCGGATCGTCACGAACCGATCTCCTCGTTGGTACGCCGGCGAAACGGACACCGGCGATGATGTATTGGGATGTCCCCGACCGCCTCCGACCCTACCGCGACCACCCGGCGCGTATGACATCGGCCATGGGGTGTTCCGGCCCGGAATCATGGGCCGGAACACCACTTGACCGGCCGCCGCCGATGCCCCGAAAGGGGACGCGGTCAGCCCACCATCTCCTCGGTGAGGCTGGCCTCGGTGCCCGGGATGCCCAGATCCTGCGCCCGCTTGTCGGCCATGGCGAGCAGCCGCCGGATGCGGCCGGCGACCGCGTCCTTGGTCAGCGGCGGCTCGGCCAGCGCGCCCAACTCCTCAAGCGAGGCCTGCTTGTGCTCCATCCGCAGCCGGCCCGCGGCGGCCAGGTGGTCGGGCACCTCCTCGCCCAGGATCTCCAGCGCGCGCTGCACGCGGGCGCCGGCGGCGACGGCGGCGCGGGCGGAGCGGCGGAGGTTGGCGTCGTCGAAGTTGGCGAGGCGGTTCGCGGTGGCCCTGACTTCGCGCCGCATCCGGCGCTCCTCCCAGGCGAGCACCGACTCGTGGGCGCCGAGCCGCGTCAGCAGGGCGCCGATGGCGTCACCGTCCCGGACGACGACGCGGTCCACGCTGCGTACCTCGCGGGCCTTGGCGCCGATCTGCAGCCGGCGCGCCGCGCCGACCAGGGCGAGGGCGGCCTCAGGACCGGGGCAGGTGACCTCGAGCGAGGAGGAGCGTCCTGGCTCGGTCAGCGAGCCGTGGGCGAGGAAGGCACCGCGCCAGGCGGCCTCGGCGTCGCAGGTGGCGCCGGAGACCACTTGCGGCGGGAGGCCGCGGATGGGCCGGCCGCGGCCGTCCACCAGGCCGGTCTGCCGGGCCAGCTGGTCGCCGCCCGCCACCACGCGGACCACGTACCGGCTGCCGCGGCGCAGCCCACCGGGGGCCATCACGACCAGGTCGGAGGTGTGGCCGAAGATCTCCAGGATGTCCCGGCGCAATCGCCGGGCCGCGATCCCGGTGTCGAGCTCGGCCTCGATCACGATCCGCCCGCTGACCAGGTGCAGGCCGCCCGCGAAGCGCAGGATCGACGACACCTCCGACTTGCGGCAGCAGGTGCGGGTGACGGGAAGCCGGGAGATCTCGTCCTTCACCGCAGCCGTCATCGCCATGGGCCGATCCTTCCATGCATCCGAAAAATACGGTCGTACGCGGCCGCCAACAGCTCCGGGTCGTGCCTCGGGGACACCGCCCCGTCCGGCATGCCCCCGGCCGCGGCCACCGGCGCCAGCTCGACCCTGGCCCCAAGACGCTCGGCGGCCCGGCTCAGGCTCTCCTGGTCCGGGACGGCGGCCTGGTCTGCCAGCACCACGTCGAAGGCGAGTTTAGGGGCGTGTTGTACCAAAACCTCCACATGACGCTGCGGGGAGAAGCCATCAGTTTCGCCGGGTTGCGGGGCCAGGTTGAGCGAGAGCACCCGGCGCGCCTTGGTGCGGGTCAGGGCGTCGAGCAGTTCCGGGACCAACAGATGTGGGATGACGGAGGAGAACCAGGACCCCGGGCCGAGCACCACCCAGTCGGCGTCGAGCACCGCCTCGACGGCCTCGGGGACCGCTGGCGGGCCGGACGGCACCAGCATGACCTGCCGCACCTCGCCAGGGGTGAGCGCCACCGCCACCTGGCCCCTGACCCGGCTCAGCTCCTCAGGACGGGTCGGCTCGTGGCCGCGGACCAGCGCCTCGAGCTCAAGCGGCACGGCGGACATCGGCAGCACCCTGCCGTGCGCGCCGAGCAGCTTGCCGACCAGGTCGAGGGCGCGGACGTGGTCGCCGAGCTGCTCCCACAGGGCGACGATCAGCAGGTTACCCACGGCGTGGTCGTGCAGGGCGCCCTCGCTCTTGAAGCGGTGCTGCACCACCTCGGACCAGGTGCGCCCCCAGTCGTCGTCGCCGCACAGGGCGGCCAGCGCCTTGCGGAGGTCGCCGGGCGGCAGGACGCCGAGCTCGGCGCGCAGCCGGCCGCTCGACCCGCCGTCGTCGGCGACCGTGACCACGGCGGTCAGGTCGCCGGTGATCCGGCGCAGCGCGGCCAGCGAGGCCGCCAGCCCCATGCCGCCGCCGAGCGCGACGACCTTGGGCTGCGCCCGGCGCCCGCTCCGCGGCCTGCCGCCGCGCCTGGCGCGACCGACCACGTCCGCTGTCCGGCGCTGCCGGAGCCCCTTGCGCGGCATTCCTATTCGCGCCCCATGTCCCGGTGGACCACGACCGTCTCGATCCCTTCCGCGGCCAGCCGGCGGGCCAGCCGCTCCGACATGGCGACGCTGCGGTGCTTGCCGCCGGTGCAGCCGACGGCGATGGTGACGTAGCGCTTGCCCTCGCGGCGGTAGCCGCTGGCGATCAGCTGCAGCAGCTCCGCGTACCGGTCGAGGAACTCCTTGGCGCCCGGCTGGTTGAACACGTAGCCGGCGACCTCCTCGCTGGTGCCGGTGTAGGGCCGCAGCTCGGGCACCCAGTGCGGGTTGGGCAGGAACCGGCAGTCCACGACGTGGTCGGCGTCCACCGGCAGGCCGTACTTGTACCCGAAGGACATCACGGTGGCGCGCAGTTCCGGCTCGTCACCGCTGGTGAACTGGGCGTCCATCTTGGCGCGCAGCTCGTGCACGTTGAGGTTGGAGGTGTCGATGACCAGGTCGGCGTCGCCGCGCAGCTCGCGCAGCAGGTCGCGCTCGGCGGCGATGCCGTCGACGATCCGGCCGTCGCCCTGCAGCGGGTGCGGTCGGCGGACCGACTCGAAGCGCTGCACCAGCGCGTTGTCCGAGGCCTCAAGGAAGACGACGCGCCGGGTGACGCCCTTGGCCGCCAGGTCGCTCAGGGACTCGCGGAGGCTGTCAAAGAAGCTGCGGCCGCGGACGTCGACCACGACGGCGATGCGCGCAACGTTGCCCTGGGAGCGGGCGCCGAGGTCGACCATGGTCGGGATGAGGGCCGGCGGCAGGTTGTCCACGACGAACCAGCCGAGGTCCTCCAGGCACTTGGCCGCGGTGCTGCGGCCGGCGCCTGACATGCCGGTGATGATCACCAGCTCGGGGATGGTGACGACCTCGTCGCCGGGCGGCGACGGGGCCTGTTCTTCGCCTCTTGTCTGCTCACTCATGTCTGCTGTCCCCCGCCTGTCTGTTCTCTGTGATGGTCGCGTGGTGGGCCGCGCCCGTGCCGGGCGCCCACCGCCAGGCGTGCCGCCGGCTCAGTCGTCGACGATCTCGCCGGTGGCGGTGTTGACCGCTGGGGCGACCTGGCCGCTCGCGGCGAGCGCGGCGGCGACCGTCTCCGCGGTCTTGCGGCCGATGCCGGGCACCTCGCAGATCTCCTCGACCGTGGCGGCGCGGAGCCGCTTGACCGAGCCGAAGTGCTTGAGCAGGGCCTTCTTGCGGGCCTCCCCGAGTCCGGTGACGGTGTCGAGGGGACCCTTCCTTATCGATTGTGACCGCTTTCCGCGCTGATAGCGGATGGCGAAGCGGTGCGCCTCGTCCCGGACGCGCTGCAGCAGGTACAGGCCCTCGCTGGTGCGCGGCAGAATCACCGGATCCTCCTCGCCCGGCAGCCATACCTCCTCGAGCCGCTTGGCGAGGCCGCAGACGGCGACGTCGTCGATGCCGAGGTCGTCCATGGCCCGGCGGGCGGCGGCCACCTGCGGCTGTCCGCCGTCCACCACCACGAGCTGGGGCGGGTAGGCGAAGCGCTTGGGGCGGCCGTCCTCCGTGCGGAGGGACGCGGGAACCTCGTCCTCCGGTTCCTCCACGGCCCACTCGCCGGTCTTCTCGCGCTCGCGGAGATAGCGGCGGAAGCGCCGGGAGACGACCTCGTGCATGGCGCGCACGTCGTCCTGGCCGGCGAAGCTCTTGATCTCAAACCGCCGGTACTCGCTCTTGCGGGCCAGGCCGTCCTCGAAGACGACCATGGAGGCGACCACGTCGTCGCCCTGGAGGTGGGAGACGTCGAAGCACTCGATGCGCAGCGGCGCCGAGTCGAGGCCGAGAGCCTCGGCGATCTCCTCGAGGGCGCGGGACCTGGTGGTGAGGTCGGAGGCGCGCTTGGTCTTGTGCAGGGCGAGCGCCTGCTGGGCGTTGCGCTCGACCGTGGTCATCAGGTCCTTCTTGTCGCCGCGCTGGGGCACCCGCAGGCTGACCCGAGAGCCGCGGCGCTCGCTGAGCCAGTCGGCGACCGGCTCGGGCGGCTCGGGCAGGGCGGGCACCAGGACCTCCCGGGGCACGGCCTCGCCGCGCTCCTCTCCGTAGAGCTGGGTGAGGGCACTCTCGACCAGCTCGGCCGTGGAGAGGTTGGCGACCCGGTCGGTGACCCAGCCCCGCTGGCCGCGCACCCGGCCGCCGCGCACGTGGAAGATCTGCACGGCCGCCTCGAGCTCGTCCTCGGCGAGGGCGACGAGGTCGGCGTCGGTGGCGTCGGCGAGGACGACGGCGTTCTTCTCCAGGGCCCGCTTGAGGGCCTCGATGTCGTCCCGCAGACGGCCGGCGCGCTCGTACTCGAGCTCCTCGGCGGCCTCGTGCATCTCCTGCTCGAGGCGGCGCAGGTAGGTGCCGGTGCGGCCGGCCATGAAGTCGCAGAACTCCTCGGCGAGGGCGCGGTGTTCCTCGGGGGTGACGCGGCC
This sequence comes from Streptomyces sp. 8K308, assembly GCF_004348315.1. Classification (GTDB taxonomy): domain Bacteria; phylum Actinomycetota; class Actinomycetes; order Streptomycetales; family Streptomycetaceae; genus Streptomyces. The sequence goes on along the minus strand of NZ_SMKC01000010.1, from coordinate 14,165 downwards.
GACGCAGGGCGCCGAGCACTTGTCGATGTACCCCAGGAGGCAGGGGCGCCCGACCGCCGCGGCGCGCTTGAAGACCCCGGCGGAGCAGGTGCGGACGGGGAAGACCCGCAGCAGCAGGTCGACCGTCTCCCGGATGGCCCAGGCGTGGGCGTAGGGGCCGAAGTAGCGCACGCCCTTGCGCTTGGGGCCGCGCATCACCTGGGCCCTGGGGATCTCCTCGTTCATCGTGACGGCGAGCGACGGGTAGCTCTTGTCGTCCCGGTACTTGACGTTGAACCTGGGGTCGTACTCCTTGATCCAGGAGTACTCGAGCTGGAGCGCCTCGACCTCGGTGGCGACCACCGTCCACTCCACCGAGGCGGCCGTGGTGACCATGGTGGCGGTCCTGGGGTGCAGGCCGCTGATGTCCTGGAAGTAGGAGGAGAGCCTCTGACGCAGGCTCTTGGCCTTCCCCACGTAGATCACCCGACGGTGGTCGTCGCGGAAGCGGTAGACGCCCGGCGAGTCGGGGATCTCGCCCGGCTGCGGGCGGTAGCTGGAAGGATCGGCCATGTGCGCCACCCTACTGCCGGGGGCTGACAGTCAGTGAACGGCGCACGTCACCAACCGCGTTCGCGCCACTCGGGGAGCTTGGGGCGCTCGGCGCCGAGTGTGGTGTCGTTGCCGTGTCCCGGGTAGACCCAGGTCTCGTCGGGGAGCCGGTCGAAGAGCTTGGTCTCGACGTCGCGCAGCAGGCTGGCGAATGCCTCGGGGTCGCCGTGGGTGTTGCCGACGCCGCCGGGGAAGAGGCAGTCGCCGGTGAAGAGATGGGGGTGGCCGTCGGGGTCGTCGTAGACGAGGGCGATGGACCCCGGGGTGTGGCCGACGAGGTGGCGCGCGGTGAGCCGGCAGGCGCCGACGGTGATCTCGTCCCCGTCGTCGACGAGCACCTCGGTGGGGACCGGGATGCCCTCGGCGTCGTGCCGGCCGGCCAGGGTGCGGGCCCCGGTGGCGCCGACGACCTCGGCCAGCGCCTGCCAGTGGTCGCCGTGCCGGTGGGTGGTGACGACGGTGGCGAGGCCGTCCTGGCCGATCAGGCTGAGCAGGGTGGGGGCCTCGTTGGCCGCGTCGATCAGCAGCTGCTCGCCGGTCTCACGGCAACGCAGCAGGTAGGCGTTGTTCTCCATGGGGCCGACGGCGACCTTGGAGATGATCAGCTTGGCGAGCTCGTGGGTGTCGGCCGGCTGTCCGACCGTGACGTTTCCGGTGTAGGCCATGGCCGTCAGTCTGCTACAGCGACGCGGCCCACGGTCAGAGGCCGGGCAGCTCGGGGAGCGGTTCCGCGGTGGTGAGGCCGCTGCCCGCGGTGCGGCCGCTGAGCCAACCGACGAGCGCGGCCGTGGTGCCGACGACGACCTGCGGCTCCGCGCCGGCTCGGCCGGTCCGCCAGCTGCGGCCGTCCTCGGCGCGCAGCTCGAGGGGCGGCACGGCGGGGTGGTCGGCCAGGCGGCGGGCGAGGTAGTCGGGCGCGCGGTCGAGGAAGGCGCTCGACAGGCTGGCGATGGTGCGGCCGATGTCGAGGTCGATGCCGTGCAGCTCGATCTCGACCCAGCGGCGGAGCGGGATGACGGCGGCCGCGTCCCGCTGGCCGTCGCGCAGCGTCACGACCGCTCGCCACTCGTCGTCGGTGAGCCCGGCGGCGGCGGTGGCGAGCCGGTCGGCGCTGTCCCGCAGGTCGGCGAGGTGGACGGCGAGCGGGCGCGGGGCGTCGCGCTCGATGTCGGCGTTCCTGGCCTCGAGGCTGGGGTACATGGGGCGGCCCTGGAACACGTTCACCAGAGCGTCGGCGTTGCGCGCGAGGTGGGCGAGCACGTGGCCGCGGGTCCAGCCGGGAAGGTGGGAGGAACCGGCGACCGCCGCGTCGTCCAGGGTGGCGACGTCGGCGACGAGGCGGTCCGTGGCGTCGTTGAGGCCGGCGAGGTCGGCCGTGGGTCCGGTCATGATCACCACGCTATCTCCCTCACACCTTCGAGTGAAGGTGGGCGGGAAGCCGCCGGGAATCGAACGAGCGTGCTATAGAGTGCGGAGCGCAGGGCCCGAGGCATCCGGGGGACGTTCGTCAGATGCCGCCCATACTCTTGAACGGGCCGCCTGCGCTCCGCGGGCGATCCGGGATTCACACGAAAGGTGCCATCCGGCGTGGCCGACCGACTCATCGTGCGTGGCGCTCGCGAGCACAATCTGCGGAATGTCTCGCTCGACCTGCCCCGCGACTCGCTCATCGTCTTCACCGGGCTGTCGGGTTCTGGCAAGTCCTCGCTGGCCTTCGACACGATCTTCGCCGAGGGCCAGCGGCGCTACGTCGAGTCGCTGTCCTCCTACGCCCGGCAGTTCCTCGGGCAGATGGACAAGCCGGATGTGGACTTCATCGAGGGCCTGTCCCCCGCCGTGTCCATCGACCAGAAGTCGACCTCGCGCAACCCGCGCTCCACCGTGGGCACGATCACCGAGGTCTACGACTACCTCCGGCTGCTCTTCGCCCGCATCGGGCGCCCGCACTGCCCCGAGTGCCGTCATCCCATCGCCAGGCAGTCGCCGCAGGCGATCGTCGACAAGGTGCTGGCGCTCGAGGAGGGCAGCCGCTTCCAGGTGCTCTCGCCGCTGGTGCGGGAGCGCAAGGGCGAGTTCGTCGACCTCTTCTCCGACCTGCAGACCAAGGGCTACAGCCGGGCCAGGGTGGACGGCGAGACGATCCAGCTCACCGAGCCGCCCAAGCTGAAGAAGCAGGAGAAGCACACGATCGAGGTGGTCGTCGACCGCCTCACGGTGAAGGAGAGCGCCAAGCGCCGGCTGACGGACTCGGTGGAGACCGCCCTCGGCCTGTCAGGCGGCATGGTCATCCTCGACTTCGTCGACCTGCCGGCGGACGACCCGCAGCGCGAGCGGATGTTCTCCGAGCACCTGTACTGCCCGTACGACGACCTGTCCTTCGAGGAGCTCGAGCCGCGCTCCTTCTCCTTCAACTCCCCGTTCGGCGCGTGCCCCGAGTGCAGCGGCCTCGGCAGCCGGATGGAGGTGGACGCCGAGCTGATCGTGCCCGACCCGGAGAAGACCCTGGAGGAGGGCGCCATCCACCCCTGGTCACACGGGCAGACCAGGGGCTACTTCAACCTGCTGCTCGGCGCCCTCGGCAAGGCGTTGAACTTCCGCACGGACATCCCCTGGCAGGGCCTCCCGCAGCGCGCCCGCAAGGCGATCCTGCACGGCCACAAGTCCAAGATCGAGGTGCGCTACGAGAACCGGCACGGCCAGGAGCGCGCCTACACCACGGCCTTCGAGGGCGTGATCCCGTTCGTCCAGCGGCGGTACGCGGAGGCCGAGACGGACAACAGCAGGGAGCGCTTCGAGGGCTACATGCGCGAGGCGCCCTGCCCCGGCTGCCAGGGCACCCGGCTGAAGCCGCTGGTCCTCGCGGTCACGGTGCAGGACAGGTCCATCGCGGACGTGGCGGGCATGTCGATCAGCGCCTGCGCCGAGTTCCTGCGCGGCATGACGCTGACCGACCGCGAGAAGGCCATCGCCGCGCGGGTGCTCAAGGAGGTCAACGAGCGGCTGCGCTTCCTGATCGACGTCGGGCTCGACTACCTGTCGCTCAACCGCGCCGCCGGCACCCTGTCGGGTGGCGAGGCCCAGCGGATCCGCCTCGCCACCCAGATCGGCTCCGGCCTCGTGGGCGTCCTCTACGTGCTGGACGAGCCGTCGATCGGCCTGCACCAGCGGGACAACCACCGGCTGATCGAGACCCTGGTCCGCCTGCGGAACCTGGGCAACACGCTGATCGTCGTCGAGCACGACGAGGACACCATCCGCACCTCCGACTGGGTGGTGGACATCGGCCCGGGCGCCGGCGAGCACGGCGGCAAGGTGGTGCACAGCGGGCCGCTGGCCGAGCTGCTGGCCAACGAGGACTCGCTGACCGGCCAGTACCTGTCCGGCGCGCGCTCGATCCCCACGCCCGCCGAGCGGCGCCCGGTGGACCGGGGGCGTCAGCTCACGGTGCACGGCGCCCGCGAGCACAACCTCAAGGACGTCGACGTCAGCTTCCCGCTCGGCGTGCTGACAGCCGTCACCGGCGTCTCGGGCTCCGGCAAGTCCACCCTGGTCAACGACATCCTCTACACCCACCTGGCGCGCGAACTCAACCGCGCGCGGGCGGTCCCCGGCCGGCACACCCGGATCACCGGCGACGACCTGGTGGACAAGGTGGTGCACGTCGACCAGTCGCCGATCGGCCGCACCCCGAGGTCCAACCCGGCCACCTACACGGGCGTCTTCGACCACGTCCGGCGGCTCTTCGCGGAGACCACGGAGGCCAAGGTCCGCGGGTACCAGCCGGGCCGCTTCTCGTTCAACGTCAAGGGTGGCCGCTGCGAGAACTGCTCGGGCGACGGCACCATCAAGATCGAGATGAACTTCCTGCCCGACGTGTACGTGCCCTGCGAGGTCTGCCACGGCGCCCGGTACAACCGGGAGACCCTGGAGGTGCACTACAAGGGCAAGTCCATCGCCGAGGTGCTCGACATGCCGATCGAGGAGGCCCTCGACTTCTTCGAGGCCGTCCCCGGCATCGCCCGCCACCTGCGCACCCTGCGGGACGTCGGCCTGGGGTACGTCCGGCTCGGCCAGCCGGCGCCCACACTCTCCGGCGGCGAGGCCCAGCGGGTCAAGCTGGCGGCCGAGCTCCAGCGGCGCTCCACCGGCAGCACGGTCTACGTGCTGGACGAGCCCACCACCGGACTGCACTTCGAGGACATCCGCAAGCTGATCTCGGTGCTGTCAGGACTGGTCGACAAGGGCAACACCGTGATCGTCATCGAGCACAACCTCGACGTGATCAAGACCGCGGACTGGGTGGTGGACATGGGCCCCGAGGGCGGCTCGGGCGGCGGCCAGGTCGTCGCCCAGGGCACGCCGGAGCAGGTCGCCGCCGAGCCGGCCAGCCACACCGGCAAGTTCCTGCGGGACCTGCTCGGTGACCTCCCGGCAGCCGGGGCCCCGGCCACCGCCGGGAGGGGCCGCGCGAAGCGGGCGGCCGCGAAGCGGAGCTGACGCCCCGTGAGGTTCCGCCGGGGCCGGTGGGGTTGTTCTCCCAGAGTTCTCGTCGGCCCTCTGGTATAGACCGGTCCTCCTTGGAACGCTGAGCCGCTGTCGGCGCGCACCGCGCCGACAGCGGCAAGCGTCCAAGGGAGTTCCTGTGTCAGGAGTCGCCGCGCGCGGGAGACCGCGCGCCCGTTCACTGCTCGTGCTGGGGGTGGCCTCGGCGCTGGCGGTCCTGTCCGCGCCACCGCCGGCCGTGGCCGCCCCAGCGCCGGCCCTCACCCGGGCCGTCCCCGCCTCGGTGGCCGACGGCGACGGCATCGAGCTGTCCCGCACCGAGCAACCGGTCGCGCCCGGCGCCGAACTGACGACCTATCGGCGCCTGGAGTCCGACAAGTGGCTGAGCGCCCAGGCGCTCACCGTCGACCTGACGAGCGAGCTGCGCGTCGACTACCTCGGCGCCGACGAGGTGGCGGACGCGGCCACGGTCGAGGAGCTGGTCGCGGGCCACGACCCGGGCGAGGGACGCACGACCGTGGCCGCCATCAACGGCGACTTCTTCGACATCAACGGCTCGAGCGCCCCCCTCGGCCCCGGCGTCGCCGACGGGGAGCTGCGCCACTCAGGCTCGGGCGGCGCCGCCCAGGCCGCCGCCATCGGCCCCGACGGCGCCGGCCGCGTCCTCGACCTCTACTTCGACGGCACCCTCGACCTGCCGGCCGGCGAGCGCGACCTCGCCGGCTTCAACGCGGCCACCGTCCCCGCCGGCGGCATCGGGCTCTACACCCCGCTGTGGGGCGAGGATGACCGGGCACTGCCGGTCACCGGGGCGGCCGAGGTCACCGAGGTCCTGGTGGTGGACGACCGGGTGTCCTCGGTGTCCGACGAGCCGGGCGCCGGACCGATCCCCGACGGCGCCTACGTGCTGCTCGGCCGCGACGCCGGGGCGCTGGCCCTCGACGAACTCTCCGCCGGCGACCCGGTCGCCACCGAGTACGCGCCCCGCACCGGCGACGGCGGGCCGCTGCCGCACACCGCGGTCGGCGGCCGCGGCGTGCTGGTGTCCGAGGGTGAGCCGGTGAACTGGGAGGGTCTGCCGAACAACGCGACCGCGCCGCGCACCGCGGTGGGCTTCTCGCGGGACGGGCAGGAGATGTACGTGCTGACCGTGGACGGCCGGCAGGCGCACTCCAGCGGGGTCACCCTGACCGAACTGGCGCTGCTGATGGACGACCTCGGCGCCTACAGCGCGCTCAACCTGGACGGCGGCGGCTCCACCACGCTGCTCGCCCGCGCGCCGGGCGACGCGGCGCCGACCGTGGTCAACAGCCCCTCGGACGGCCGGCAGCGCGAGGTGCCCAACGGTCTTGCGATCACCGCGCCCGAGGGCAGCGGCGCGGTCGCCGGCTACCGGGTCGCCACCGCCCTCGACCCGGCCGTGGCGCCCACCGCCGACGCCGTGCCCGGCGGCCACCCCAAGCGGGTCTTCCCCGGTCTCACCCGCCAGCTGACCGCTACCGGGCACGACGAGACCCACGGCCCGGCCGACGACGATGCGGGGCCGCGCTGGCGCTCGGACCGCTCGTCCGTGGGCGTGGTGGACGCCGACGGGGTGTTCACGGCTCGGCGCCCGGGCACCGTCGAGGTCACCGCGTCCCGGCACCGGGCCACCGGCTCGACGGAGCTGACCGTGCTCGGCGAGCTGACCAGGATCACCCCCACCACCCGGCGCGTCGGCCTGGCCGACGCGGACGCCACCGGCGGCTTCGGGGTGCTCGGCCACGACGCGGCCGGCGGATCGGCGCCCATCGAGCCGGCCGACGTCGCCCTCGACTACGACGCCGCCCTCTTCCGGGTCGAGCCCGACCCGGCGGCCGGCGGCTTCACGGTGACCGCCGCCTCCGACGCGGGCGCCGCCTCCGGGCTGATCACCGCGACGGTGGCCGGGGCCACCACCACCGTGGCGGTGACCGTCGGCCTCCAGGACACCGTGGTGGCCGACTTCGAGGACGCCGACCGCTGGGTCTTCAGCCACGCGCGCGCCGGCGGCTCGCTCGCCCCCGAGCCGGCCGGGCGGGAGGGCACCGGGGTGCGGATGGCCTACGACTTCACGCTCTCCACCGCGACTCGCGCGGCCTACGCGACCCCGCCGGCCGAGATCCCCGTCGCCGGCCAGCCGCAGAGCTTCACGCTCTGGGTGGACGGCGACGGCCGCGGCTCCTGGCCCTCGCTGCACCTGGTGGACGCCCAGGGCGTCGGTCAGGTGCTGCGCGGGCCCCACATCACCTGGGAGGGGTGGCGGCAGATCACCTTCGAGGTGCCGCAGGGCATGGCCTATCCGGTCTCCGTGCGGCGCTTCTACATCGCCGAGACCCGCCCCGACACGCGGTACGCCGACGAGGTCGTCCTCGACGAGCTGCGCGCCCAGACCCCGCCGGAGGTGGAGCTCCCCGACGCGGACCGGCCGGCCGACCCGCTGATCGGCTCCGGGGCCGACGCGGCGGCCAGGGAGTGGCGGTTCGCCGTGGTCTCGGACGCCCAGTTCGTGGCGCGGGACCCGGACAGCGACATCGTGGCGCTGGCCAGGCGGACGCTGCGCGAGGCCAGGGCGGCCGACCCCGACTTCGTGATGATCAACGGCGACTGGGTGGACGAGGGCTCGCCGGCCGACCTGGCGTTCGCCCGCCAGGTGATCGAGGAGGAGCTGGGCGACGCCGTCCCGTGGTACTACGTGCCGGGCAACCACGAGGTGATGGGCGGCTCCATCGACGGCTTCGAGGAGGAGTTCGGCCCGGCCCAGCTGACGTTCGACCACCGGGGGACCCGGTTCGTCACGCTGGACAGCTCCTCGCTGACCCTGCGCGGCGGCGGCTTCGCCCAGCTGCGCGAGCTGCGGGCGCAGCTCGACGCGGCGGCACGAGACCGCTCGATCGGCTCCGTGGTCGTGATGTCGCACGTGCCGCCCCGGGACACCACGGTGCGGCCGGCCAGTCAGCTGACCGACCGTCTCGAGGCCGCGCTGCTCGAGGAGTGGCTCGCGGAGTTCCGGCGGGAGACCGGCAAGGGTGCCGCGTTCTTCGGCGCGCACGTGGGGGTCTTCGACGGCTACCGGCTGGACGGGGTGCCCTACTTCATCGGCGGCGACGCGGGCAAGGCGCCGGCCGCCGCGCCGAACGAGGGCGGCTTCACCGGCTGGGCGCTGGTGGGCGTGGACCGGGTGTCGGGGCACGAGCAGGCCGAGGCCAGGCGGTCGCCCGAGACGGTGCTGCCCGACTGGCTGACGGTACAGACCAGGCCGCACGTGGACGCGCTCGACCTGACCGCGCCCGCGACGCTGCGGGCCGGCGAGACGGCGGCGGCGGGCGCCACGCTGACCCAGCGCCTGGTTTCCGGGGAGCGTGAGGTGCCGGTGGGCTTCCCGGTCAGCGCCGACTGGGCCGGCTCGCGCGGCCTCCACCTGGGCCCGGCCCAGGAGGCCGGCCGCCGCGACATCGCCGCCTTCGACCCGGCCACCGGGCGGCTGACCGCCCTGCGCCCCGGCACCGTCACCCTCACGGTGGCGGTCGGCGGCGAGCGCCGGGACGCGGAGATCCGCGTCACCCGCTGAGGCGGGCCGACGGGGGCCGCCGGCGCGGCGGCCCCCACCAGCCCTATGTGAGGCCCACCTCCCGGCCCTATTTGAGGCCCACCTCTCGCATCTGGCGCAGCTCCTTCTTGAGGTCGGAGACCTCGTCCCGCAGCCGCGCCGCGATCTCGAACTGGAGCTCGGCGGCGGCGGCCCGCATCCGGGCGGTCAGCTCCTCGATGGTCTCGGCCAGCTCGGCCGCCGGCCGGTCGGTGAGCTCCTTCTCGCCCTTGCCGCCCCGGCCCGCGGCGGGCAGCGGCGCCTTGCCCTTCTTGCCGCCCTCGGCCTTCCGGTAACCGGTGTCGAGCAGCTCCTGGGTGTCCACGTCCTCGCGGGCGATGGTGGCCACGATGTCGTTGATCTTCTTGCGCAGCGGCTGCGGGTCGATGCCGTTGGCCTCGTTGTACGCGACCTGCTTGGCACGGCGCCGGTTGGTCTCGTCGATCGCGCGCTCCATGGCCGGCGTCACCCGGTCGGCGTACATGTGGACCTGTCCCGACACGTTCCGCGCGGCGCGGCCGATGGTCTGGATCAGGGAGGTGCCTGAGCGCAGGAAGCCCTCCTTGTCCGCGTCCAGGATGGCCACCAGCGAGACCTCAGGCAGGTCGAGGCCCTCACGGAGCAGGTTGATGCCGACCAGCACGTCGAACTCGCCCGCGCGCAGCTCGCGCAGCAGCTCGACGCGGCGCAGGGTGTCCACGTCGCTGTGCAGGTACCGCACCCTGATGCCCAGCTCGAGGAAGTAGTCCGTGAGGTCCTCGGCCATCTTCTTGGTCAGCGTGGTGACCAGGACCCGCTCGTCCTTCTCCACCCTGGTCCAGATCTCGTGCACCAGGTCGTCGATCTGGCCCTCGGTGGGCTTCACGATCACCTCGGGGTCGACGAGCCCGGTGGGGCGGATGATCTGCTCGACCACTCCGTCGGAGCGGGAGAGCTCGTAGGGGCCCGGGGTCGCGGAGAGGTAGACGGTCTGGCCGACCCGCTCCAGGAACTCCTCCCACTTCAGCGGCCGGTTGTCCATCGCCGAGGGCAGCCGGAAGCCGTGGTCGACCAGGGTGCGCTTGCGTGAGGCGTCCCCCTCGTACATGGCGCCGATCTGCGGGACCGTGTTGTGCGACTCGTCGATGACCAGCAGGAAGTCCTCGGGGAAGTAGTCGAGGAGGGTGTGCGGCGGGGATCCGGTCTCACGGCCGTCGACGTGCAGCGAGTAGTTTTCGATGCCGGAGCAGGTGCCGATCTGCCGCATCATCTCGATGTCGTAGGTGGTGCGCATGCGCAGCCGCTGGGCCTCGAGCAGCTTCCCCTGCCGCTCCAGGGTGCCGAGGCGGTCGGCCAGCTCCGCCTCGATGCCGGAGATGGCGCGCTCCATCCGCTCCGGCCCCGCCACGTAGTGCGAGGCGGGGAACACGTAGAGGTGCTCGTCCTCCGAGATCACCTCGCCGGTGAGCGGGTGCAGGGTGGACAGCGCCTCGATCTCGTCGCCGAACATCTCGATACGGACGGCGAGCTCCTCGTAGACCGGGAAGATCTCGATCGTGTCGCCGCGGACCCGGAAGGTGCCGCGGGTGAAGGCCAGGTCGTTCCGCGTGTACTGGATGTCGACGAAACGCCGCAGCAGCGCGTCCCTGTCGATCTCCTCGCCGACCTTGAGCGGCACCATCCGGTCGACGTACTCCTGGGGGGTGCCCAGGCCGTAGATGCAGGAGACGGAGGCGACCACGATCACGTCACGCCGCGTGAGCAGCGAGTTGGTCGCGCTGTGCCGGAGCCGCTCGACCTCCTCGTTGATCGAGGAGTCCTTCTCGATGTAGGTGTCCGTCTGGGGGACGTACGCCTCGGGCTGGTAGTAGTCGTAGTACGAGACGAAGTACTCGACCGCGTTGTTCGGCAGGAGCTCGCGGAACTCGTTGGCCAGCTGGGCCGCGAGCGTCTTGTTGGGCGCCATGACCAGGGTGGGACGCTGCAACCGCTCGATCATCCACGCGGTGGTCGCCGACTTACCCGTGCCGGTGGCGCCGAGCAGGACGACGTCCTTCTCCCCTCCGCTCACGCGCTTCTCCAGCTCGGAGATGGCCGAGGGCTGGTCGCCACTTGGCTGATAAGGGCTGACGACCTCGAAGGGCGCCACCGTACGTTCGATGTGTGAAACGGGCCGCATGGCACCACCGTACGACCAGGCACTGACAACGCGGGCAGACTGACCGGCCGTCCCCACAGGTTCAACTCACGGTAACCGCTGTTCTCCCTCCTCGTTTCCAGGAATGGGGAGGCTCCCCGCGTCCCACCCGACCCGGGCGCGCGCTGCGTCGCCCGGGGCCGCTCGAGAAGTCAGGAGTCCCCCCCCATGCCGAACTCGCTCAAGCCCGCCTCCAAGGGGCGAATCAGCGGACTCGTCGCGGTCAGCGCGCTCGCGCTCCTCATCCCCGGCGGGGCCTTCGCCGTCTCGGCTTCCTCGCAGGCCGCCGAGTCGCCGGCGTCCGAGCCCGCCACCGAGGCGCCGGCGGCGAGCGCGGCCGTCGCGGCGAACGGCGTGGCGGCCGACCACGAGCGGGGCCCGCGGCTCGTGGCACACCGGGGGGCCTCGGGGCACGCGCCGGAGAACACCCTGGCCGCGGCGGACGCCGCCCACGACCTCCGCACCGAGTGGGTCGAGACCGACGTGCAGCAGACGGCGGACGGCGAGCTGGTGCTGATGCACGACACCACGCTCAACCGCACCACGAACGTCGAGGAGGTCTTCCCCGACCGCGCGCCGTGGAACGTCTCCGACTTCACGGCCGAGGAGATCGCCCAGCTGGACGCCGGCAGCTGGTTCGGCCCCGAGTTCGCCGGCGAGCCGGTGCCCACGCTGAACGACTACCTGGACCTGCTCGCCGAGAACGGGCAGAGCCTGCTGCTCGAGATCAAGTCCCCGGCCCTGTACCCGGGCATCGAGGAGGACATCCTCGCCGAGCTGCGGGAGGAGGGCTGGCTGCGCGGCCGGCCCGGCGACCGCCTGGTGCTGCAGAGCTTCGACGCCGACTCCATGCGCACCGTGCACGAGCTGGCGCCCCAGGTGATCACCGGCTTCCTCGGCACCCCGGCGCTGGCCGACGTGCCCGAGTACGCCGAGTTCGTCGACCAGATCAACCCGCGGTTCCGGGACCTGACCGCCGAGTACGTGGCGGGCATCCAGGCCGTCCGCGGCGCGCACGGCAGGCCGCTCGAGGTGTACTCCTGGACGATCAACGACCCGGCCACGGCGGCCACGGTGGCCGGGCTCGGCGTCGACGGGATCATCACCGACTTCCCGGACCGGGTCAGGGAGGGCCTCGGCGACTGACCGACGGGGATTGTCAGTGGGGCGGCCTAGGCTGCCCCACATGAGTCCTGACACGCGCGAGACGCCCGCGGGGCCCGGGCCGGCTTCCGGCACCACCTGCGCCTGGTCGGTGCGGGAGACGCCCATCGGGCCGCTGCTGCTCGCCGCCACGGAGCGCGGCCTGGTGCTCGTGGCCTTCCACGCCGACGCCCGCGTGACCCGGCGCGCGCTCGCCCGCCTCGAGGGGGCCCTGGGGCGCCGCCCCGTCCCGGCGGGGGAGGATCCGGCGGCCGGCCCGCTGCTCGCCGGGGCGTGGGCCGAGCTCGACGAGTACTTCGCGGGGCGGCTGCGGTCCTTCGACACGGCTCTCGACTGGTCGCTCGCGCCCGGCTTCACCGGTCAGGTGCTGCGGGAGCTCGCGGCCTCGGTGCCGTTCGGCGGCGTCGTCGGATACGGGGAGTTGGCCGAGCGCTTGGGGGATCCGGGCGCGGCGCGTGCGGTGGGCGCCGCGATGGGGGCGAATCCGCTGCCGGTGATCGTGCCCTGCCACCGGGTGCTCGCGGCGGACGGAGGGATAGGCGGCTTCGGCGGCGGCCGCGAGACCAAGCGGGCGCTGCTCGCGCTCGAGGGGGTGCTGCCGGCGCCGCTGTTCTGAGCGGGGGCCGAGGCGGCGGAGCCGCGGCCGCACGCGGCCCGGGCCGCGCGGCCCCCGCACACCGCGCTGACCCCCCGGGCCTACGGGGGGCCGGGGGGTCAGCGCGTGGTTTCCGCGGTGTTCGGCGGCCGGATCAGATGTCCAGGCCGTGCTTCTTCAGGAAGGCGACGGGGTCGACGGCCGAGCCGTAGCTCGCCGTGCTCCTCACCTCGAAGTGCAGGTGCGGGCCGCTGGAGTTTCCGGTGTTGCCGGACTCGGCGATGGTGTCGCCGGTGGACACCCGGTCCCCCACGCTGACCTCGATCTTCGAGAGGTGGGCGTACTGGGTGTAGACGCCGTCGGAGTGTTTGATCACGATGGCGTTGCCGTAGGCGGGGCCGTCGCCGGCGCCGTTGCCGCCGGCCTTGACGACGGTGCCGCCGTGCACGGCCTGGACCTCGGTGCCCACCGGCACCGCGAAGTCCTGACCGCTGTGCTTGTGGGCCCAACGTTCACCGCTGTTGCCGAACGTGGCGCTCAGGGAGTAGTCGTCGGATATCGGCGACACCCAGGACCTCTCCGCCTTCTCCTTGGCGGCGGCCTCCGCGGCCGCCCGCGCGGCCTCCTCGGCCTTCGCCTCGGCCTTCGCCTCGGCCTTCGCCTTGGCGGCGGCCTGGGCCTCGGCGGCCTTGGCGGCCGCCTGCTGGGCATGCGCCTGGCTGTGCGTCGTGTCGGCCAGCTGGCTGGCGGTGTGCGAGGCGAATACATCGGCGCGGCCGCCCTCGGCCGCGGCCGCCACGCCCGTCAGGGCCACGGAGCCGCACACGGCGGCCGTCACGACAGCGGCGACGCGCTTGCGGGCACCGAAGATCCTGCGGGTCTGGTTCGCGGTGGTGTTCGGCATGGGGGACCTACCTCAGCGATTCGGGGATATTCAGGCCAGACCTGAGCAAGAAGCGTCAAATCGGCCGGTCGAATCTCATTGATAACGACCGGTTTGCCCGTTTTCAAGGACCGTTGTTACTAGACGACCGCGTAGTGAAAACGGGGGAGGAAAGTCTCCTCAACCCCCTTAGCCGACCGGCCCCACCTCGCAAGAATCGGGCCGAGGCGATCCGCCCCGACCCGACCAAACCCCCTGCGACCTGCGCTTTCCCTCACGCCCCCGGGGGGCTCCCGGACCCCCTGCCGGTTTGCCCACCACGCCGGGCCGAAAGTCCCAGGCCTTTTGTCACATTTCCCTTCTATCGCTTTTCGTAGCTCGTCTGGCGGCTGTGACGAGGGCCACGGGAAAGCCCTCGATCAGCGCGGGAAAACCTCGAATCCGACGCAGGGAACGCCGCCGAACCGCTCCGCCACGACCGCCGCCGCCTCGCGGTGGAGATCCCTGGCGTACTCTTCGGGCGCCAGGTCGCTGAGCGCCGCGATGTACGCCCGATGCTCGGCGAGCGAGGCGATGGCCCGCTCGAAGGCCGCCTCCCCCACCGCCTGGGCGTGCGTCGGCTCCGGCGAGCCGGCCACGGCGACCC
>NZ_SMKC01000109.1 GCF_004348315.1 Streptomyces sp. 8K308 | reverse complement strand
GTGCCAGCGGACGGGGCGTTCGGGTGTGCCGTAGAGGACGCGGGCGGCGGCCGGGGTGAAGTAGGTGCGGCGGGTGTCGCTGGTGGTGCGGCGCTGGCCGTGGGCGAAGGGCAGGGGGCCGGTCGGCCAGGGCGGATTGGCTGGGAGGTGCACGGGGACGACGACGGCGGTGAGTTGGCGGATGCCGGTGGTGGAGGGGCGTGGTCGCCTCACTCGTAGAACACCTCGGGGTCGGGTTGGTCGAGTCGGATGACGAACTCGGCGCGCCAGGCGTCGGTGGGGGAGACGTGGAAGCGGACGCGTTCGCCGGTGTGGAGGGTGCGGAAGCCCTCGGTGACGATGTGGGTGTAGTCGAAGGTGTAGTGGCGACCGTCGGCTTCGTCCTGGACGACGTAGCTGCTGGCGCGGCCGTGGATGCCGCCACCGTGGGGGCGGCGGTCGACGACGGTGCCGAAGTGGGGGAGATCTGCGGCCGACGTCATCGTGGTCGCTCCTGGAGGTCTTCGACGCAGCGGAAGCCGACGGCGTTGCTGGCTCGGGCGCGGCCGTAGAGGGCTTTGGCACTGGCCTGAGCCGCGCGCAGCGGGTTGTCGTAGGCGCCGCCGCAGATGACGGCCTCGTCCCGTGGAGTGCTGACCTGGGTGGCGGTCCATTCCCAGACGTTGCCGACCATGTCGGCGACGCCGTAGGGGGAGCGGTTGGTGGGGCGGTCGTGGACGGAGGTGACCCAGGCGTCCCCGAGGCCGCCGCGGTCAAACTCCTCTTTGCAGGCCTGGTAGGTGACCAGAGGACGGCCGGCCCAGGTGTCCGCGCAGTTCACCGCGGCCAGGTCGGGGGTGTCGCCCCAGGGGAAGAGGCGTCCATCGGTGCCGCGGGCGGCTGCTTCCCATTCCAGGGAGGTGGGCAGGCGTTTGCCTTCGAAGGAGGCGAAGGCGTAGGCGGCCCACCAGGTCACGCAGATCGCTGGGTGGTCGTCGTAGTGGGGGTCGTCGTAGTAGTCCGGGACGCGGAGCCGCCCGGTCCAGGGGGCGTGGCTGGTGCCGGCGGGTTGGTCGGGGTGGTCCCAGTCGGACGTGCCGTCAGGGCGCAGGGCGTTGAGGAACTGGCGGTAGCGGGCCACGGTGACGGGGTGTTGATCGAAGCGGACCGGGCGGGTGACGCGGCGTAGGAGGAGGCGCTCGGCTGGGCCGACGAGATACACGCCGGCGGGCAGGACGCAGTCGTCGCTGGGGGAGGGATGGGCGCCGCTGGTGGGGTCGGCGAGGAAGGCGCGGACCTGCTCGGTGAGGTAGGCGCCGTCGGGCAGGTCGGCGGCCTGTTCGAGGCCGGTGGGGGTGGCGAGGTAGTGGGTGGCGAGGAGTTCCTGGTAGGCGGAGTGGCGGAAGGCCAGCGCCGTCTCGTCACCGGCCACACGGAAGAGGGGCGCGAGGCGGAAGGCGTCGGGGGTGATGCGGCCGTCGCGGAAGACCTGCGGGGAGAGGGCGTTGTGCAGGTCGAGGAGGGGGAAGACGGCGCGGTTCTCCACGAAGGCCCGGCCGCCGGTGGTGGTGAGCGCCTCCGCGAGGTGGGGGAGGCCGGCGTCGGTGAGGACCTGGTCGATGTGGGTGGAGAGGAGTTCGGCGAACGACGCATCACGCCCGAGGGTGGTGTGGAGGTGGCGTTCCAGTGGAGTGCGCGTATCGGCGTCGGTCAGACGGAGGACGTTGAAGCGGGGTACGCGCCCGGGGTCGACGCCGTTGGCGTACATCTGCTCGACGAGCTGCTCCGAGATCGCGCTGGAGGAGTCGAGCAGGCGCCTAATCTGCGGGGAGTCGGCGAGGAACGACACTCGGGAGCTCATGACGACACAGGACTCGGCGGACAGCACGGTGGCCAGGTCCGCGAACAGGCGGAGGAAACCGGCCGCGCTGGGCTCGTCCACCGCCTCGTCGACGGCGTCGAGCACGCACAGGGCAGAGCCGGAGCGGATCAGGTAGAGGAACAGCTCGAAGGCGCGGGCGCGTTCCCCCGGCACACACGGGCCGAGGACGCGGGCGACGTACTCGGGGAACGTCTCGTCCGCGGACTTCAGGCTCAGGTCGAAGTAGAACCGGAACCGGCGCGTGGCGGGTGCGGCGTAGTTGATCAGGCCGCGCAGAAGGGTGCTCTTGCCGCTGCCGGGCCGGCCGATGACCAGGACGTTGTTCGACTGATGGATCAGCTGGCTGAGGAGCGAGGCGGCATCGTCCACCTCGGTCAGCGCGCTCTCGCCAGTGCGCGGGTCGCTCGTGAGCAGCGCACCAGGCAGGGGGAGCCGCTGGCGCGGCAGCTCGGGCGCGACGGTGGCGCAGGAGGCCAGGTGGGTCTCGAGGTCGACGATGGTGTCGATGAAGCGGTCGTAGCCCACGATCCGGTAGTCCTGCCCCAGCAGTGGAGGAACCGGGTCGGTGGCGTCGTCGAGGATGACGAACCGGGTCAGCTTGGGCAGACGCGTGCGCAGCAACTCCCCGCCGGTGCTCTCCAACACCTCGCCCAGCTCGTCCGCGTCCTTGGACAGCAGGACTTCGACGTACTCGAGGCGGACGCCTGACTCCCGGCAGAAGAGCTGGTAGGCGGTTCGCGGCGACAGCACGAAGCGCTTGGCGACCCGGTAGCCCAGGGTCAGGTAGAGGCCGGCCAGGAACTCCACGCGGCGGGCGACCTCCGGCTCCATGCGTGGGTCGTCCCCGGTCAGCGCGGCACTGGCCGTGCTGGTGAACCAGGCCAGGACGTCGACCAGGCGACGCACCGCCTGCAGGCCGTCCTCCTCGGCGATCTCGTAGCCGTCGTGGGTGGAACGGTTGCGCAGCCGCTGGATGTCCGTCAGCGCGTCGATCACCGCCGTGCTGCGGATGTGCGGGCGGCATCCCTTGATCAGCTCGCTCAGCATCCGCCCCGACGGGTCCCCGGGAACGTCGTGGTGGCGCCACAGCTGCTTGAGCAGCTTCTCGGTGATCTTGCCGACCAGAGCGATCGCGTTCTCCGGATAGCCGTCACCCAGCGACCGTAACGGCCGCTCCAGATCGATTCCGAGACGCTCGGCGACCCGCGAATGATCGTCCAGCTCCTCGCGTAAGCGACGCAACCGCTCGTCAACGGGGGCCGTCACGACTCCCCCTCGCCGGTGACGGAGGCGTCGCGGACGCCGAGGACGAAGGCGAACCGGTCGGGAAAGACCACTTCCCGCCCGGGATGACGCGCCCGAATCTCGGCGATCCCGGCCTCGATCTCCGCATCGCTGAACGTCGACAACACCGACATGTAGCGCGCCCGGACCATGGCGAGGTACCGCTCCGTGTCCAGACGCAGCTCGTGCTCGACATGGCCGAGAGTGGTCCGCAGACCCGCGTCGGCCAGGTGCTCGGCGATACGGGCGGGGTCGGGCTGGAGGGCCTCATACCTCCGCAACGCCTCGGCGAACAGCGGGTACTCGATGGTGGTCGGCAGCATGGCGACCAGCAGCCTGCCTCCCGGGGCCAGCAGTTCGGCCAGACCCGTCAACGTCCTCGCCGGATCCTTGACGTGATGGACCGACTCCTTCAACCACATCGCGTCCAGCGCGTCGTACGGCAGGGACACCTTCCGCTCCGCGATGTCCTCGGCCGACGCCACCAGCGGCAGGAGACGCTCGGCGTCGTCCCCCAGCTGGGCCAGCATCGCCGGCGCCGGATCCACACACAGCATCCGGTGACGGGGACGAAGCGTTGACGCGATGCGCTTGGCGAACAAGCCTGTGCCGCACCCGATGTCGGCGATGCGATCGTCCGCCGTCAGGGAGAGCGCCTCGGCGATCTGGCCGGACATCCACCCCACGAACGCGGGGCTGTAGGCCCAGTTGTCGTCATACGCGCCGGCGAGTCGTTGGTAGTGGTCCCGCATGTCACGCCCCACCAACGCCTCCCGATCGCCACCGTTCACCAGCACGGACTCCCACCTCGCCAGGCTACCCAGGCCGAGCAGCGCACCAACGAGGCACCGCGTACCTTCGAGCCGCTCTGGCGCACGGCCGTTGAGCGCGCGGTGCCGGTCAGGCGAGCTCCCAGTCCTTCCGGTCCGCGAGGGCCGGCAGCGCTTCTGCGATCCGCTCGGACGTTCGCCGTGCGGCGTTCCGCAGCTCGTTCAGGTCCAGGGGAATGCCTGCTGTGGCGCGTCGCAGGAATTCTTGTTGTTCCTCGATTTCCAAGGCATGCAAGGGGCCTGGGGGTGTCGGTTGTTCGCCGAATGCGGTGGTGCGCGGGGTGGCGCCCGCGAGTTCGAAATCGAAGTCGGAGAGCAGGCTCTGTGTGGTCTGTCCGGACAGCTCCACCTTGTTCACGTCCAAGCGTAGGTGAACGGCCAGGGTGTTGAGGGCGAGGGCCAGGGCCTGGCCGGTGTAGAAGCTCTGCTCTGCCTGGTCTTCACCCATGACTGCTTCGAGGTCGGTGGATTCCAGGATGTCGACGCATTCTTCGTCGACGTCCTCGCCCGCGGCGGCTCGCCAGCCGAGGTCGAGCAGCTCGTCGAACCACTCTCGCTCGTCCGGGGCGCTGAGGAGGCGGTAGACGGCGCCGAGGCGCTCCGCGCATGCGGCGCAGAACGCGACGTAGGTCTCTGGTGCCGCGTCCGGCAGCTCATGGGTGATCGAGATGCGCGTGGTCATGCGTTCCTCGTCAGTCGTCGATGGACCAGAACAGCGTGTAGGGGGAGTTCTGTTCTGCGTGGCCGCGGATTCCCGCGCCGCCTACTTGGACATCGCGGGTGTTGATGAGTTCCAGGCAGATGTCGTTGCAGAAATTCCGTGAGGCGGCTCCGAAGACCGGTATTTCGTCGGGCCCGAGGCTCCTGATGATACCTTCCTCGGCGTGTCCGGCGGCTTGGACGAATTCCTCGCCGGGCCGCAGGGTCCAGGAAGCCGGCATGGCTCCGGGGCCGTTGATGCCGAGGCGGACGGTGTACTGCTGGGTGCGGGTGTTGAAGACCCCGATGACGGCGGTGGTGCCCCTGATGTCGGCGAGGAAGTAGTCGTTGCGGACGGCCTGGAGTTCCTCGGCGCGGTTCAGGGCGAGCATGGCGTCGTCGACGGTGCCCGGCGAGCAGGGGGTGAGGCCGAGGAGGTCGGTCCAGGTGAGGGGGTTACGGACGTACGCGTAGTGGTTCGGTGCCGGGTCGAGGCCGAGCGGGTCGGGGCTGGCGTATCGCGCGGTGAGCGGGTCGTAGTAGCGGTGGACGTTGTAGTGCCAGCCGGTTTCGGGGTCCTCGTACTGGCCGGGGAAGCGTAACGGGGTCCCGGCGTGCCCTCCGGGTTCGTCGCGCGTGATGCCCCAGAGCGTGGTGCGTCGCCGCCAGGCGATGTCGCCGTGCTCGTCGACGAGTTCGGTCGGTGTGCCGACGAGGTCGGTGACGATGCTGTAGAAGCGTCGGTCGATCTCCTGCTGTGAGGCTTCGGCCGCGGGGGTGGTCTCGGTCTGGGCGACGGGGTGCGTGCCGTTGTAGTTCCAACTGGTGACCGCTGGCGTGGTGCTGTTCGGGGAGGTGGTGGTCTGCTCGACGAGGGTTGCCCCGGACCAGGTGAACAGCGTCTGCTCGACGACGTTTCCGCCTCGTCCCAGCGTTGCTTGGCGGTCCGGCGCCCGAGCGCGTCGTAGGTGTAGGTCCAGCGCGTGCCGTCCGGGGTGATCACGGAGCGCAGGCGGTCCTCGGCGTCCCAGTGGTAGCGCCAGGTGTCGGGCTTGCGGGCGAGGCGGATCTTCTGACGCAGTACGACGCGGCCGGCGGCGTCGTAGGTGTATCGGATGTTGCCGGCCCTGGTGACGCGAGTTCCGGTGTAGTGCCGTTCCCCGGTGGCGTCGGGAGCATTCCGGTCCGGGGGCCCCCACTGGGCGTCGGTCTGGTTGCCGAGTGGGTCGTACCGGTAGGTCTCGGACCAGTTGTCGCGCCGGGCCGTGGTGACGCGTCCGACCTGGTCGAGGTCGAAGTGTGTGGTGCCGTCGAACAGGTCGGTCTGGGCGGCGACGAAGTGGTCGGGGCGGTAGCTGTAGCGCAGGCCCGTCAGGGGCTGTCCGTGGCTGGTCACCGACTTCTCGGTGAGGTGGCCCGCGAGGTCCCACTGCTGGGCTATGACCACGCCGGTGTCTATGTGTTGGCCGAGTTCGCGGCCGGCCGGGTCGTAGGCGAAGGACAGGGTGTGTCCGGCGACCTGGAGCGCGGTTCGACGGCCGGCGGCGTCGTAGCTCTGGGCGCTGGCGAGCCCGGACGGTGTGACGCGGGAGACCTGGCGGCCCGCGGCGTCGTACGCGTGGGAGACCGCGCGCCCGTCGCAGACTTCGGACAGCAGACGTCCGACGGCGTCGTAGGTGAAGGAGACCTCCGCGCCCTCCTCCACGGCGCGCAGGAGACGGCCGGTCGCGCCATGCTCGAAACGAGTCGTCGCACCGTCGGCGATCTTCTCCGTGGTCAGGCCGAGGGCGTCGCGCGTGTAGGTCACCGTCTGTCCCGCGGCGTTGGTGCGCTCGACCAGTCCGCCGGCGGCGTCATACGCGTAGCTGACGCAGCGGCCGTCGAAGTCCTCTTCGGCGAGGACCCGTCCCGCCGCGTCGAGTTCGTAGGTCCAGGTGAGCTCGCGCGGCCCGACGACCTTGGTCAACCGCAGCTCGGTGTCGTGGATGAACGCGTGACGGGCGCCGTCCGGGTCGGCTCGCGCACTGAGTTGGTCGAAGATGTACTCGAACCTCGTGACGTCGCCGTTCTCGTTGACGTGCGTGAGGCAGTTGCCCTCGCCGTCCCACGTCCAGGCCTGGACGCCTCCTTGTGGATCGACCCGGCGCATCGGCTTGCCTTCGAGCGTCCACGAGAAACGCGTGACGGCGCCGAGCGGATCGATGGCCCGGGCGACGCGCCCGAAGGCGTCGTGCTCGAAGCGGTACTCCTCGCCGGTCGGCCTCGTGATGGACACCGGGCGCCCTGCCGGGTTGCAGACGAACCGCGTGACATTGCCCAACGGGTCGGTGATCGCGGTGAGATGACCGCGCTCGTCATACTCGTACCGCGTCTCGGCCCCGAGCGGATCGACCAACGCCGACCGGTTGCCCACCGAGTCGTAACTCTGCCGCCACGTCTGGCCCGCCGGATCGGTGATCGCGACGGGCAGGCCACGCTGGTCGTGAGAGTAGGTGACGCGGACCCCGTCCGGCCGGGTCACGGCGACGAGACGGCCGGCGGCATCGTAGTCGTACCGCGTGGCGCGTCCCAGCGGATCGGTGGTCGACAGCAGCCGGTCGTAGATCCCACTCCCGGCGTGCGGTGTGTCCCAGTGGGTCCGTCTCGGCGATCAGCTGGTAGCAGTCGTTGAACTGGAAGACGGAGGTGTGACCCAGCGAGTCCGTGAAGGTCGTGCGGTAGTTCTCCGCGTCGTAGCGAATGGTGCTGGAGAGGTAGCCGTCCATGCCCTCGGTGGCGACACAGCGTCCGGCGTCGTCGTACGTGTAGCGGTACCAGACCCCGTTGCGGTCCTGCCATCCGGTGATGCGACGCCGCGCGTCATAGGAGAGCCGCAGCGGTGCCTCCGAGGAGTTGTGGATCTCGGAGAGGTTGCCGCGTTCGTCGTAGGCATACCGCAGCAGGGTGGGCTGGTCAGACGCGCTGAGCAGCCGGAGCTCGCTTATTCGGCCGTCGGCGGTGCTCACTCCCACGCGGTAGCCGCCATCATGGACGACAGCGGAGGGCAGGCCGTCCTCGTCGTACTCCACCCGAACGCGGTTGCCGTTGCGGTCGGTGACCGCGGTGAGCGGCAACTCCGCCGCGGACCGACCGGCCACGGGCGCGAAGTGCAGCGTGCGCCCGCTCTCCCCCTGCCGCAGCGTCATAGGCGTACCGGGCTCGCCGCTCCACAGCAGCTGCCAGCGAGGGCCCTCGACCGGAAGCACCGGCTCATGGGGGATCGGGCGAGGAAAGTCCAGCACCGAGCCGTCGTCGCCGTGGAACACGACCCCGTGCTCCTCAAGAACCAGGCGCTGGTCGAGGGTGGAGGCCCAGGACGGACCGAAGAGGCTCCCACTATGGACCGAGGTCCGGTGATGGCGTTCCAACACCGTAAGGAACCATGCTGTCACTGATCAACGATTTGTTGGAACTGCCGTCCTAATACCGGCAGGCTGTGGCTTCCTGGATCGCCATTGGCATCGTGTCCGGGCCCACAGCACGAACCCCGGAGAACAGCGCCGCAGGCGCGGGGAGCGGAACGATGACGCATGGGCACCCGTGGTCAAGTGGGGAACAACCCCGCAGGTGCGGGGAGCAGAACTCGTCGACGTCGTCAAACAGGGCAAGCCCGGGAACAGCCCTGCGGGTGCGGGGAGCAGCCGTACGTTCACCCGGCCCCGGGACCGGGCCCGGGAACAGCCCCGCAGGTGCGGGGAGCAGCCTCTGGCGCTCTACGCGCGCCCCCCTGGGGAGGGAACAGCCCCGCGGGTGCGGGGAGCAGGGTCCAGGGTCGGGGGCGCGAGCGGCGGACCTGGGAACAGCCCCGCGGGTGCGGGGAGCAGAGTTCGTGACCTGCGGCTTTATCTGGCGGGAGGCGTGCTTTTGCTTACTTCTTCACATTCGGGCAAAGGGGGTGCGGCCGTCATTTGGCGTGTTCCTGCTTCTGTGGTCGACAGTGGACGGCCGGTTTTCTGCGGCGCTACCCGCTCCCGGCCCCCTGCGAATCTACCCAGATTCCTCAGCGGGACGGGCAAGACGGGTTGACGGGGGTGCGAAGGCGTCTCTGGTGGACGGGAGCCCTGCGGTAACGGCGGATATGGTCCGGAGCTCGCGCCTGAACGGCGGTGGATCTGCCGGATGTGAGGCGTCACCCTGCGCGCGGCCCGCACCGTCACCAGCAAGGCGCAGCTGGAAGCGTTCGGCTCGCTGATGCTTGAGGGACGTAAGCCTGGCCCGGTGCCGTTCATGCGGCAAGGGGTCTACATCGGCGACGAGTGCAGCGATCACCTCGCCCGACAGAGTCGTGATCCCCTTGGTCATGGATGATCGCTGTACGAATCGCGTTCCCCACCACACGACCGTGATCAGCGATCGAAAGTCCGAGGCCTTACCGCCAACCATATGCGGGATCTTTAGTGAAAAAATTGGTGGTGCGGTCGATGGGGGCTGGCCTGGACGATGTGGCCGGATTACTTTTCGCGGATATCGACCCGCGTCATCATGCGATTTCCCACGCCGATTTCCTCCCAAGACCCGGTGTGAATTCATCGCCTAATTCGTCCCGATCCTCGGCCTGTTCGTTCACCTGGAACCTGCGCGAAACTTCACTTCGATGTGGCGAACATCACTCCTGGGTCGCGGAACCGGTCGCGCCCTTGTCTCGCTTGCCGCTCAACCGATCTGCAGCGGCTGCGGATTGCCGCTGAGTGTCCACCCTCGAAGGGTGTTTGGCGCAGCTGATCACGCGTCATGGGCATTGTCCGAATTTGTGTGTGTAGACGGCCCCGTGAGTGCGCTCTTACGATCTCCGCGATTTCCCCTCATCGGCGGGGACTTGTGGAGGGGGTTGGGTGGGGATGCGCGCCGCTGTGTCCTGCGCGGCGGGCCTGGCCATCATGGCTGGCCTGCTGGCGGGAACGACCGGTCCGGCCGTGGCGGAGCAACCGGCGTCACGTGCCGGTCAGCCGGCCACGGTATCCGCGACCGATTCGACGACCGAGATCGGCGCCGCTTCCGAGGGCGAGGCGCTCGTCGAGGCGCGTCGCACGGGCGAGCCTGTTGAGGTGTTGTCGCTGCGTGGCGAGTCGAGTGATGTCTTCGCTCAGCCGGACGGTTCGTTGGAGGCGCGTGAGTATCTGCGTCCGGTGCGTGCCCGTGTGGATGGTGAGTGGCGGGCGATCGACACGGCGCTGGCTCCGACCGGGGACGGCATGGTCGCTCCGGCTGTGGCCACTGTCGACCTGGCTTTCTCCGGCGGTGGTACCGACGATCCGCTGGTGCGGATGTCCCGTGCGGGCCGCTCTCTGGAGCTTCACTGGCCCGGGGCCTTGCCCGTGCCCGAGCTGGACGGCACGGAGGCCGTCTATCGCGACGTGCTGCCCGACGTGGACTTGCGCATGGGGGCTGCGCCCGAGGGCTTCATCCAGCTCCTCGTGGTCAACACGGAGGACGCGGCGCACAGTGAGGCTCTGTCCGAGTTGGTCCTCGGTCTCGACGCGCAGGGCATGGACGTCGAGGTGACCTCCGACGGCGGTGTCGCGGCTATTGACGAGGGTGCCGGGAACGCTGTCTTCGAGGCTCCCGCGCCGTTGATGTGGGACTCCAGTACCGGTGCCGCCGCCCAGGCCATGGCTCGGACGACCGAGGTTGATGAACTCGACGGACCGATCGAGCCTGCGGTGGGCGACTCGGGGCGGCAGGGGCGCGTGGGTGTGGAGGTTACCGACACGGCGCTTTCCCTCACTCCTGATCCCGAGATCCTGCGTGGTGCCGACACGCAGTACCCGGTTTATATCGATCCGCAGTGGTACTCGCCGCGTGCCACGTCTTGGACGATGGTCTCCCGTTATTGGAGCAGCTCTCCGCAGTGGAAGTTCAACGGCGAGAACAATGCCGGGATGGGCTTTTGCGGTTGGGCGTACTGTCAGCCGCAGGATCTGAAGCGGCTGTTCTACCAGTTTCCTACGTCGCGCTACGCGGGGACGGAGATCGTCGAGGCCGAGTTCGTGGTCCGCAACGTGTGGTCCGCGTCCTGCACCGCCCGCGATGTCGAGGTGTGGCGTACCAACGGCATCAACTCCGGTACTACGTGGAACACTCAGACGGCTTCCGGTTTCTGGAGTGAGCATCTCGACACTCGCTCGTTCGCCTATGGCTACGAGGGCTGTGGCGCGCGGGACGCTGAGTTCGACATCCGTGACGCCGTTCAGGACGCGGCCGACCGCGCATGGTCCCAGCTCACTCTCGGTGTGCGGGCGCCTGCCAGTCAGGAGTCGGATGAGTACACCTGGAAGCGGTTTGCCGACTCCGCGTACATCCGTGTCTTGTACAACCGCCCGCCGCCGCAGATCCGCACCTCCCAACTGAAGATGGAGTACGGCGGGCCTTGCCAGCCGTCGAACAGCCCGGCCCAGGTCCGTACGCGCGGCCAGGTCTACGCCACCAACGTCACTGACCCGGACGGGGATCGGGTGGCGGTGCAGTTCCGCGCTTTCTGGGACACGGGCGATGGCCAGGGCAACGTGGTGCGCTGGAACTCCGGATTGACCAGCGACAAGGCATCCGGTTCCAGCTTCGCGGTGGATCTGCCGAGCAACCTGCCTCGTGATGGCCGTGTGGGCTGGGAGGCCCGAACCTACGACGGTGAGCATTACTCGCCCTGGTCTTCCAGCGGTAGTCCGCAGCTGTGCCATTTCGTCTACAACACCAGTGTCCCGGCCGCGCCGACGGTCAGCTCGCCGGAGTATCCGGCGTCCAACCCGGCAGACCCGAACGATCCCTGGCGTGACGGTGTGGGCAAGTACGGCAACTTCACGTTCGACTCCACGGCAACGGACGTCACCCAATACCGCTACCGCTTCGCCTCCGGCGACCAGGCGACCGCCTATCAGGACGTCTCCACTACTGGTGGAGCCGCCCGCACCGTGCGACTGCTCCCCGACCAGCCGGGGGACAACGTCCTGTACGTCCGGGCGCTGGACACCGCCGGCAACGCCTCCGAGGAGCGTACCTATATCTTCCGGGTTCGCGCCGGCACGCCAGAGCGCATGGTGTGGGGCCTGGACGAGCAGGCCGGTGCCACCGCCGCACAGGGTGAGGGCGAGCCCTGGCCCGCGCCCCTTACCGGCGATGCCGGCCTTGGGGGTGAGGGCATGAGTGGCACGGGGCTTCATCTGGGCGGCACCAGCGGACACGCCCGCACGGTGACCCCGGTCCTCGACACCTCCAAGAGCTTCACCGTGTCGCTGTGGGCACGACTCCCGGAGTCCGGGATCACCACCACC
The DNA here is from genome assembly GCF_004348315.1 of Streptomyces sp. 8K308. Lineage (GTDB taxonomy): Bacteria > Actinomycetota > Actinomycetes > Streptomycetales > Streptomycetaceae > Streptomyces. The sequence goes on along the minus strand of NZ_SMKC01000109.1, from coordinate 7,258 downwards.
GGTACTGCCGCATCGCAGGCGGCCAACAACACCGACGCGTTCCGGCTCTCCGTCGACCCGGGCACCGGGGGGTGGTCCTTCAACCTGTCCAACTCCGACGCCAGCAGCGCCCCTGTCGCCCGTGTGCGGCAGAACACCGCCGCACCGCTGGGGCGTTGGACGCATGTCGCCGGCGTCGTTCGCTTCCCGACCAGCGAGATCGTGCTCTATGTCGACGGCCAGCGCATCGGCTCCGCGTCGCTCAACTTCACTGGCTGGGAGGCGCGTGGCGCCACCGCCATCGGTGCCCGCCTGGCCGGAAGCACGGCGAGCCAGTTCTTCAACGGCGACCTCGACGAGGTGCGGTTCCACGACTACGGCCTCAGCGATAGCCAGGTCAGCGCACTCGCCGAACAGCTCCCCATCTCCTCTGATGGTCGGCCGGCCCTGGCGGTCTGGTCCTTCGAGGAGGCGGCTGGCGCGACCAGTGTCGAGGGCCACGGTCAGGCGGTGCAGGCGGCCGCCGGCAGCGGTGTGACGTTCGGTGCCGAGGGCGTGATCGGCAGGGCCGCGAGCTTCGACGGCACCACCAACGGCGTCGCGGCCACCACCCAGCCGGTCCTCGACACCTACCAGTCCTTCGCCGTCGCCGCCTGGGTCAACCTGCCGAGCGACAAGCCCAACCAGACCATGGTCGTGGCAGCGCAGACGGCCGACGTCGACTGGGGCTTCGCCCTCGTCCACGCGCCCAATGGCCGCGGCTGGTCGATGCGCCGCTGGACCGCGGGCGACGGCACCGGCACCCTCGTCCAGGCCAGCGAGTCACCGTGCGCCTCGACGAGCCCCAACTGCGCGGCGGCCGGCCTCGGCACCTGGACCCATGTCGTCGGCGTCCACGACCTCGACGCCGGACAACTGCGGATCTACGTCAACGGCGAACTGGCGGGCAGCGCCCCCTTCACCGACCGCTGGAACGCAGACGGCCGCTTCACCATCGGCGCCGCCGACCACCACACCGACGGCCTGATCGTCCCACTCGAAGGCCAGATCGACGACCTGCGCGTCTTCGACCGCGTGACCTCCACCGAGGAAGTCCGCCAACTCTTCACCCAGAGCCCTCGCATCACCGGCCGCTGGCAGTTCGAAACCACCACCTCAGGAACGACGCCCGACGCCTCCGCTTCCGCGAACCCCCTGGCCCTCGGTGGCGGCGCCGAAATCGGGCCTGGTTGGGTGGACTACAACTCCCTGACGTTGGACGGTGTCGACGACTACGCGAGCACCGACACCCTCCCCATCGACACATCCAGAAGTTTCTCCGTCACGGGTTGGGCGCAGGCGGCCGCTGCCCCGAGTGGCGGCGCGACGGTGGTGAGCAGCCCGGGCACGAACAACAGCGCGTTCTCGGTCCGCTTCCAACCGGACGCGGAGCTCGAGGGCTGGGGCCAGTACCAGATCGTGCTGCCGGACGCCGACACCACAGGGGCGTCGGTGATCAGGATCGGGAACAGCCAGTTCCTTGACGTGCGTGACTGGAACCACCTCGCCCTGGTCTACGACGGCTTCCGCCGCCAAGCGCGCCTCTACGTGAACGGGCTGCTCCAGGAAGTCGCCTGCCTGGACGAGAACAGCGACTCCTGCGGCTCGGTGTCGTGGGCCGAAAACGTCGTCACCTTCCAGGCAAACCAGTCACTTCAGGTGGGCCGTGCACGCTCTGGCAGTACATGGCACGAGTACTGGCCAGGAGCGATCGACGACCTCTGGGCCTTCCAGGGGGCGTTGACCGGAGACCAGGTGGCATGGCTGGCCTCCCGGTTCTCCGACATTCCGACCGAGCTTCCCAATCCACGGTGACGACGCGCGATCGCGTTCCGACCGATCAGCATCCGACATGCACGCCAAGGCGAGTGAGGGACTGAGACACGCGATGAACGGGAAAGCCCAGCGAAGCGGTGTGCGTGCGTGGCGCCGGCGCCTTGGACTCGGCTTGGCCGCCCTGATGGTGGGGAGCCTACTCCAGGCTGTCTCGTTCCCGTCGGCCGTCGCCGCGGGGGATGAGGAGCCGGAGGCACCCCGGTCCGAGGAGCCGGTGGACGGCAGTGACGGAATCGCCGTTCGCGAACGCCCGACGGCGGACACACCCAGCGTCCCAGAAGAACCACCCCGCGCCACCTGGCCCGAACCCGGGCCGGTCGATGTCCGGTTGTCCACCGGTTCTACCTTCGCCACGCGTGCCGGAGACCTCCCGATCTGGTTGCAGGCCGACGCGGGCCCGGCACCGCTGCTCCATAGCCAGGACGTGGCCGCCGAGGTCACCGTTATGGACCGGGCGGCAACGGAGGCGGCCGGGGTCGACGGCGTCCTCTTTACCGTGGAACAGCAGTCTGACCCCGCGTGGGCCGGAACCGACGAGCAGCCTGTCGATGTCCGGCTCGGCTACGGTGCCTTCGCCGAGGCCTACGGTGGCGGCTACGGCGCCCGCCTCACCCTCCACCAGCTGCCTGCCTGCGCCTTGGAGACGCCTGATGAGCCCGAGTGCCGCGAACGCGTGCCGCTGGGGACCGTCAATGACACTGAGCAGCAGACCCTCACCGCCCAGGCCGTCGCCCTCGACGCCGCCCAGCCACTCGTGCTCGCCGCGGCGGCAGACGAGGAGAGCATGGGCAGCGACTACACCGCCACACCGCTGTCGGCTTCCAGCACGTGGGAAGTCGGACTGAACACCGGAGACTTCACCTGGTCCTACCCCATCGCGGTGCCCGACGTCCCCGGCGGCCTCGTCCCGAACGTCGGTATCTCGTACTCCTCCGGCTCCATCGATGGCCGCACCGGCAACACCAACAACCAGGCGTCCTGGATCGGCGACGGATTCGACCTCTGGCCGGGATACATCGAACGCCGGTATCAGTCCTGCGCCGAGGAAGGCGTGGAGAACGCCAACGGCCAGACCGTGGGCGACCTGTGCTGGGAGTACGACAACGCCTTCATCTCCTTCAACGGACAGGCCGGAGAGCTCGTCCCCGTCGGCGACGGCGAGTGGAAGTTCCAGCAGGACGACGGCACCCGCATCCGCCGCCTGACGTCGAGCGAGCGCGCCAACGGCGACAACGACAACGAGTACTGGGAGCTAACCTCCCCGGACGGCACCCGCTACTACTTCGGCTACCACCGCCTCCCCGGCTGGGCCAGCGGCAACGAGACCACCGACTCGGTGTGGACCGTGCCCGTCTTCGGCAACGACGACGGCGAGGAGTGCCACGCCTCCACCCTGGCGGCCTCCTGGTGCGACCAGGCCTGGCGCTGGAACCTCGACTACGTCGTCGACCCGCTCGGCAACGCCATTGCCTACTACTACGACACCGAGGCCAACTACTACGGCCGCTTCCTGGACCCGGACGCCGATACCCGTTACATCCGTGGCGGCGCCATCGATCGGATCGACTACGGCCTGCGCGACAACGGCAACCTCTACAACCAACAGCCCCTCGCCAGCGTCGACTTCACCAGCGGCCCCCGCTGCCTGCCACAGACCGGCGTCGACTGCGCCGCGTCCGCCATCGACGCCAACGAGCCCTACTGGTACGACACCCCGTGGGACCTCAACTGCGATTCTGGTACCCAGTGCGACGCCGGCCGCTTCTCTCCCTCGTTCTGGACCCGGAACCGCCTCACCGGCATCACGACCATCGTCCGCGAAGGTAGTGCGGTCAGGACCGTGGACTCCTGGTCCCTCACCCACCGGTGGGGCCAGGCGGACGTCGACTACCAACTGCTGCTGGAGAGCATTCAACGCACCGGGCACACCGGCCCGACCTCGTCGCCAACCCTTACCCTCCCGCGTACCAGCTTCACTTACGCACAACTCCCCAACCGCCTGGACCGCATCGGCGACGGATACGCGCCGTTCGTCAAGGAACGACTGGCCACCATCACCGACGAGGTCGGCGGGCGACTCGACGTCGGCTACTCGGAACCCACCTGCTCGTTCGACGCCCTCCCCACACCCCAGTCCAACACCAGCCGATGCTTCCCCCAGTACATCGGGGGCGGCGTCAACGAGGACCCGGACCTGGAATGGTTCAACAAGTTCGTCGTCACCTCCGTGACCGCCACCGACCGCACCGGCGGCGCTCCCGACCAGGTCACCCGCTACCAGTACCTCGATGACGCCGCCTGGCACTACGACGACGACAACGGCCTTGTTCCCGAGTCGGAGAAGACGTGGTCGCAGTGGCGCGGCTACGGCCACGTCCGTGTCCAGACTGGCGGCCAGGGCGACGGGGGCATGATCAGCCAGGAGGACACCTACTTCCTCCGGGGCATGCACGGCGACCGGCGCGACCCGAGTGGTGGCACCAGGTCCGTCACCGTCACCCTCCCGGATGGTGAAGGTGACCCGATCACCGACCATCCGGCCTACCAGGGCTTCGCCTACCGCACCGCGGTATACGACGGGGTCGGCGGCTCGATCCTGGAGAAGTCGGTCTCCCGCCCCTGGCACCACGAGACCGCCCGCGACGAACGTTCCTGGGGCGACATCACCGCCAACTTCACCGGCGAGGCACGCGTCTCCACCTGGACCTCGCTCGACGACGGAGCCGGCGTACGCTGGCGCAGCACCCGCGTGGACACCGCGCACGACACGGTCGCCGGCCGCCCCACCCAGGTCAACGACCTCGGCGACACTGCCACCACGGCCGACGATCGCTGCACCCGCACCACCTACGCCGGCGGCAGCATCCTCACCCTCGCCGCGCGCGAGGAGACGGTCGCCGTCGCCTGCGACGCCACCCCCAACCGCGCCGAGGACGTCATCTCCGACGTCCGGTACGCCTACGACGGACGCGACTACGGCCAGGCACCCACCGCAGGGCTCGTCACCCGCACCGCCACCATCAAGGAACACGACGGCACCACGGCCCGCTACCTGGAGTCCGGCGCCACCTACGACGCTTACGGGCGTGGTCTCACCGTCACCGAGCTGACGGCCAACGTCACCGTCACCGGCTCCACCCTCACCCGCACCGCCCGCGACGACAGCCGTACCACGACCACGGCCTACAGCCCCACCACAGGGTTCGCCACCCAGGTCACCGAGACCACCCCACCCGCCAACCCCGCCACTCCCAGCACCGCGCAGACCACCACCACGAGCTTCGACGTGCGACGGGCTGTTCCCACCTCGATCACCGACACCAACGGCCGGATCACCAACATCAGCAACGACGCCTTCGGCCGCACCTGGCGCGTCTGGCTGCCCAACCGATACACGACCTGGTATCCGACCTACGAGTTCACCTACCGCATCACCGAGGACCAGCCGGTAGCCGTCACCACCCACACCCTCGACACCAACGGCATACAACGGGTCTCGAACATCACCCTCTACGACGGCTTCCTTCGCGAACGTCAGATCCAGTCGCCCGGCCCCAACAACGGCCGCCTTGTGGCGGACACCTTCTACGACGAACGCGGCCTGGTCACCAAGACGTTCGCCACCTACTACGCCACCGGCTCACCTCAGCAGAGCGTCTTCGAACCGGACGACGCCCTGATGGTCGAGAGTCAGAGCTGGCACACCTACGACTCCCTCGGTCGCGAGATCGAGGCCCGTCAGGTCGCGGGCAACGGCGACGGCGGCGACGTTCTGGGGACCACCCGCACCAGTCATCACGGCGATCGCACCACCGTCATCCCACCGGTCGGCGCCACCGCCACCACCACGCTGTTCGACGCCCGAGGCCAGACCACCGAACTCCGCCAGCACCACCAGCGTTCGGCCACCGCCGCTTACGACGCCACGCGTTACACCTACACACCCGCCGGCCAACTCGACACCCTCACCGACCCCGCCGGCAACCAGTGGACCTACACCTACGACCTCCTCGGGCGCACCGTCGAGGCCACGGATCCTGATGCTGGGCGTACCTCCAGTGCCTACAACGATCGGGGTGAGCTCACCAGCCGGACCAACGCTCGTGGCGTCACTCTCGCCTACGTCTACGACAACCTCGGCCGACAGACCCAGCTCCGGGAGAGCTCGGCCACCGGACGGCTGCGCGCTGAGTGGGTTTATGACACGGTCTCGCGTTCTGAGGGGCAGCTGGCGCGCTCGGTCCGCTATGGGGATCAGGGCCAGGCGTACGTCAACGAGATCCAGGTGTATGACGCTCTCTATCGGCCTACCAGGACCCGGGTGGTGATCCCGTCCTCCGAGGGCGAGTTGGCGGGGAGTCATCAGGCCGCGACCACGTACAACGAGGCCGGCTTGGTGATGGGCGTCAGCGTCCCGGCGATCGGCGGTCTTCCCGGAGGTGGCGCCACCTACAGCTACGACGACCGGACCCTGTGGCTGTCCAACACCTTCAGCGTCGAGTATGACGCGAAGGTCACCTACACGCTGACCGGCAAACCCGAGCAGTACACCCTCAGCCAAGGGGTGGGGACCCCGGCGACCTGGGTGACCAACACCTACGAGTGGGGCACCCAACGCCTGGCCACCACACGGGTCTCGCGCCAGGACAGGCCCGGCATAGACCGCAGCGCGGTCTACTCCTACGACGAGGCAGGCAACGTCCTGTCCATCGCGGACACCTCCCGCACCGGCACCGATGTCCAGTGCTTCCAGTACGACTACCAGCGACGCATCACCGAAGCCTGGTCCCAACCCACCACCGACTGCGCGACCACCCCCTCCGACTCTGCCGTCGGGGGGCCCGCTCCTTACTGGCACTCCTACACCTACGACCTGGTCGGCAACCGCCTGACCGAGACCCTCCACGAACAGGACACCAGCCGCACCTACACCTACCCCGAGCCCGGGACGCCTCAGCCGCACACGGTCACCTCTGTGACCCAGGAGGCCCCGGGGGTGACCTCGCTTGAGGAGTACGACTACGACCAGGCCGGGAACACCACCAGCCGCCAGATCGGCGGCGACACGCAAGAACTGACCTGGGACCCCGAAGGCCGACTCGCCTCCGTTGAGGAAGCCGACGGCTCCGTCACCTCCTACCTCTACGACGCCGACGGCAACCGCCTCATCTCACGCTCCCCGACCGAGACCACCCTCTACCTGGGCGGCACCGAAGTCACCCTCGACGAGGGCGCCACGGAAGTGCGCGCCACCCGCTACACCGACCTCGGCGGCGGCAACACCGCCGTCGAGGAGAGCGACGGCAGCGTCTACTTCACCATCGCCGACCATCACGGCACCGGCGAACTCGCCATCAACGCCGAAACCCTCGACATCACACAACGCCGCACCCTCCCCTTCGGC
>NZ_SMKC01000108.1 GCF_004348315.1 Streptomyces sp. 8K308 | reverse complement strand
GTGGGTGGGCGGGGAGAACTCCAGCGCGGAGCGCGAGACCGCGGCCGAAGGCCACCGCACAGCCCCTCCGACCAGGCATTGCATAAAAGTGTCGCTCTGCGTATAGTCATGCCATCGTAACAAGGAGGCGATGGCGTTGCGCGCTGCGGTGGCGGGAGCGAGCGGCTATGCGGGCGGGGAGATCCTGCGGCTGCTGTTGGGGCACCCCGAGGTGGAGATAGGCACGCTGACCGGGAACGCCAGCGCCGGGCAGCGGCTCGGCGCGTCCCAGCCGCAGTTGCTGCCGCTGGCCGACCGCGTCGTCGAGGAGACCACGCCGGCCATGCTCGCCGGCCACGACATCGTCTTCCTCGCCCTGCCGCACGGCCACTCGGCCGCTGTCGCGGAGCAGCTCGGCGACGAGACGCTGATCGTCGACTGCGGCGCCGACTTCCGGCTCTCCGACGCGGCCGACTGGGAGCGGTTCTACGGCTCGCCGCACGCCGGTACCTGGCCCTACGGGCTGCCCGAGCTGCCCGGCGGCCGGGAGGCGCTGCGCGGCGCCCGGCGGATTGCCGTGCCCGGCTGCTACCCGACCGCCGTCACGCTGGCGCTCTTCCCGGCCTACGCCGCCGGCGTCGCCGGGCCGGAGGCCGTGATCGTGGCCGCCAGCGGCACCTCGGGCGCCGGCCGGTCGCTCAAGCCGCACCTGCTCGGCAGCGAGGTCATGGGCGCCATGAGCCCTTACGGCGTCGGCGGCGGCCACCGGCACACCCCCGAGATGATCCAGAACCTCTCCGCGGTCGCCGGCGAGCGGGTCACGGTCTCGTTCACGCCCACCCTGGCGCCCATGTCCCGCGGCATCCTGGCCACCTGCTCGGCCAAGGCCAGGCCGGGGCTGACCGCCGCCGGGCTGCGCGAGGTCTACGGCAAGGCGCTGGCGGGCGAGCCGTTCGTCCGGCTGCTGCCCGAGGGGCAGTGGCCGAGCACGGCCGCCGTCGCCGGATCCAACGCCGCGCTGCTCCAGGTCGCCCTGGACGAGTCGGCCGGCCGGCTGATCGTCGTCAGCGCCATCGACAACCTGACCAAGGGCACCGCGGGTGGCGCGGTGCAGAGCATGAACATCGCCCTCGGCCTCCCCGAGGAGCTCGGCCTTTCCACGATCGGAGTCGCGCCATGAGTGTCACCGCCGCCAAGGGCTTCACGGCCGCCGGCGTCGCCGCCGGAATCAAGGAGAGCGGCGCGCCCGACCTGGCGCTCGTGGTGAACCAGGGCCCGCGCCGTGCCGCCGCCGGCGTCTTCACCAGCAACCGGGTCAAGGCCGCGCCCGTGGTCTGGTCCGAGCAGGTGCTCAAGGGCGGCGCCGTCACCGCCGTCGTCCTCAACTCCGGTGGCGCCAACGCCTGCACGGGGCCGCTCGGCTTCCAGGACACCCACGCCACGGCCGAGCGCGTCGCCGAGGCGCTTGGCCACAGCGCGGGCGAGGTGGCCGTGGCCTCCACGGGCCTGATCGGCCTCCGGCTGCCCATGGACAAGCTGCTGCCGGGCGTCGACAAGGCGGCCGCCGAGCTCTCGGCGCACGGCGGCGAGAAGGCCGCCATCGCCATCAAGACCACCGACACCGTGCACAAGACCGCCGTCGCCGAGGGCGCCGGCTGGACCGTCGGCGGCATGGCCAAGGGCGCCGGCATGCTCGCGCCCGGCCTCGCCACCATGCTGGTCGTCCTCACCACGGACGCCGACGTCGAGGCCCCGGCGCTCGACGCGGCGTTGCGCGCCGCCACCAGGGCCACCTTCGACCGGATCGACTCCGACGGCTGCATGTCGACCAACGACACCGTGCTGCTGCTCGCCTCCGGCGCCTCCGGCGTGGTGCCCGAGCCCGACGCCTTCGCCGACGTCGTCAGGTCCGTCTGCGCCCACCTCGCGCGGCAGCTGATCGGGGACGCCGAGGGCGCCTCGAAGGACATCAGGATCGAGATCACCGGCGCCGCCACCGAGGACGAGGCCGTCGAGGTCGGCCGCTCCATCGCGCGCAACAACCTGCTCAAGTGCGCCATCCACGGCGAGGACCCCAACTGGGGCCGGGTGCTCTCCGCCATCGGCACCACCTCGGCCACCTTCGACCCGGACCGGATCGACGTCGCCATCAACGGCGTCTGGGTCTGCCGCGACGGCTCGTTCGGCGAGGACCGCGCGCTGGTCGACATGCGCTACCGCGAGGTCCGCATCACCGCCGACCTCTCCGCCGGCGACGCCTCCGCCGTCATCTGGACCAACGACCTGACCGCCGACTACGTGCACGAGAACAGCGCCTACTCCTCATGACGACGACACCGCAGAAGAGCCCCACCCGCAAGCACACCGCGCTCCCCAAGGCCCGCATCCTGGTCGAGGCGCTGCCCTGGCTGACCCGCCACCACGGCAAGACCATCGTCATCAAGTTCGGCGGCAACGCCATGGTGGACGAGGAGCTCAAGGCCGCCTTCGCGCAGGACGTGGTCTTTCTGCGGCACGCCGGCCTGAGGCCCGTCGTGGTGCACGGCGGCGGCCCGCAGATCAACGCCCAGCTCGACCGGCTTGGCCTGACCTCCGAGTTCCGAGCCGGTCTGCGCGTGACCACCCCGGAGACCATGGACGTGGTGCGCATGGTCCTGGCCGGCCAGGTGCAGCGAGAGCTGGTCGGCCTGCTCAACCGGCACGGCCCGCTGGCCGTGGGCATGACCGGCGAGGACGCCCACCTGATGACGGCCACCAAGCGCTACGCCCAGGTGGACGGCGAGCCGGTGGACCTCGGCCGGGTCGGCGACATCACCGCGACCGACACCGGCGCCATCGAGGCGCTGCTCGACGACGGACGCATCCCGGTGATCTCCTCCATAGCCCGAAGCGCCGACGACCACCACGTCTACAACGTCAACGCCGACACCGCGGCGGCCGCCGTCGCCGCCGCGCTCGGCGCCGAGACCCTGATGGTGCTGACCGACGTCGAGGGGCTGTACGCGGACTGGCCAACCAGCGACGAGGTGATCAGCAGGCTCACCGTCGGCGAGCTCGAGCGGCTGTTGCCCGAGCTGGCCAGCGGCATGGTGCCCAAGATGGAGGGCTGCCTGCACGCGGTGCGCAACGGCGTGGGCACCGCGCGCGTGATAGACGGCCGGGTCCAACACGCCATCCTGCTGGAGATCTTCACCGACGAGGGGGTCGGCACCATGGTCGTGCCCGACCCGCCGGGCGCCGACCACACGCCGCACGCCACCGGATCAACCGACAACGGAGAGGGGACGGGACAGCCGTCATGAGCAACGACGCACTGACCACGCGCTGGCAGGGCGCGCTGATGGACAACTACGGCACCCCCCGCGTCCCGCTCACCCACGGCGAGGGCGCCCGCCTCTGGGACGCCGACGGCAAGGAGTACCTGGACTTCCTCGGCGGCATCGCGGTCAACTCGCTCGGCACCGGGCACCCGGCCGTGGTGCGCGCGGTATCCGACCAGGTCGCGCTGCTCAGCCACGTGTCCAACCTCTTCGTCGCCGAGCCCCCGGTGGCACTGGCCGAGCGGCTGCTCGCCCTGGCCGGGCGGCCGGGCCGCGCCTACTTCTCCAACTCCGGCGCCGAGGCGGTCGAGGCCGCTTTCAAGATCGGCCGGCTCACCGGCAGGACCCACATGGTCGCCACCCAGGGCGGGTTCCACGGCCGCACCATGGGCGCCCTATCCCTCACCGGCCAGCCGGCCAAGCAGGAGGGCTTCCACCCGCTGCCGGCCGACGTCACCCACGTGCCCTATGGTGACGCCGAGGCGCTGCGGGCGGCCGTCACCACCGACACCGCGCTGGTCATCCTGGAACCGATCCAGGGCGAGAACGGCGTGGTCGTGCCGCCCGAGGGCTACCTGGCCGAGGCCCGCGCCACCACCAGGGCCACCGGCACCCTGCTGGTCCTCGACGAGGTGCAGACCGGCATCGGCCGCACCGGCCACTGGTTCGCCGGCCAGGCCGAGGGCGTGGAGGCGGACGTCGTCACCCTCGCCAAGGGGCTCGGCGCCGGCCTGCCGATCGGCGCCACCCTCGCCTTCGGCGAGGCCGCCGAGCTGTTCAAGCCCGGAAAGCACGGCTCCACCTTCGGCGGCAACCCGGTCTCCTGCGCCGCCGCCCTCGCGGTCCTCGACACCATCGAGTCCGAGGGGCTGCTCGAGCGGGTCAAGGCCGCGGGCGAGCGGCTGCGTGACGGCGTGTGGAATCTCGGCCATCCGCTGGTCGACCGTGTCAGGGGTGCGGGCCTCCTGCTCGGTATCGTGCTCACCGAGCCGCTGGCCGCGCAGGTGCAGCAGGCGGCCCAGCAGGCCGGATTCCTGGTCAACGCCGCCACCCCCGAGGTGGTGCGGCTCGCTCCGCCCCTGATCATCGGCGACGCCGAGGTGGACGCGCTGCTCGCGGCGCTGCCCGGGATCCTCGACGACGCGGACGCGTCGGCGCCAGCCAGATGACCCGAAGGGGGAGCATGACCGACGAGCGGCAGCCCGTGACGGCGGCACAGAAGGCTCTGGGGCTACAGGGATCGTCCGTGCCCCAGACCAGGACCGCACGGCACCGGCGCATCGTGGAGATTCTCAACCGTCAACCGGTGCGCTCCCAGAGCCAGTTGGCCAAGCTGCTCGCCGACGACGGGCTGAGCGTCACACAGGCGACGCTCAGCCGCGACCTGGACGAGCTCGGCGCCGTGAAGATCCGCAACGCCGGAGGGGAGCTGATCTACGCGGTGCCGAGCGAGGGCGGTTTCCGCACCCCCAGGGTGCCGCTCGGCGAGTCGGCCAAGGAGGAGCGCCTCGCCCGGCTCGCCGGGGAACTGCTGATCTCGGCCGAAGCCTCCGCCAACCTCGTCGTGCTGCGCACCCCGCCCGGTGCCGCCCAGTTCCTCGCCTCCGCGATCGACCAAGCCGAGGTGCACGACATCCTGGGCACCATCGCGGGCGACGACACCCTGCTGCTCATCAGCCGCGACCCGACGGGTGGCCAGTCGCTCGCCGACCATCTGCTGCGGCTGGCCCAGAAGCAGAAGGAGCGGGAGCGGGAGGAGCCCGCGGACTGACGGCTCGCGGGAGCGCGCGGCCGTGTGCCGTGGCCGCCACGTCGTGGGGCGGGCACGCGGCCGGGCGAACCCGCGGCGCCTGCCCGCCCGGGGCCAGTTGGACCGGGGCCAGTTGGACCGGGGTCAGCCAGACGCCAGCCGTCGTGGCATCGCGAACCGCAGCGTCTCGCGGGCCACCGGCACCTCCTCCACCTCCCGGTAGCCGCGCTCTGCGAGCGCCGTCACCAACTCGCCCACCAGCACCTCGGGCACCGAGGCGCCGGCCGTCACTCCCACCGTGGCCACGCCGTCGAACCACGCGTCGACGACCTCGGCGGCCGTGTCGACCAGCCGGGCGGCCCGCGCGCCGGCGCGCAGCGCGACCTCCACGAGCCGCGCCGAGTTGGAGGAGTTGGCCGAGCCGACCACCAGCAGCAGGTCGCAGCGCGGGGCGATGGCCCGCACCGCGTCCTGCCGGTTCTGGCTGGCGTAGCAGATGTCGTCGCCCGGCGGGTCGGCGAGGGACGGCAGGCGCTCGCGCAGCGCCCGCGCCGTCTCGGCCACCTCCTCGACGGCGAGCGTGGTCTGCGAGAGCCACACCACCCGGGTCGGATCGCGAAGTTCCAGACGTTCGGCCTCCGCCGGTGACTCGACGACGTGGACGCGACCGGGGGCGTGCCCGACGGTGCCGACGACCTCCTCGTGGTCGGCGTGGCCGATCAGCGCGATCTCGTAGCCGTCGGCGGCGAACCGCTCGGTCTCCCGGTGCACCTTGGTCACCAGCGGGCAGACCGCGTCCACCACCGTCAGCCGCCGCTCGGCCGCCTGCCGGTGCACGGCCGGCGCCACGCCGTGCGCCGAGAACACCACGAGCGCCCCCTCCGGCACCTCGGTCAGCTCCTCGACGAACACCGCGCCCCGCGCCGCCAACTCCCGCACCACGTGGGTGTTGTGCACGATCTGGCGGCGCACGTAGACCGGCGGCCCGTGTCGCAGCAGCGCCTCCTCCACGGTGGCGACCGCGCGCTCGACGCCGGCGCAGAAGCCGCGCGGCGCGGCCAGCAGTACCTTCCCCATCGGTGACGCCTCCTTCCTCGGGGAGCTCTCGGCGGGCTCCCGGCCTTCTCTCGTCGGCTCAGTGGTCGCGGCGGCAGGCGAGGCGGGCCAGCGCGGCGAGCTCGGCGGCGGCCGGCTCGGCGGGCTCGGCCGCTCGCAAGGACTCCAGGGCCAGCGTGAACTCGCGCTCCGCCGCCTCCTCGGCCCAGGCGCGGCCGCCGGCCTCGGACACCAGCTCCGCGAGCGTGGCGATCTCGTCCGGCACCGCCTCGGTGACACGCCCGGGCGAGGCACCGTAGCGCTCGGCGAGGCGGCGTCCGGCCGGGGTGCCCGAGTCGAGCGCGGCGACCACCGGCAGGGACTTCTTACGGCTTGCCAGGTCGGCGCCGGACGGCTTGCCGGTGACCTTCGGGTCGCCCCAGATCCCCAGCAGGTCGTCGACCAGCTGGAAGGCCATGCCCAGGTGGGTGCCGAACCGCCGCAGGGCCTCGATCCGCTCCGGCGAGCCGCCGCCCCACAGCGCGCCCAGGGCGCAGGAGCAGGCGAGCAGCGCGGCCGTCTTGCGCTCGGTCATCGCCAGGCACTCGGCCAGCGAGACGTGCGGGCGCTCCTGGAAGCCGATGTCGGCGTGCTCGCCCTCGATCAGCCGCGTGGTGGCCTCGGCCAGCCACCGTAATCCGGTGACCGTGCGCGCCCGGCCGAGCGGGTCATCGGTGAGCACCCGGCTGGCCTGGACGAGCAGCGCGTCCCCCGCGAGCAGCGCGGCGGAGGAGCCGAAGACGGCCCAGGCCGTGGCCCGGTGCCGGCGGGTGGTGTCGCCGTCCAGGATGTCGTCGTGCAGCAGCGAGAAGTTGTGCACGAGCTCCACGGCCACCGCCGGGGCCAGCGCCTCGGCGGCCGGGGCGCCCACCGCCTCGGCGCAGCCGAACACCAGGGCCGGGCGCAGCGCCTTGCCGGCCGGCGCGGCGCCGGGCCGGCCCGCGCTGTCCGTCCAGCCGAAGTGGTAGGAGGCGACCCGGGCCACGGGCTCGGGCAGCCGCTCGACCCAGTCGCGCAGGCCGGGATCGAGCAGCGCGCGGGTGCGGCGCAGGGCGGCGAGCGCCGCGGTCCGCTCGTCCGCCGTCTCGGGCAGTGTGGTCATGTCGGGACCTCCGCTGGCTTCGGTGCCGGGTTCGCCGGCCTGGCACGGACGACTGGTGCGAGGGGCGGGCGCGCCGCCGCGCGGTCACGGTCCCGCGCTCGCGCCGCGGCCTCGCCGTGCGGCTGGGGCAGCGGACAACGATCATGTTGTCAGCTTGGCCGTTTTCCCCGCCGCGCTGGAACGGCGCGTTGTGCATCCGCCGCGCGCCGGTGGAAAGCAACGAGCGCCATTGTCGAGCTGTTCGACCGCCCTGACCAGGGGGTCTGCTCAGGCCAAAGGCGCAACGGAGCGCGTTCGCCCGCCGGGAATTCACTCGTATGGGTGTAGGGATGGTTTTACGCGCGTGCTGATCGGTGGGTCGTGTGAAGCCGTCGTACGTTCGCTCGTGTGTCCTACCCGCCCGGGGGGTTTGCCCAGCCTTGTCGCTCGCATTGACGAACCATGCGAGGGGCTGCATACTTATTCCTGTCCACGCATGCATCTGAAGGAGACCCCCGTGACCCAGCGCGTCGTACTCGCCTACTCGGGTGGCCTGGACACCTCTGTCTGCATCGGCTGGATCGCCGAGGCGACGGGTGCGGAGGTCATCGCCGTCGCCGTCGATGTCGGTCAGGGCGGCGAGAGCCTGGACGTCATCCGCAAGCGCGCGCTGGCCTGCGGCGCGGTCGAGGCCGAGGTCGTGGACGCAAAGGACGAGTTCGCCAACGAGTACTGCCTCCCGGCGATCAGGTCCAACGCCCTGTACATGGACCGCTACCCGCTGGTCTCCGCTCTCTCCCGGCCCCTGATCGTCAAGCACCTCGTGGCCGCCGCCGCCAAGCACGGCGCCGACACCGTCGCCCACGGCTGCACCGGCAAGGGCAACGACCAGGTCAGGTTCGAGGCCGGCATCACCTCGCTCGCCCCCGACCTGAAGTGCATCGCCCCTGTCCGGGACTACGCGATGACCCGCGACAAGGCCATCGCCTTCGCCGAGGACAAGGGCCTGCCGATCGCCACCACCAAGAAGTCCCCGTACTCCATCGACGCCAACGTCTTCGGCCGCGCCATCGAGACCGGCTTCCTCGAGGACATCTGGAACGCGCCGATCGAGGACATCTACGAGTACACCCAGGACCCGGCCGCCCCGCGGAGCGCCGACGAGGTCGTCATCACCTTCGAGCACGGCGTGCCGGTCGCGGTCGACGGCCGCCCCGTCACCCCCCTGCAGGCCATCCAGGAGCTCAACGAGCGGGCCGGCGCCCAGGGCGTGGGTCGGATCGACATGGTCGAGGACCGGCTGGTGGGCATCAAGTCCCGCGAGGTCTACGAGGCCCCCGGCGCCATCGCGCTCATCACCGCCCACCAGGAGCTGGAGAACGTGACGGTCGAGCGTGAGCTGGCCCGCTACAAGCGGCAGGTCGAGCAGCGCTGGTCCGAGCTGGTCTACGACGGCCTGTGGTTCTCGCCGCTCAAGCGCGCCCTCGACGGCTTCGTCGCCGAGGCCAACCAGCATGTCAGCGGCGACATCCGGATGACCCTGCACGGTGGACGCGCCGTCGTCACCGGCCGGAAGTCCGCCCAGTCGCTCTACGACTTCAGCCTCGCCACCTACGACACCGGCGACACCTTCGACCAGTCGCTCTCCAAGGGCTTCATCGAGATCTTCGGCATGTCGAGCAAGATCGCGGCCCGGCGGGACCTGGCCCAGTGAGCAAGGAGACCCAGGACCAGGACGTCCGGCTCTGGGGCGGCCGGTTCGCCGACGGGCCGGCCGCCGCGCTGGAGAAGCTCAGCGCCTCCGTCCACTTCGACTGGCGGCTCGCGCCCTACGACATCGCCGGCTCCCGCGCCCACGCCCGGGTGCTGCACCGGGCCGGGCTGCTCACCGCGGACGAGCTCGACCGCATGCTGGCCGGCCTCGACCAGCTCGCGGCCGACGTCGCCGACGGCTCCTTCACCGGCACCATCGCCGACGAGGACGTGCACACGGCGCTCGAGCGCGGGCTGCTCGAGCGGCTCGGCCCCGAGCTCGGCGGCAAGCTGCGCGCCGGCCGCTCGCGGAACGACCAGGTGGCCACGCTCTTCCGGATGTGCCTGCGGGACCACGCCCGGATCATCGCCGGCCTCGTCGCCGACCTGAGCGAGGCGCTGATCGGCCTCGCCGACGCCCACCCGAACGCGGCCATGCCGGGCCGCACCCACTTCCAGCACGCCCAGCCGGTGCTCTTCGCGCACCACGTGCTGGCGCACGTCCAGGCGCTCGCCAGGGACGCCGAGCGGCTGCGGCAGTGGGACGCGCGGACGGCGGTCTCGCCGTACGGCGGGGGCGCCCTGGCGGGCTCCTCGCTGGGCCTCGACCCGGAGGCGGTCGCCGCCGACCTCGGCTTCGAGGGCGGCTCGGTGGCCAACTCCATCGACGGGACGGCCTCCAGGGACTTCGCCGCCGAGTTCGCCTTCGTCACCGCCATGATCGGCGTGGACCTGTCGCGGATCGCCGAGGAGATCATCGTCTGGAACACGAAGGAGTTCTCCTTCGTCACCCTGCACGACGCGTTCTCCACCGGCAGCTCGATCATGCCGCAGAAGAAGAACCCGGACATCGCGGAGCTGGCGCGCGGCAAGTCGGGGCGGCTCATCGGCAACCTCACCGGGCTGCTCGCCACCCTCAAGGCGCTGCCGCTCGCCTACAACCGCGACCTTCAGGAGGACAAGGAGCCGGTCTTCGACTCCTGCGACCAACTCGAGGTGCTGCTGCCGGCGTTCACCGGCATGCTGGCCACCCTCACGGTCAACGAGGCGCGGATGGCCGAGCTGGCGCCCGCCGGCTTCTCACTGGCCACGGACATCGCCGAGTGGCTGGTCAAGCAGGGCGTGCCGTTCCGGGACGCGCACGAGATCGCCGGCGAGTGCGTCAAGGTCTGCGAGGCCGAGGGGATCGAGCTCGACCAGCTGACGGACGAGCAGTTCGCCAAGATCTCCTCGCGCCTCACCCCCGAGGTCCGCACGGTCCTCAGCGTGTCGGGCGCGCTGGCCGCCCGCTCGGCCCGCGGCGGCACGGCCCCCTCGGCGGTCGCCGTCCAACTGGCCGACGCCAAGGCCGAGCTGGCCCGTCAGCGCGAGTGGGTCGCGGTCCGCGAGGCCGCATCCTGCGGGGTCGGCGGCGGTCCGCGCGCGTAGCGCCTCCGGCGCGGCGGGCGGCCGTCCGGGCGGCGTGGTCGCCTCCCGCAGGTGCCGCGGGCGCGCCAGGCGCCCTCGTCGACGCGGGCCGGCACCCACCACGGCGCGGTGGGCGGTGCGCACGGTGGCGCTGCGGTGGGTGCCGGCCCGCGGCGCGCCCGCCGAGCACCCGGCGAGCTGAGCGAGCCCCCGGTAGCTCGCGCCCCGCGCGACGGCCCACGTGCCCGCTCCGCGCCCCGGGCCGACGGCACCCGGCCGCTCTCGGCGGGGCGAGCGACGGCCGGTCCCGGCGTCATGGCGCCGGGCACGCGTCACGACCAGGGTCGTGGGAGCCGCCGAGGCGGCTTCCACGTGGCGCGGCCGCGTCCTGACGGTGGCCGGGCCGGGCAGCCCTGCCGCGCTGGCCCGGCCACGCGGCCGGGACCCTGCCACTTGGTGGCGAGTCGGCGCCGCGGCCGAAGGCCGGCCAGTCAGGCGGCCCGCTCGCCCGGGTAGCGCAGGCCGATGCGGGCGCGGGCCGCGTCCAGGGTCCGCATCACGGCCAGGCTGCCGTCGAGCGGCACCAGTGGCGACTCCAGCTCGCCGGCCCGCAGGCAGCGGGTCACCTCGTTGATCTGGTGGACGAACGAGGCGGCGGGGCCCGGCTCGGTGAACTCCTCGGGATCCCGCCCCGGGCGGTGCAGCACGAAGCGGTCGCCGAAGAAGAAGCCGCGCGGGAACTCGATCCGGCCGGCCGAGCCGGTCACCGAGGCCACCTGCGGCGTGTCCGCGACCAGCGAGCAGCTGAGCGTCGCGACCGCGCCCGAGTCGTAGCCGAGCACCAGCCCGGTGTTGGTGTCCACGCCGCCGCTCAGGTGGGCCCAGGCCGCCACCTCGGCCGGCTCGCCGAGCACCAGGTGGGCGAAGGAGACCGGGTAGACGCCGAGGTCGAGCAGCGCCCCGCCGCCGAGCGCCGGGTCGAGCAGCCGGTGGCCGGGGTCGAGCGGGCCGCCGATCCCGAAGTCGGCCTGCACCGACCGCACCTCGCCGATCGCGCCGTCCCGCACCAGCCCCGCCATCCGGTGGATGGCCGGGTTGCAGTACATCCACATGGCCTCCATCAGGAACAGGCCACGCTCCCTGGCCAGCGCCACCAGCGCCTCGGCCTCCGCCGCGTTCAGCGTGAACGGCTTCTCGCACAGCACAGCGCGGCCGGCCTCCAGGCACTGCCGCACCGCCGCGTGATGCGCGCTGTGCGGCGTCGCCACGTACACCGCCTCCACCTCGGGATCCGCCGTCAGCTCCGCCCAACTGCCGTACGCCCGGGGGATCCCGAAGCGCCGGGCGAAGTCCTCGGCCGGGCCCGGCGCCCGCGAACCCACCGCCACCAACTCCGCGTCCGGCAGCGGCAGCACGTCGCCGGCGAACTTCCCCGCTATCGAGCCCGTCGCCAGAATCCCCCAGCGCACCGGACGTGTTCCGGTACCCGTGCCGTCCCCCATCTCACTCCCGTCCGGCGCCCCTCCCGGGGCGACGCGCTGTCAGTGGCTGCTTCTAGAGTCGCGATCATCGTAAGCACGACCACAGGGAGATGGTCATGGGGTGGATCGGGGCGGGCGACTACGAGGTCGCGCTCGACGACACGGGCGGCGTGATCTGCCGCAACAGGTCGGGCCGCCAACTCAAGTCGGTGCCCGCCAAGATCGCCGACGAGCCGGCCGTCGTCCAGCTCCGCCAGCTCACCGAGTGGCTGGCGCGACACGAGCGCGAGTGCCTGGCCAGCGTCGAGCGCTGGATGATCAGGTCGCTGCCGGTGCCCGCCGCGGCCCTGATCCAGGTGTGGTCCGACACCGCCTGGCGGGCCGCCCTGCGGGACCTGGTTGTCACCGACGAGGGCGGCGCCGTCGCCGGCTTCCTGCGGGACGCCGACCCCGAGCGCGGCATCGGCCTGGTCGACCTCGACGGCGACACCGTGCGCGTCCGCCCCGAACTGCTGCGCATCCCGCACCCGGTGCTCCTCGACGACCTCGACGAGCTGCGCGACTTCGCCACCGAGCTCGATCTGCGGCAGGGCATCGGCCAGCTGCACCGCGAGGTGTGGCGGCCGGACGGCGTCGACCCGGCCGCCGACCGCGTCGACACCTTCGCCGGCGGCCGGTTCAAGCAGCTGCGGTTCCTCGCCGGCCGCGCCGCCTCCCTCGGCTACCGGGTGCGTGGCGGCCAAGCCGTCTGCCCCGTCTTCGAGGCGGGCCGCACGGTCGAGGCCCGGGTCTGGCTCGGCGAGTACGACGGCTACGAGGGGACCGAGACCGGCCCACTCACCTGGAGCGACACGGCGGGGCGCGGCCTGCGGCTCGGCGACGTCGGCCCCGTCGCCTGGTCCGAGGGGATGCGCATGGCCGCCGCGCTGTACGCAGGCCGCGAGATCGAGAAGGAGAAGGACAAGTGAGCGAGGCCACCGAGCTCGAGGCGGGCGCGATCCTGCTTCCCGGCAGCCACGACGGCGCCGACGCGGACGGCCTCACCGCCCGCACCTACGCCCACCCCGTCCTCGACGATCGGAAGATCGTCCGCCTCGTCCCGGAGACCCTGGGCGAGGCCGAGGACCTGGCCCTGGACTTCCTCGGCCTGCGCCGCGAGGGCGAGGCCCCCGTCGTCGGCCAGGTCCGCCGCGAGACCCTCGGCTTCCCCGCCTGGGCCCTGGTCAACGACCCGGCCAACGGACACCACGCCCTCGCCCTGGTCCGCGACATCGAGCGCCTGGCCAGGCTCGCCGGGCCGCGCGCCGGCCACGCCAGGGACGGCTTCGAGGAGCTCGGCGAGCGCCTGGCCCGCTCCATGCCGCACTTCCTGCCCACCTACTACGAGCAGGCGGCCCGGGCCTTCCTCGCCGCCGAGAACAGCCGGTACGCGGCCGCGTTCTTCGGTCGGGCCCGCACCGCGGAGCGGGCGCACGGCCTGCCGGTGGACGAGGCCAGGCAGCGCGCCGTCTTCCTGGAGTTCGCCTTTGCCGGCGCGCTGACCGCCAAGGAGCTCAAGGAGCACGTCAGGGACCTCACCCGGCGGCTGCCCGCCGCCGCGGCGTGGGCCGAGTTCCGCCAGCTCACGGTCGAGCGCTGCGCCGCGGGCCTGCCGCCCTATGCGTCCTTCCCACAGGACAGCCGCCGGCTGATCAGGGCCGCCGGGCTCGACGTGGCGGCCGAGGAGCGCGCGGTGCTCGCAGAGCTGCTCGGCTCCCCTGCCATCGTCCGCGCGCCCCGCACCTTCTGGACCGGACACCGCGAGGCGCTGGCCGCCCTCGGCCGCGAGCGGCCGGCGATCCGCCGCCGGCTGATCGAGATCATCCCCAGCAGCCTGGCCGCCGAGGACGAGGGCGACGAGCTCTGGCTCCGCCTGCTCGCCGAGACCGGCGCCGACGCCCTGCTCACCGCCCAGGGGCCGGACCCCGAGGTGGACGCAGCGGACTGGCTCTCCCGCTGGGCCACCCACCTCACCCGCGGCTGGCGCGGCCCGCGCCACTCGCCCGCGAGCTACGCGCTCGCCCACCGGATGGCGCCCAGGCTGCGCGCCGACGGCCGGCCGGTGCGCATCGCCCAGGCATCGGGCTGGCGCGGCGGCACCGATCTCGAACTGCTCGACCTCTGCCTCGCCGAGGGCATCCCGGTGGCCGACCCGCCACCGCGCCTCAGGTTCGACCTGACTAGCTGGCTCGCCGCCCCCGAGGCCGACCGCCGGGACCTGGCCGCCGTCGCCGGCGACCCCCGGTTCGCCCCCGCCCTGTCCACCGTCGTCGGCGAGACCGGCGGGCAGCGCGACGGCGAGGCGCTCGCCGCCGTCGTCGCCCACCCGGTGCTGCGCCGGGTGCTGCGCGACTGGCTCGGCGCCAGGACCGATGAGTTCGTCGCCGCGCCCGGCCTGCCCGCCGGCCGCACCGCGCTGGACGCGCTGCTGCCCTTCGGCACCACCGCCGCCGAGGTGAGCCCGGAGGCGATGGCGCGCGTCGCGGGCCACCGGCTCGGCCCGGTCGTCGCCCGCACGCTGCGCGCCGGCATCTTCGACGAGCTGGGCTGGCCAGCCCTCGAGGAGGCCGTCCGGCTGCTCGGCGAGACCAGCGCCGCCGGCCAGCAGCGGCAGTTCAGCATCCACCAGGCGTGGCCGGCGCTGATCATCGGCGACGCCCACCGCGCCGTCGTCGTCGGCTCCGAGGGCGTCCTGCTCGAACACGAGCTGCGGATCCCCGACCAACTGCACTGGCAGCGGCCCGAGTTCCGCTATGTCGACGGCGAGCTGCTGGTCACCTGGTGGCACCGGGGCGAGCAGCGCGCCTACTGGTCAGCCCGCCCCGACGAGATCTTCGTGCTTGGCGGTGCCCGACCCGGGGCAGGGCACCGCCCCAACACCGCCGTCTCCCTGGCCCTCCCCGGCGGCGGCCGCGCCACCGGCGGCCGACCGCTGCACGCTGGCGACACCGCACTGCCCGAGGAGCGTCCCGTCCTCGCCGACGACTCAGGACGCCACTGGTCCCTGACCCTGCGCGACGGGCGATGGGCCTGGCACGAGTACGACCCGGCCACCGGCGCCGAGGGCCGGGCCTCACTGCCCGCCTTCCTGGCCGGCGCCGTCTCCGACGACGCCCGCCTGCTGCCCGAGCACTGTGCCCTACTCCCGCTGCCCCCCGCCCTCGCCGACACCCCGCTCGGTACCGACGGCCGTCAGCTCGGCTGGTGGGTCCGAGCCGAGGGGGAGGACGGTCTGGTCCTCAGGGCCGGCTCGACCGACGGCCGCACCTTCACCCTCGCCGGCCGCGGCCCCCGGCGGATACCGGTCGGCGCGCCCCGGCTGCCGGGCGGCGCCGAGCCGGTCCTCGCGATCCACGGCGCCGAAGCCACCCTCTTCGCGAACGGCGCCCACCCGGTCCGCGGCGCGCTGGGCAGCGCGACCGTCGGCCAGCCGGGCGGCGTGTTCGCCGCCGGCACCCCGCTGATGCCGCCGGTGCCGTTCTGGCACCTGCTGCGTCCCCGTGACGAGGCGGGCTCCCACGCCCTGCGCGCCCTGACCGACGAGGCGGCCGAGCGGCTGGTCGCCGCCGTCGCCGAGGTCGAGGCCGAGCAGCGCGCGGCCAGGGCCGCCGCCCTCGAAGCGGGCCGCGAGATCCCCGAGGCCGAGCGGCGCCGCGCCGAGGAGCGTGCGCTCACCGCCGCCGTGGCCAGGGAACTGCCGGAGATCACCGATCACGCGCTGCGGCGCGGCGTGGCCGGCATCGCCCGCGTGGCGGCCAGGATCGCCGCCGCCTCCCGGCTCGCCGACCAGAGCGAGGCGAACGCCCGGCCGGCGGACACGGCCATGTTCGAGGGCCACCGGCCGCGCCACGGCGACGACGCCACCCTGCTGCGGGCCGTGGAGGGCCTGACGACCCCCGGGATCCGGATGCCCTACGGCGGGTCGACCTCCTGGGCGGTCCTCCAGCAGGTACGCGCCGTCGGCCAGGTGCTCGCCGGCCGGCCCGCCACCGGCCGGCCGTTGCCCGCCAGATACCGCGCCGAGCCACTGCCCCACGGCTGGTCGACTGACGAGCGCACCGCGCCAGCCCACGCCCTCGACTGGACGCCGCTGCTCGCCGCCCAGCGCGCCGTCGCCCACCGGGCCACGGGACAGGTCCTGGGCGAGGCCGAGCGCGAGGCCTTGCTGCTGCTCCTCGAAGCTCTCGCCGAAGGGCCGCTCGCCGGCCAGGGCGCCCTGCGTCGCCTGGTGCTCGCCGAGCGGGGCGTCACCGCGCGGCGCGGCGGCCAGGTGCTGCGGCACGGCGACCGGGTCGTGGTCATCCTGGGCACCCTGTGCGAGGACCGGGAGGCCGACCGCACCCACTGGCTCGCCCTGGACCACGATCCGGCCGGCGCCTTCGGGCCCGTGCCGCCCCTCACCTTCCTCGAGGAGCGCGTCTTCGCCGGCCGGCCGGCGGCCCCGATACTCACCGACGTCGTCCGGCTGGTCAGGGAGCGCGGCCCGGCGCCCTGGCGGCCCGAGCCCGCCGCCGCCCTGGCCGCCGCCACCGGGCTCGGCCACGCCCAGGCCACCCTGCTGCTGGCCGGCCTGCCCACCCAGCCGACCGCCGAGACGCTGGCGCTGCTCGGCCTCAGGGCCCGGCAGGCCGAGCACGCGGCCGAGCTGCTCGCCGCCCTCGGCACCCAGGGCACGACCACCGTGATCGGCGCCCTGCCGCCGAAGGACCCGGCCGGCGCCTGGTCCGAGGGCCCGGACACCGCCGCCGCGGCCGGCGCCTGGCGGAGCCGCTTCAGCGGCCACCACCTGGTGCCCGAGGACACGATCGCCGAGCTCGGCCTTGACCCGCGCGCCGCCATGGCCGTGCTCAACCCCGAGCACACCCCGTGGCTTCGCGCCACCACCAGCCAGCGGCTTCAGGACCACCGGCTGCGTGCCGCCGACCCGGAGGCGGTGCCCGACGAGCGCGAGCTCGCCTCTGCCGTGACCGCGCTCGCCACCCTGGCCTACGGCCTGCCGCTCGGCCACCCGCTGCGCGCGGCCCTGCCTGGCGCGCTCGACGGCCTGCGGCGCCGGCTCGCCGACCCGGGACTCGTCCTCGACCTCGGCATCGAGTGGGCCGAGGCCGGCGGCTCGACGGCCCGGCGGCTCCGGCAGGCGCACGGCCTGCCCGAGGCCGGCGGCGCAGGCGCGGACGGCCTGGTCAGGATCGGCGAAGCGCTCGTCGTCTTCCCCTGGTACGGCTCCACCGAGGCCACCTGGCTCCGCCCGGCCGGCCTCACCGGCCCCGACGACCCGACCCTCGGGCTCGTCGAGGGCATCGTCGCCGCCCGGGCCCGGCGCCCACTCGACGCGCTGCGCGCCGTCCTCGGCGGCGACCTGGACCGCGCGGTGCGGGCCGGCGCGCCCGGGGCCGAGGGATACGCGCAGGACCCGCTGCGTAGCGTCCCGGAGCTCGTGGCCGAGGCCGCCGCCCGGCTCGGCCTGAGCGAGGACGCGGCCGCCGGCTATCTGCAGCTGCTCGCCCTCCCCGACCCCACGGACCGCAACCGGGCCCGGTGGACCGGCTGGCAGCCCGCCAGGATCAGGCGGGCCAACGCCGAGCTGGCCGCCACCGACCTGGTGGTCAGCGCGCAGCGCTCCCGCGCCGGCCGCCGGCTGTTCCTGCCCGGCGGCTGGACCGACCACAAGGCCCCGCTGCTTCCGGTGGAGACGTGGAAGGAGCCGCTCTACCGCCCGCGCCCCGTCGCCCACGGCGTTCCCCACCTGCCCGTACCCGAGCTGTTCGAGCGGGCCTGGGCACGCGTCCGCGACGGCGACGCGCCCGCCTACGAACAGCTGATCACCCGCGCCACCAGGAAGGGCCGCCGATGACCGCCCCCGCGACCACCCACGCCGCGCCCCGACAGATCACGCCGCCGGAGGACGAGTTCGCGACCGAGCTGGCCTTCCTCGCCGCGCACGACACCGGCCCCCGCCCGCCCGGCTGGCGGCTCACCCCGCGCGCCGTCGTCACCTTCGTGACGGGCAGCGGCGGGCGCACCCTGACCCTCCCTGAGGACGCGGTGCCCGACGCCGGGCTGCCGCGCCGCCTGGTCGTCGCCCGGAAGTTCGTGGGGGAGCGGGCGCTGGTCGAGCGCTGCGTCATCACCCTCGCGGGCGAGCGCGGGCTGCTCCTCGTGGGCGAGCCGGGCACCGCCAAGTCCATGCTCTCCGAGCTGCTGGCCGCCGCCGTCTGCGGCACCAGTGCCCTCACCGTCCAGGGCACCGCGGGCACGACCGAGGACCAGCTCAGGTACGGCTGGAACTACGCCCTGCTGCTGGCCAAGGGCCCGAGCCGAGCGGCCCTGGTGCCCTCCCCGGTGCTCACCGCCATGACCACCGGCGCCGTCGCCCGGGTCGAGGAGATCACCCGTTGCCTGCCCGAGGTGCAGGACGCCCTGGTCTCCCTCCTCTCCGAGCGCCGCGTCGCCGTCCCGGAGCTCGCCGGCACGCCGGACGCCCAGCTGCACGCCGCTCCTGGCTTCGCCCTCATCGCCACCGCCAACCTCCGCGACAGGGGCGTCTCCGAGATGTCCGCCGCGCTCAAGCGCCGCTTCAACTTCGAGACCATCGGTCCCATCCCCGACCTGGAGGAGGAGACCACCCTGGTGCGCCGCCAGTCCCGGGCCGCGGTCGAGCGGGCCGGCGCCCCCTACCAGGTGGACGACGCCGTTCTCGAAGCCCTCGTCACCGCCTTCCGCGACCTGCGCGAGGGCCGCTCGGCCGAGGGCTGGGAAGTGGAGCGCCCCACCAGCGTGATGAGCACCGCCGAGGCCGTCTCGGTGGCCGGCTCGATCGCCCTGGCCGCCGCCTACTTCCCCTCCGAGCGGGACGTGCTCGGCCTGCTGCCGGGACACCTGCTCGGCGTGATCCGCAAGGACGAGCCCGCCGACGCCGCCTGCCTGCGTGGCTACTGGGACTCGGCCGTCCGCCGCCGCGCCGAACACGGCTCCCACACCTGGCGCACCCTGTGGGACCTCCGCTCGGCGCTGGAGGACTGACGACGATGCGCACCCGTTCTGTGCGAGGGCTCCCACCTGACGCGCTTTCTCCCGTCAGGGCCGTGAGCCGGCCGACCGGCGTGCCGGGCCCGGCCGGCGAAGCCGACTCCGTGACGGCCGCCCTCCGGGAGTTGACCGACCCGGCGGGGCCCCACCTCATCGGCGTGCGGCACCACGCGCCCTCGCTCGCCGCCGTCCTGCCCCGGCTGCTCGACGCCGCCGCGCCCGAGGTCCTCCTGGTCGAGCTCCCCGCCGAGCTGCAGGACTGGCTGGCCTGGCTCGCGCACGAGGAGACCCGCGCGCCGATCGCGCTCGCCGCCGTGCCC
>NZ_SMKC01000107.1 GCF_004348315.1 Streptomyces sp. 8K308 | reverse complement strand
CTTGACGCCCACGCCGCAGTAGAAGCCGAGCCCGCGGAGCACCGGGTCGTTGGGCACCGGAGCCTCGGGGGCCCAGAACGGCGGCTGCACCAGGCCGGGTGCGAGCAGTTCGAACCCGTCGAAGTAGGCGGCCACCCGCTCGCGCGGGCGCAGCGTCAGGGTGGCGGTGGCGTTCTTGTAGATGTCCCGGACGGCCGCCAGCTGCCGGGCGTCGTGGAAGTCGTGGGTGGCGTGGCTCAGCACCAGGTAGCTGCCGCTGGGCAGGGCCTCGGTCAGCGTCTTCACGATGCCGGCCGGGTCCTCGCCGTCCTCGACGAAGTGCAGGATCGCGACCAGCAGCAGCGCCACCGGCTGGTCGAAGTCGATGAGGTCGGCGACCGCCGGGTGGCGCAGCAGCGCCTCGGGGTCGCGCAGGTCGGCGAGGACGAAGCCCGCGTTGCCCTCGTTGGTGAGCTTGGCCCCGGCGTAGGTGGAGACGATCGGGTCGTTGTCGACATAGGCGATCCGGACGTCGGGCGCCACGTCCCTGGCCACCTCGTGGGTGTTGGGCGAGGTGGGGATCCCGGTGCCGATGTCGATGATCTGCCGGACGCCGCGGCTCACCACGGCCCGGGTGGCCCGGTGCATGAAGCTGCGGTTCTCCCTGGCCGCCAGCCTGATGTCGGGCAGCAGCTTGATGACCCGCTCGGCGGCGGTGCGGTCGACCTCGTAGTTGTCCTGACC
The DNA here is from genome assembly GCF_004348315.1 of Streptomyces sp. 8K308. Classification (GTDB taxonomy): domain Bacteria; phylum Actinomycetota; class Actinomycetes; order Streptomycetales; family Streptomycetaceae; genus Streptomyces. Next base: position 19,144 of record NZ_SMKC01000107.1, on the reverse strand, counting down.
CCCCAGGTAGTAGTCGTACATCCGGGCCGGGTGCGGCCGGCTGGTGTCTATCTGCTCGGCGGAAAATCCGTCTTGGTCCACACCGTGCTCCGTGTCCTCGTCCCTGTGTCTCGTCCCCCCAGCCGCGGTGCCCGTGCCCCCCGTGCGCGGACACCGCGGCTTCATCTCCCACCGGTGATCACACCAGCAGGAAGTCGGCCTCCCCGGACTTCACGCCCTCGATGAACCGCTCGATCTCGTGCCGCGAGCAGATCAACGCGGGCCCCTCGGGGTCGGTGGACTGCCGCAGCGCGACCCGTCCGTCTCCGAGCACCATCGCCTCCACACAGCTGCCACCGTTCCCCCCACTCCATGGCTTCCGCCAACCGTCCGCCCCGAGTTGGGCGGCGGGCATGCCGTTGTAAATGCGATCCATGGTTCAGATCTCCTTGCGAATCTCACTGAGGATGGCCTCAGTGCGGTGCACCGGCGCGGCCTGCGCGCACATCCGGTCCAGCGCCTCCCGGAAGGCCGAGACGTCGTCGCGCTGGTCGAAGTAGTGGGCCCCGACCAGGCTCTCCGCGCACGCGACGTCGGGCAGCTCGGGCAGCGGGAACCGGAAGAGGTGGAAGGGCCCGTACATCGCGGGGTGCAGCCCGGCGGAGAACGGCATGACCTGGAGCCGCACCCGCGGTAGCCCGGTCGCCTCGATCAGCCGGTCGATCTGGCCGCGCAGCACGGTGGGCGGACCGATGGGGCGCCGCAGCACCGTCTCGTCGACCACGATCCACAGCAGCGGCGGCCGGTCGCGGGTGAGCAGCTCCTGCCGGGTCAGGCGCAACGCGACCAGTCGCTCGATCTCCGGGTCCGGCGCGTGCGGCATGCCGGCGCGCAGCACGGCGGTGGCGTATGCCTCCGTCTGCAACAGGCCGGGAACGTAGTGCGGTTCGTAGGCGCGGATCTGGTCGGCCTCGGACTCCAGGCTCACGAAGGCGCTGAACCAGTCGGGCAGGACGTCGCGGTAACGGTGCCACCAGCCGGGCTGGTTGGCCTCCCTGACGAGGGCGAGGAAATGCTCGATCTCGTCCTGCTCGGTCAGGCCGTAGATCCGCAGCAGCTTCTCGACGTACGGCACCTTCAGGCCCACCTGGGCCTTCTCCATCCGGCGGATGGTGGCGTGGGTGACGTCCAGGGCTCTGGCGGCCTCCTCGAACGAGAGGCCGGCCGCCTCCCGCAGGTCCTGGAGACGCCTGCCGAGCACGAGCCGGAGAGCGGTCGCCGCCCCGCTCGCCTGTCCACCCAACACCTGGGCCCACCCCTCCAACCACCGCCGACGCCAAAGAAGTCTGCCATGCGTGCAGCGGATGCAACAGACTGATACCAACTGTTCTGTAATTTGCAGGATGCCTCTTGCCGGATGAGAGGCACAGCCGCACAGTAGTACGGTGCCTCCCTACTCGCGCGCCCAGTCCGTGGAGCGTCACGACGACGTCGCACCGCCGCGCGGCCGCGTCCGGTTCCGCCTGCCGGCGACCGAGACCTCGCCCGCCGAGGCGCGAAGACGCACCCGACACCAGCTCATCGAGTGGCGGACGTCCCTGGACACCTGCGACAACGCCCAGCTGGTGATCTCTGAGCTCGTGACCAACGCGCTGCGGCACACCGAGAGCGAGTCGGTGGGCTGCGAACTCGAGCTCCTCGGCGGCCTGTTGCGGGTGGCGGTGGCAAGCGACGGCATCGGCCCGCGGAACGCGCCAACCCTCGCGGGACCACAGGAGGAAGGCGGACGGGGGCTACTTCTCGTGTGCGCGCTGGCGAGCGTCTGGGGAGTGCGACCTCGGGACGACGGCCGTGGCCACGTGGTGTGGGCCGACCTGCCGCTGGTGCCGGCCGCCTGAGGACGGCAGAGTTGGGGCCACGCCCCGCGCCGTCCGTCGAGAGGGGCCCGCACACCATGAGTTCGACCCCGCACCACCGGTGGTACCCGCGGCCCGCGCGCGAGTGGCTCGAGGCACTGCCCATCGGCAACGGCCGGCTCGGCGCGATGGTGTACGGCGGAACCGCCGTGGAGGAGCTCAGACTCAACGAGGACACGCTCTGGGCCGGCGCCCCGCACGACTACGACAACCCCCGCGCCCGGCAGGCCCTGCCGGAGATCCGTCGGCTGGTGTTCGCCGGCTACTGGGGCGCGGCCCGGCGGCTCGTGGACGCCGACTTCCTCGGCGTGCCGGCCAGCCAGGCCCAGTTCCAGACCATGGGCGGGATCCGCCTGGAGTTCCCCGGCCTCGACGCGGTCTCCGACTACCGGCGCCGGCTCAACCTGGCCGAGGCGCTGCACACCGTGGAGTTCACGAGCGGCGGCGTCCGGCACCGGCGGGAGGCTTTCGCCAGCGCCCCCCGACCAGGTGATCGTGGTGCGCCTGACCGCCGACCGCCGGGCTCCGTCTCCTTCACCGCGACCTTCGGCGGGCCGCTGATCACCGGCGTCTCCTCGCCGACGCCACGACGATCCAGCTCGCCGGGCGGGGCGGGGCGGGGCGGGTGGCGGCGAGCCGGGCGCGGTGCCGTTCACCGCGCTGGCCGGGGTGCGCTGCCGGGGCGGCGAGGTGACGTCCGAGGACGGCGTGCTGCGGGTGACCGGCGCGGACGCGGCGACCCTGCTGATCGCCGCCGGCACCAGCTATGTGGGCTGGCGCTGATGTGAGCGGGGATCCGGACGAACGGGCGGGCCGCGACCTCGCGGCGGCCGGTCGGCTCGGCCACGAGCGGCTCAGGTCGCGCCATGTGGCGGACCACGCCGCGCTGTTCGACCGCGCCGACCTCCGGATACCGGCCACCCCGGCGGCCGCCCTGCCGACCGACGAGCGGGTGGCCGGCTTCGCCGGCGGCGACGATCCCCAACTGGCGGCGCTCTACTTCCAGTACGGCCGCTACCTGCTGATCGCCAGCTCACGCGCGGGCACCCAGCCGGCCAATCTCCAGGGGCTGTGGAACGACCTCACGGACCCGCTGTGGGGCTCCAAGTACGCCATCAACATCAACACCGAGATGAACTACTGGCCGGCGGCGCCCGCCAACCTGCTCGACTGCTGGGAGCCGCTGTTCACGCTCCTCGACGAGCTGCGGGTGGCCGGCGCGCGCACGGCGCGGAACGCGTACGGCGCCCGCGGCTGGGTGGCCCACCACAACACCGACGGCTGGCGTGGCACCGCCCCGGTGGACGGCGCGCCCTGGGGCAGGTGGCCGACCGGTGGCGCCTGCTCGCCCTCGCCGTCTGGGAGCACCACAGGTTCACGGGCGACACGGCGGCGCTGCGCCGGCGCTACCCGGTGCTGGCCGAGGCCGCCCGATTCTTCCTCGACACGCTGGTCGAGGACCCCACCACCGGCGCCCTGGTCACCTGTCCCTCCGTCTCCCCGGAGAACGAGCACCACCCGGGCGAGGGCGGCACGCTGTGCGCCGGCCCGACGATGGACGCGCAGATCCTCCGCGACCTGTTCTCCGCGGTCGTCGCCGGTGAACTCCTGGATGGTGAGCGGGGGTTGCGCGCCGAGGCGGCGGCCGCGGACCGGCTGCCGCCCATGCGGATCGACACCCAGGGGCAGTTGCAGGAGTGGCAGCACGACTGGGACGCGATCGCCCCCCGAGCGGCACCACCGGCACGTGTCGCACCTGTACGGCCTCACCCGGGCGCGCAGATCACCCGGGACACCCCGGAGCTGTTCCGGGCCGCCCGCACCACGCTTGAGCAGCGCGGCGACGCCAGCACCGGCTGGTCACTCGGCTGGAAGATCAACTTCTGGGCCCGGCTGGCCGAGGGCGACCGCTCCTTCAAGCTGCTGACCGACCAGCTGACGCCGGAGCGGACCGCGCCCAACCTGCTCGACCTGCACCCGCCCTTCCAGATCGACGGCAACTTCGGCGCCACCGCGGGGATCGGGGAGTGGCTGTTGCAGAGCCACACGGGCGAGCTGCGGCTGCTGCCCGCGCTGCCCGGCGCCGTCCCCGAGGGGCGGGTGCGCGGGCTGCGGGCCAGGGGCGGTTTCGAGGTCGACCTGGCCTGGGCCGCCGGGCGCCTGACCGAGGCGCGCCTCCTCGCCGGCTTTGACGGCCCGGTCAGGGTGGCCGCCGCCCACGACCTGGCGGTGGTGGGGGCCGACAGTGGCCCACCGGCGCTGACCAGGCCGGTCCCCGGCGTCGTGGAGTTCACCGCGGAGGCCGGCGGAGAGTACCTGCTCAGGCCGCTCGGGTGAGGTTGGCGACGGCCATCGCGCGCAGCTGGCGGAAGCCGCTCGCCGCGATGGCCAGCGCCAGCAGGCCGCAGCCCACGGTGAACGCGTAGCCCCAACGCGCGCCGTGCGACTCGATCACCAGGCCGGCGACCAACACGCCGAGCGCCTTGCCGAGCCCTACGGCGGTGGACATCCACGTCATGCCCTCGGTCAGTGTCTCGGGCGGCACGCCCTCGCGCACCAGGCTGTACGCGGCGATCACGGTGGGCGCGATCAGGAAGCCGGAGAACACGGAGAACGCCCACAGTGCGGCCACGCCTGGCATGGCCCAGAGCGGGCCGATGCCGGCCACCACGGCGGCCAGCGCCAGCAGGAAGCGGCGGTCGAGCGGCAAGCGCCAGTTCCGCGCCCCGTACCAGAGGCCGCCGACGGCGCTGCCGAGCGCGTAGGTGGCCATGACGGCGCCGACCATCCAGGCGCTGCCGTGCTCGTCCACGAAGGCGATGGTGCTCAGCTCCCAGCCGGCGAACATGCCGGCGACGCAGAGGTAGGCCGCGCACATCAGCCGCAGCCCGGGCACGGCGAGCGCTCGGGTCGTGGTGGCGCGCGGCGGCAGCACCGGCGGCTCGGTGCGCCGCTGGGCGGCCAGCAACAGGCCGCCGACGAGGCCGAAGACGGAGACGGCGACCACCCCGGCCGAGGGGTGCAGCAGCACCACGGCCGAGACCAGCAGCGGCCCGACGACGAAGATCATCTCGTCGAGCACCGACTCGAAGGAGTAGGAGGACCTCAGCAGCGTGCCGCTCGGGTCGGCGCCGGCCAGATGGCTCCAGCGGGCCCGCACCATGGCACCGAGCGGCGGCATCGAGGCGCCGAAGAGCGCTCCGGTGACGAACAGCAGCCAGACCGGCGCGTCTGCCTGGGCCGCGAGCACGAACAGCAGCCCGGCGGCTCCGAAGACCAGCGCGAGCGGGCGCAGCACCCGCCGCTGCCCGAGACGGTCGATGGCGTAGCCGAGTTGGGGAACGAGGAGGGCGAAACACAGCGCGCCGGCCGCGGAGACCGCACCCGCCGTGGCGTAGCTGCCGGTGACCTCCGTGACAAGGAACACAGTGGCCAGCGACAGCATGGACATCGGCATCCGACCGATCAGGCTCGCCGTGACGAACCCTCCGACCCCAGGTACGCGGAAAATGTCCCGATATATCCGCAGTCCCGCGGAAGATGACTCCATATTGAGTGATCATGCCCGCCGGATCGAGCGGGGGACATGGGGTTTTCCCTCGCGCGAGGCGGTGCCGGCGAACAGTGACGTCGGCCACTCGCGAGGCTGCTTTACCCTTCCTTTAAGCTCGCTTTGGTTCCCTTTACCAACGCAAGCGGCGGAAGCCGACCCGAACCGGAGGATCAGTCAGTGGACGTCTCGTTGACCATGTGGGTGCTCACCGTGGTGGTGCTCTGCGCACTCATCGCGGTGGACTTCTTCTTCGGGCGCAAGCCCCATGAGGTGTCCCTCCGGGAGGCAGGCACCTGGACCATCGTCTGGGTGGTCCTCGCGGTGCTGTTCGGCGTCGGACTGATCGTCTTCGGTGGCGGTGACGCGGGCAGCGAGTTCTTCGCCGGCTACATCACCGAGAAGTCGTTGAGCGTGGACAACCTCTTCGTCTTCGTGCTGATCATGACGAAGTTCGCGGTGCCCACCCAGTACCAGGCCCGGGTGCTGCTGATCGGCGTGCTCATCGCCCTGGTCCTGCGGGCCGCCTTCATCGCGGCGGGCGCGGCGATGATCTCGACCTTCTCCTGGGTGTTCTACATCTTCGGCGCCTTCCTCATCTGGACCGCCTGGAAGCTGATTAAGGAAGCCCGCAGCGACGAGGAGGAAGAGGAGTACGAGGAGAACCGCTTCCTCAAGATGGTCGAGCGCCGGTTCCCGGCCACCGACCAGTACCACGGCACCAAGATGTTCATCCGGGAGAACGGCCGCCGGCTGATCACCCCGATGCTGATCGTGATGCTGGCGATCGGCAGCACGGACATCCTGTTCGCGCTCGACTCCATCCCCGCCATCTTCGGCCTCACCGACGACCCGTACATCGTCTTCACGGCCAACGCCTTCGCGCTGATGGGCCTGCGTCAGCTGTACTTCCTCATCGGCGGCCTGCTGAAGAAGCTGGTCCACCTCTCCTATGGCCTCTCGGTCATCCTGGGCTTCATCGGCGTCAAGCTGGTGCTGCACGCCCTGCACGAGTCCGGCGTCCACGTGCCCGAGATCAGCACCCCGGTCTCGCTCGGCGTCATCGTCGGCGTCCTGGCCGTGACCACCGCCACCAGCCTCTACGCTTCGCGCAACCAGAACGACGAGAGCGACGAGCCGGTGAAGACGCCGGGGGCCTAGCCCTCCCCCACCGCCCGGACTTCGGTACCGTGGCGGACCGTGCTCCCCCGGGGCCCCGGAACACCGGGGCCCCGGGGAGCGTTGTATGTGTTGTCATGCGCCGCACCGACGGTGTGGACGGGAGGAAGCCCATGAGCAGGGAGCCCGGCGGCCAGGGCGAGCCGCGCGACGGCGACCCGGAGCGCGACGAGTGGGACGACCTCGTCCTCGACGAGAGCTTCGTGCGCGGCGCCGAGGTCAAGGAGCCCTCGGCGCGCACCCGGATGCTCAACGAGCGGTGGAAGCGGGAGGCACCCGCGCCGCAGCCCTGGCGCTCGGACGAGCCACCGGCCGGCTGGATATTCGGCTCGGGCCGGCGGCGGCAGCGCCCGGGGCGTTCGTGGAAACGGCGCTGGTTCCGCAGGAAGGGCAAGGACGACGGCGGAGAGTGAGGTGAAGCGGACCTCACGCGACATCCGCACGGCCAACCGTTATCTCCTGCTGCGGCACGTCATCGCCGCGTCACCGGTCTCACGGCCCGCGCTGGCCAGGGCCACCGGCCTGAGCCCGGCCACGGTGGCCACGCTGGTCGGCGAGTTGCTCGAACTCGGCCTGCTGGTCGAGGCCGGCTTCGAGGGGTCCGGCGGCCGACCGCGCGGGCTGCTCGCGGTCGACGCGGCGGGCGGCGCGCTCGTCGGCGTCGACGTCGCCGAGACCTATGTGCACGTGGAGGTCGTGGACCTGGCGCTGCGCGTGCTGGGCCGCGCCCACGAGGAGTTGACCCCCGAGGACGGTGCCCCCGACCGCGCGGTGCGCCGCATCGCGGGCGTCATGCGCGCCGCCATGGAGCGGGCGGCCGCCGGGCGGCGGGTGCTCGGCGCCGGGATCAGCATGCCGGGGATGGTGGACCGGGAGGGCGGGGTCTCGGTCTTCGCGGCCAACTGGGACTGGCACGAGGTACCGCTGCTCGCCCTGCTCGCCGAGCACGTTCCCTACCCGCTCTACCTGGACAACCCGATGCGGGCCTGCATGGTCGCCGAGCTGTGGTTCGGCGCGGCCCGCGGCCGGGACGACGCCGTGGTGGTCAATCTCGGCACCGGTGTGGGCGCCGGCCTGGCGCTCGGCGGCGGTGTGCACCGCGGCGCCTCCAACAGCGCCGGCGAGTGGGGGCACACCACGCTGGTGCTCGACGGTCGGCCCTGCCACTGCGGCCGGCGCGGCTGCGTCGAGACCTATGTCGGCGCCCCCGGCATCATGCGCACCGTCGCCGAGTTGGATCCGCGCGGCGCGCTGCTCGGCGGCGGCGACCAGACGGCCGCCGTCGACGCGCTCGCCGGTGCCCTCGACAGCGGCGACCCGACCGCCGAGGCGGCTCTGCGGCGCACCGCCCACTGCCTGGGCGCCGCCATCGGGGACCTGGTGAACCTGCTTGACCCCGAGGTGGTCATCCTGACCGGCTGGGTCGCCCGCCGGCTCGGCCGGCGGCTGCTCGACGAGGTGCGCCCGGCCGTCGCCGTCCACGCGCTGCCCCGCCCCTCGGCGGCCGTCGAGATCCTGCTGAGCCCGATCACCGCCAACCCGGTGAGCCTGGGCGCCGCGACCTTCGCGCTGGAGGGCGCGCTCACCCCCGCCGCCGGAGCACGCGGCTGAGCTTCCCCAACCGGGTAGGCTGCCGGCGCGAACAGCAAACGTTTTCCACGTAGTCGAGGGGAGCCGCCATGCCGCCCGTCTCCGAGTCAGAGGGCGCGTTCCGGCCGCACGCGGTGGACACCGGGCCCCCGCCCACGGGGCACGGGCCGCCGCTGCTGCTGGTGCACGGCTGGGGCGCGGACGGCGAGGACTGGACGCCGCTGCTGCCGTCGCTCGCCCCGCGCCATCGGGTGCTGGTGCCCGACCTGCCGGGTCACGGCCGCTCGCCGGCCCGGCTCGACCGCTGCTCGCCCCGCGCCGCGGCGGCGGATCTGGCCGCCTGGCTGCGGGCGTCCGGCGTCGGCCCCGTGGTAGCGGTGGGCCATTCGTTGGGCGGTCAGGTGGTCACCGCGCTGGCCGTCGAGCACCCCGGTCTGGTGCGGTCGGTGGTGTCCGTCGCCGCCGCCTATGGCGGGGACGCGGCCGAGGCCGGGCGGCTGCCGGCCGAGCAGGCGGCGCTCCGCCGCGCGGGGACGGCCTGGGCGGTGGGCTTCGTGCGCGGCGCCTTCACCGGGGACGGCCCGCCGGGGCTGCGGGAGCGGCACGAGCGGCTGATGGCCGCCATGGACCCCGAGGTGCTGTTCCGCTACCGGGAGGCGATGTACCTGACGCCCGACGCCTTCGGGCTGCGCCCGGCGTCCGAGGCATACCTGCGCCGCCGGCGCTGTCCCGTGCTCGCCGTCCACAACTCCGCCGCGGCGGCCGCCTGGGAGCGCGCCACACTGCGGGACGCCCGCTCTCGCGTGGTGTTGTGGGAGGGCCTGGGCCACTACCTCCACGAGGAGCGCCCGGCCGAGCTGGCGGCGCTGATCCGTGACTGGTCCGGGATCGGCTAGCCTCCGGCCGCGGACGCCGTCCCCTGGTCACGCGACGGCCCACGGCGGCTATGCTCTGGTCATGCGATCCGACTACTGGCACCGCGTCACCCCGCCGCCGGCCGCCCACTGAGGGCGCGCGGCAACGTGTGATTCCAGTCGGCCCGAGACCGTGGCCGGCCGGGCGTCTCGGCGCGCCCTCCGCTGATCTCCCTCGACTCTCCCTCGACGGACCTCAATGGAGTTGGACGCGTCTGACCATGAGCACTTCCTCTTCCCACCCCTCCCCCACCCACGTCTCCCCCGTCGACGTCGGCAGGCCCGCCGCCGGGCGTCGCACCCATGCCGGGCCGGCGCTGGTCCTCGGCGCCAGCGCCCTGTGGGGCACCACCGGCACGGTCGCCAACCTCGCGCCCGCCGGCGCCTCGCCGCTGGCCGTGGGCGCCGCCACCATGGGGTTCGGCGGCCTGCTGACCGTCGCGATCGCGGCCCGCCGCACGCTCACCGTGCTGCGCGGCGGGCGCGCGGTGTTGCCCTACGTGCTGTTCGGCGCACTGGGCGTGGTGGCCTACCCGCTCAGCTTCTACACCTCGATGGCCTGGACCGGCGTCGCGGTCGGCACGGTCGTGAGCGTCGGCAGCGCTCCGATGTTCGCGGCGCTGCTCGAACGGCTGCTGGACGGCGTCCGGTTGACCCGGCGCTGGCTGGCAGCCACCACCGCGGCGGCCGTCGGCTGCGCGGCCCTGGTGTTCACCGGGGACGGCGCCGCCGACACCGCGGGCGACGACCGGGTGCAGGCGGGCGTGGCGCTCGGGCTGTTGGCGGGCGTCGGCTACGCCGCCTACACCTACTGCGCGGCGCGGATCATCGGGCAGGGACACCCGTCGCGCGGCGCGATGGGCGCGCTCTTCGGCCTCGCCACCCTGGTGCTCCTCCCGGTGTTCGCCGTCACCGGCGGCCAGTTGGCCGGCTCGGCGCGCGGCGTGGCCGTGATCGCGTACCTGGCCCTGATACCGATGTGCCTGGCGTACGTGCTGTTCGGCGCGGGCCTGGCCCGGGTGTCGGCGAGCACCGCGACCACCCTCTCGCTCTTCGAGCCGGTGGTGGCCGCGGTGCTCGGGGTCGCCGTGGTCGGCGAGCGGCTCGGCGCGGCGGCCTGGGCCGGCATCGGCCTGGTGGTGGCCGGACTCTTCGTCCTCACCGTCCGCCGACGCTGACCCGGCGCGACCGCCGCCGCGCCGGCTCCTAGACCGTGGTCCGGCGGAACTGCTGGTGGGTGGCGGTCGCCGAACACGCGTACTGGATCAGCCGGGCGCTGTCCGCGGTGGACTCGTCGGAGACGTCCAGGCACAGGCCGCTGTGCCTGGCCGCGATCCTGACGTGGCCGTCGCCGGTGTCCGTGATCCGCCACTGCTGCTCCTGGCCGCCGCCGCACGCGGTCTGCACCACCGCGGCGCCGGCGGCCGTCGAGCCGCCGGAGGCAGCCAGGCACAGCGAACTGTGCCTGGTCACCAGCTGGACGTAGCCGCCGCCCGCGTCGCGCGGCCAGAACCGCTGGTTGCCGCCGCCGTTGCAGGTGTACTGGGCCAACTGCTGGCCGATGGCATGCGACTGGCTCGGGATGTCGAGGCACTTGCCCGAGTGTCTGGCGGTCAGCGTCTGGTAGGGGCCGCCGATGCCGCGCACGGTGCCCGCGGCCGTGTCGATGGTCAGCTCAGGCGCCCAACCCATGCTGAGCGAGCGGCTGTCGGGGAAGGTGAGCGGCAGCCAAACGTACCGCGAGTCGTTGACCCGGCCGCCGAAGGAGTTGCCCCAGCGGTCGCCGAGGTAGAGGTACGAGGTGCCGGCGGTGCCCTGGATCTGGAGGACATAGGCGGTCTGGGAGCCGAAGGCGGTGGCGTCGCCGACGTTCCGCATCGCACTCCAGCCGCTGGCCAGGCTGATGGAGGTGGCGTACTGCTGCTGGTTGGGCGACCAGCCGGTGGCGCCCGAGGTGAGCATGAAGTAGACGCCGTCGCGCTTGAAGAGCGCGGGGGCCTCCCGGTGGCCGCCCGGCCAGGGGTTGGCGACCAGGCTCTCGACGGCCGTGTAGTCGGGGGTCAGCCGGTAGATGTGGAGGTCGTAGTTCTCCCGCGCCGCGGAGACCATGTAGCCGGTGCCGTCGTCGTCCACGAAGGCGGTGATGTCGCGGGACATGTGGCCGAGCGGGCGGAAGCTGCCCCGCCAGGTGTAGTCGCCGTCCACCGTGTCGGACACGGCGACGGCGGCCCTGGCCTCGCTGTAGTCCTGGGCGTTCTCCTTGTGCATCCACATCACGAACTGCCCGGTGGCCCGGTTGTAGACGACCTTGGGCCGCTCGATGTTGGCCGACTGGAGCTCGGGGTGGGTGCTCTGGGTCAGGACGTGGTTGCGGAACTCCCAGTTCCGCAGGTCAGTCGAGCGGTAGGCGGAGACGTAGCGGAAGGCGTTGCTTTCCGTCTGCCGGTTCTCGCCGACCCAGTAGTAGTACTGACCCACCCTGAGCACGCCGCCCCCGTGGGCGTGCACGGGGTCGCCGTTGGGGTCGGTGAACTGGGTGCCGTTCAGGATGGAGACCGGCGCGGCCTGGGCGGCCGGCGCGGTCAGCAGGGGGGCGAGCAGGCCGAGGCAGAGCGCCGCGGCGAGCAGCCAGATCGTTCGCAGCACACGCAGAGTTGGCATGCCCACAACGCTAGGTGTCGGGCCACTCGGCGGGCAGTCCCCGGGCGGCGCCGACAACTTTCGAAAGCGTTCCGCGCCCCCGCCCGCCGCCGGACTCGTCAGTCGAGCGGCCGCTCCTCGAACCAGGCGAAGTCCGCCGGCCGCCGGGTGCCCCCGAGGTCCTGGGCGCACAGGCCCACGAAGGCCCCCGTGAAGCGGAGCTTGGGCCCGTAGTCGTCGGAGAGCCTGGTGGCGTCGAGAGCCGGGCCGACCTGGCGCCAGTCCGTCGCGTCCGGCGAGGCGAAGAAGCGGAGTTCGGCGTCCTCGAAGCGAGCCCTGAGGTGAAGACCCGGCCAATCGTCGGTGTCGAGCTCGGCGTCCGCCGGCTCCGCGTGCGCGTCGGCGTCGGCGATCAGCAGCCCGAGCACCCGGCCCCGGCCCTCGACATGGGTGGAGCGCAGGTAGTAGTGGGTGCCGGTGTCGTACCAGCAGACCAGGCCGGCGAGTTGGGAGAAGTGCCCGGGCCGGTGGTCGAGCCGGGTGGTGAACTCGACCCGCGTGGTAGTGAGTCGGCGGGCGATCAGCGACTGGTCGAACAGCGAGCGCGGGCTCTGCCTGCCGTGGAGCCGCAGCCAGCCGGGGCGCGCGGTCAACGTCAGCCAACTCTCCTCGACGGGCACCCGCGGCGCCACCCACTCCGGGTCGAGCCGCGGTCCGTCGAAGTCGTCGCGCAGCGGACCCCGCGGGGCCGGGCGCGCTCCTCCGGCCGCGGCGGGGGCCGGCACGGTGAGCCGTGGGTGGTGGCCGCCGCCGGCCAGGCGCGGCCAGCCGTCCACCGCCCATTCGACCCGCTGCAGGCAGGTCTCCCGGCCCAGTACGCAGCGCCGGCCCTCGGGGGTGTCCAGCGGCCGCGAGGCCAGGTGGGCGAGGAACCACTCGCCGTCCGGGGTGCTCACCAGCTCGCCGTGGCCGGCCTTCAGCAGCGGCTGCGTCTCGTCGTCCCTGGTGGTGAGCAGCGGCCCCGCGGGGTCCCACTCCCAGGGGCCGGTGAGGGCGCGGGCGCGGGCCACCGCGATGCCGTGGTTCCAGCCGGTGCCGCCCTCGGCGAGCATCAGGTAGTACCAGCCGTCGCGCCGGTAGAGGTTGGGTCCCTCGATCAGCTCGTCGTGGCGCAGCACGACGCGTGGCTCGCCGGTGAGCGCGCGGCTCGCCGGGTCGTACTCCTGGAGCACGATGCCGCCGAAGGCCGGCTGGCCGGCCCGGTGGTCCCACTGGATGTTGAGGAGCCAGATCCGACCGTCCTCGTCGAAGAAGAGGGAGGGGTCGAACCCGGAGGAGTTGAGGTGGACGGGTTCGGACCACGGTCCCGTGACGTCTGGTGCGGTGACGAGGTAGTTGTCGACGTCCTTGTAGGGCCGCCCGACGGTGCGCACGACGCTGTAGACGAGCCAGAACCTGCCGTCGTGGTGCGCGAGCGAGGGCGCCCAGACCCCGCCGGAGTCGGGGACGCCGCGCAGGTCGGGCAGCACCGGGCGGTCGAGCGCGTGCCCGATGAGCCGCCAGGTGACGAGGTCGGTCGAGTGGTGCAGGGGCACGCCGGGGTACCACTCGAAGCTCGAGGTGGCCAGGTAGTAGTCCGGGCCGACCCGCACGACGCTCGGGTCCGGGTGGAAGCCGGGCAGCACGGGATTGACGAGGTGACCTGCGGTCATGAGGAACGTTTTCCCTCCGGGTACGCGGGTGCGCGGATGTCGGGCCGACCGGCCCGCGGCGACTCGGGCGCGAGGCCTTCGAATTCTCCGGGGCGCGGCGCGGAACGCCTGGTGACGGCCGTTCCACGGCTGCGGTACTTCACAGTGGCGCGCCCCGCCCCTAACGTAGGAAGCGCTTGCTATCGGGTCAACGTTTCGACCGGTCGACGGCCGACATCCGAAACTTTCGAGGCGGCACACGGCGAAAGGGGAATGCCGATGGATCGTCCCTTGCGGACCGGGGGTCCGACCCTGGCCGTGGTCGCCAGGGAGGCCGGCGTCTCGGTGCCCACCGCCTCCAAGGTGGCCAACGGCCGCGAGGACGTGGCCCCGGAGACCCGCCGTCGGGTCACCGAGGTGCTCGACCGTCTCGGCTATGTGCGGCGCCCGCGGTTCACGCCCGACCGGCCGCCGGCCCTGATCGACCTGGTGGTGCACCGGCTCGACGACCCCTGGTCGGGCGCGGTGCTGCACGGCGTCGAGGAGGCGGCGCACGACGCCGGCATCGGCGTGGTGGTCTCGGCGGCGCTGGTACGGACGCGCGGCGGCCGGCCGGAGCGCGGCTGGCTCGACAAGCTGTGCGCCAGGGGCACGGCAGGGGTGCTGTTCAACCTGGCGGAGCTCAACGCCACCCAGTACGCGTGGCTCGACCAGCACCGGATTCCCTATGTGATGATCGACCCGGTGCTCGACCCGCCGCCCGGGGTGCCCTCGGTCGGCGCCACCAACTGGCAGGGCGGGGTCAGCGCCACGGAGCACCTGCTCGAGCTCGGGCACCGGCGGATCGCCGTGATCGGCGGCTACCGCCGGAAGATGTGCAGCAGCGCCCGCGTCGCCGGCTTCCGGTCCGCGATGGCGGCGGCCGGGCTGCGGGTGCCGCCCGAGTACGTGCGCCACGGCAACTTCAACGAGGCCGTCGCGCACCAGCGGATGCGGGAGCTGCTCGCGCTCCCAGAGCCGCCCACCGCGGTGTTCGCCTGCTCGGACCAGATGGCGCTCGGGGTCTGCCAGGCGGCGCGCGAGCACGGCCTGCGGGTGCCCGGGGACGTCAGCGTGGTGGGGTTCGACGATCTCCCGCAGGCCCGTTGGTCGGTCCCGGGGCTGACCACGGTGCGGCAGCCGCTGGCGGAGATGGCGGCCACCGCGCTGCGGCTGCTGCGCCGGATGATGGACGGCGACCGGCCAGAGGGGGTGCGCACTGAGCTGTCCACCCGCCTCGTGGTGCGGAACAGCACCGCTCCCCCGACCTGACCGGCCGGGGGAGCGGGCGATTCGGGGGCGGCGGTCAGCCGCGCGCGCCGAGCAGGTGGTCCATCGCCAGCTGGTCGAGCGCCTCGAAGGCCATCCCGCGCGCGGCGGCCGCGTCCACGTCGAACTCCTCGAACGCGCTTCGGTCGGCGAGCAGCGTGGCGGCGGTCTCGCCGGGCTCCAGCGTGGGCCTGGCCAGCTCGTCCAGCCGGGCGGCGCGCAGCGCGTCCTGGACGGCCGGGTCGGCGCGGAAGGCGGCGGCGCGCTCCTTGAGGATCAGGTAGTTGCGCATGCAGCCGGCGGCGGAGGCCCAGACCCCGTCGAAGTCCTCGGTGCGCGGCGGCTTGAAGTCGAAGTGGCGCGGGCCCTGGTAGCCGGCCGACTCCAGGAGGTCGACCAGCCAGAAGGCGGAGCGCAGGTCACCGGCGCCGAAGCGCAGGTCCTGGTCGTATTTGATGCCGTTCTGCCCGTTGAGGTCGATGTGGAAGAGCTTGCCGGCCCACAGCGCCTGCGCGATGCCGTGCGGGAAGTTGAGGCCGGCCATCTGCTCGTGGCCGACCTCCGGGTTGACGCCGAAGAGTTCGGGCCGCTGGAGACGCTCGATGAAGGCGAGCGCGTGCCCCACGGTCGGCAGCAGGATGTCGCCGCGCGGCTCGTTGGGCTTGGGCTCCAGGGCGAAGCGCAGGTTGTAGCCCTGCTCGACCACGTAGTCGGCCAGCAGGTCGAAGGCCTCCTTGAAGCGGTCGAGCGCGGCGCGCACGTCCTTGGCACCGCCGGACTCGGCGCCCTCCCGGCCGCCCCAGGCGACGAAGGTCTCGGCGCCGAGCTCGGCCGCCAGGTCGATGTTGCGCAGCGTCTTGCGCAGCGCGTAACGCCGCACGTCGCGGTCGTTGGCGGTGAAGGCGCCGTCCTTGAAGACGGGGTGGGTGAAGAGGTTGGTAGTGACCATCGGGACGGTGATCCCGGTGGCGTCGAGCGCCTGCCGGAAGCGCTTGACGACGCCCTCGCGCTCGGTCTGGGAGGAGCCGAAGGGGATCAGGTCGTCGTCGTGGAAGGTGACGCCCCAGGCGCCGAGTTCCGCGAGTCGGTTGACGGACTCCACCGGGTCGAGGGCCGGGCGGGTGGCGTCGCCGAACGGGTCGCGGCCCTGCCAGCCCACGGTCCACAGGCCGAAGCTGAACTTGTCGTCGGGGGTGGGTTCGTATGACATGGCGGCTCCTCGGTTCCCCAGCTATTTCGTCATGGCCGTTAACAAATTAGTATGCACTGGCCCGTGGTGGAAGCCCCCACCCGGCATTTCGACCCGCGGTATCGGACCCGCGGCATCCCACCCGCAGAGAGGACCGCGCTCATGGCGGCACCGGACGGACCCCTCGTCATCGGCGTGGACAGTTCCACGCAGTCCACCAAGGCGCTGGTCGTCGACAGCGCGACCGGTTCCGTGGTGGCACGCGGCCAGGCCCCGCACGTGGTGACGGCCGAGCACGACAGCGATCCCGAGCAGTGGTGGCGGGCGCTCACCGCCGCGCTCGAGCAGTGCGGCCCCGCCGTCGCGGAGGCGGCCGCCGTCGCGGTGGCCGGGCAGCAGCACGGCCTCGTGACGCTGGACGACGAGGGGCGGCCGGTACGCAACGCGCTGCTGTGGAACGACACCCGTTCCGCACCGCAGCGGGACCGGCTGATCGACGAGCTCGGCGGTCCCGCGGCCTGGGCCGAGCGTGTCGGCAGCGTGCCGCCCACCTCGTTCACCGTCACCAAGTGGGCCTGGCTGCGCGAGCACGAGCCCGCGGCGGCCGCCGCGACCCGGGCGGTGCGGCTCCCCCACGACTACCTGACCGGCAAGCTGACCGGCCAGGAGACGCACGGCGGCACGACGGACCGCGGCGACGCCTCAGGCAGCGGCTGGTGGTCGACGGCGACCGAGAGCTATGACGAGGAGATCCTGGCGCGCGTCGGCCTCGACCCCGCCCTGCTGCCCCGGGTCGTCGGCGCCGGCGAGGCGGCCGGCACGGTGCGCTCCGGGCTGCCGCTGCCCGAGGGCATCCTGGTCGCCGCCGGCACCGGCGACAACATGGCGGGCGCGCTCGGCCTCGGCCTGGCGCCCGGCCGGCCGGCCCTGAGCCTGGGCACCTCGGGCACCGTCTACGCCGTCAGCGAGCGCCGCCCGACCGACGCCAGCGGCATCGTCGCCGGCTTCGCCGACGCCTGGCGCGGCTGGCTGCCACTGGCCTGCACCCTCAACTGCACCCAGGCCGTGGATCGGATCGCGGCCCTGCTCGGCCTCGACCGCGAGGCCGTGGCGCCCGGCGGCCAGGCCGTGGTGCTGCCCTTCCTCGACGGCGAGCGCACCCCGGACCTGCCCTACGCCTCCGGGCTCGTGCACGGCCTGCGCCACGACACCTCGGCCGGGCAGCTGCTCCAGGCCGCCTACGACGGCGCCGTGTTCGCCCTGCTGCGCGCCCTCGACCTGGTCCTGGACGAGGACGCCGACCCGGCCGAGCCGATCGTGCTGATCGGCGGCGGCGCCCGGGGCACCGCCTGGCGGGAGACCGTGCGCCGGCTTTCCGGGCGGGCGGTGCGGGTGCCGGTGGCCGACGAGTTGGTGGCGCTCGGCGCCGCCGCCCAGGCCGCCGGGTTGCTGCTCGGCCGCGATCCGGCGGCGGTGGCCAGGGACTGGGACACCACGGCGGGCCCGGCGTTCGACCCGGTCGAGCGCGACGAGGCGGCACTCGACCGGCTGGCCGCCACGCTGGCCGACGCCGACGCGCTGCTCCGGCGCCCCTGAAGGGTTACGAGGATCCGCGATGGCCCAGCCAGCCCCCCAGTCGCAGTCCGAGATGCGGCGGCGCAACCTCTCCCGGGTGCTGCACGCCCTGGCCTCCGACGGGCCGCTCTCCCGGGCCGAGGTCGCCGCCCGGATCGGGCTGACCAGGGCCGCCGTCTCCACCCTGGTGGACGAGCTGCTGCGTGGCGACCTGCTCCTCGAGCGCGGCCCCGGGCGGTCGGGCGCGGTCGGCCGCCCCGGCACCCAGCTGGTGCTCACCGACCGGGGTCCGTGCGGGGTCGGCGCGGAGATCGGCGTCGACCACCTGGCCGTGGCCGTGATGGACCTGCGGGGCCGGGTGCGGGTCAGGATCGGCCAGGAGCTGCGCAACCAGGGCAGCGAGCCGCCCGCCGTGCTGGCCACGCTGTCGGGGATGCTGCGTGCCGCCGTGCGCGACGCGGCCAGGGCCGGGCTGCGGCCGGCCGGGCTGACCGTCGCCGTGCCCGGGCTGCTGGCCCGCGACCAGGACGCGGACCGCGCCAAGCTGCTGATGGCCCCCAACCTCGGCTGGCGGGACACCGACCTCGCGGCCGGCCTGCCCGCCGACCTCGGCCCGGTCACGGTGGAGAACGAGGCGAACCTCGGCGCCCTGGCCGAGCTGTGGTCGGCGCGTGAGTCCGGGGTGCCGCACAGCTTCGTGCACGTGTCGGCCGAGATCGGGATCGGTGCCGCGGTGGTGGTGGAGGGGCGACTGCTGCGCGGCGCCCACGGGTTCGCCGGCGAACTCGGGCACGTCCCGGTGCGACCCGAGGGCCGGCCCTGCTCCTGCGGCGGGCGCGGCTGCCTGGAGGCCTACGCCGGCGAGGAGGCGGTGCTGCGGGCGGCCGGTCTCGAGCCGGGCCCCGGGGTGCGGCTCGGCGCCCTCACGGCGCGCTGCGAGGCGGGCGACGCCGGCGCCCTGCGGGCGGTGCGGCAGGCCGGCACCGCGCTGGGCATCGCGCTGTCCGGCGCGGTCAACCTGCTCGACCCGCGGCAGGTGGTGATCGGCGGATCGCTGGCCAGGCTCGCGCCCTGGCTGCTGCCGCCGGTGAACCGGGAGTTGGCCCGCCGCACGAGCGTGGCCGCCGGTGGCCGCGCCACCCCGGTGCCGGTGACCGCCTCGCCGCTCGGGCCCGACGGGCCGCTGCTCGGCGCGGCCGGATTCACAGTGCGGGCCGCCCTCGACGAGCCGGCCCGGCTACTGCGCGGCTGAGCCGATGGCGAGAACCGGCACGGCGGCCGGCAATCCTCTCGGCCTCGGTTTTCACCCCATCGAGGGAAAACAGCGTGACCACCCGGTGTGCCGCACGCCCGGCGCGCAGGATCACCTCGTGAACCTCGCGCAGCGCACTCGCCTGGCCGGGGCCGGCGTCGCCGCGCTGCTGGCCGCCGCCGGCATAGCCGGGCCGGCCGCGCCCGCGGTGGCCGCCGAGCCGGTGGCCGCCCGGTCGTTCCCCGACTGCCCGCCGGCCGCCCCGGAGGGTCCCGCCGTCCGGCACGGCATCTGCCTCTGCGTCTGGCTCCCGTTACCGCCCTGGTGGCCGCCGGGTTGTCCCAGCCCGCCGCCCGAGCCC
>NZ_SMKC01000106.1 GCF_004348315.1 Streptomyces sp. 8K308 | reverse complement strand
GCCCAGCTCGGCCAGCTTTCGCAGTTCGGGCAGCGGGGGCGGGGTGGTGCGGGTGATGATGGGAGTGCTCCTTTGTGGGAGTGGGCCCCCGGGGCGGTGGATGCTTGGCGGTATCGAGACCGCCCCGGGGTCGTTACCGGGCTAGTTGTCTAGTCGTGTTGGTCGTTGACGATGTCGACGCCGGAGCGGGTGCCGGAGTCGATGACGGGCGCGATGAAGGTGTCGGAGAGGTAGAACCCGAACAGGGCGATCACGACGACGGCCCAGGGGCGGACGCCGAGGAACCTCATGACCGCCCAGGCGAGCAGGCCGAGGATGACGACAAGCGGCAGTTGGACGTTCACGGCGGACGGGGTCCTTTCAGCGGGCGGGGCAGCGGTGGGTGCGGGCGGCGAGTTCGGCGGCGGAGCGGGTGTCGTACTCGGCGGAGAATCCGCAGCGGGGCGCGGTGCAGGCGGCGGTGTGCTTGGTCCGGCCTCGGTTGTCGTGGGCGGTGCCGACCTTGACCGGGCCGATGCGGGCCAGGTTGCGGAAGCGGCGCAGCATCCCGGGTCTCTCCTTTCAGAGTCGTTGGGCGATGGCTTCGGCGAGCGGCGCGGGGACGCCGAGCCGGGCCCGCAGGTTCGGGGCGTCGATCGGGCTGCCGGTGCGGGCGCGATGGTCGGCGGCGACCTTCCGCGCGTGGGCCAGCAGCGCTTCGGGGACGTTGATCGAGGGCGGAGTGGGAACGGGCTCGCGGACCGGTTCGGGTGCGGGTGGGGGTGTGTGGGCGAGGAGGGTGCCGCCGAGGAAGGCGACGGCCGGCCATCCGGCGACGAGGATGCGCAGCCAGACGGGCACGTCGCCCAGGTCGAGGAGCCCGGCCGTGGCGATGTTCGCGCCCAGCGACGCGGCCAGGGCGATGAGGAACCAGCACCACCCGGCGGCTTTGGCCGTTCCGGTGCGCAGGCGCCGCCAGGCCGCGACCATCAGCAGGTCGACGGAGACCGGGTAGGCCCAGGCTTTCCATCCGGTCTGTCCGGCCGCCGCCGCGAGATCGTGGATATGGGCGAAGGACAACGCGGCAGCGATCACGGCCTGGACCAACACCGCGTCCACCCGCGTCAGAGCAGCACGCACAGGGACGGCCTCCTTCCTGGATGCGGTCATGAGGGGATACGGGTTCAGGCGGCGGACTCGACAACCGGGGGCGGAGCGAACGGCTTGAGTGCCGGGATGTCCGGCGCCTGGTGCGCGGTGTCGCGGCAGCGGGCGGCGGCTTCGGCGAGGGAGAGGTAGGGGGTGCGGATGCGGGTCCAGCCGCCGGAGGTGTCGCCGGCCACGGCCAGGCCCGGGCGTTCGGCGGGGATGGCGCAGGCCGCGGTGACCGCTTCGAAGGCGATGTCGCCCAGCGCCATCTTGGCGGAGGCCTCGTCGTTCACCCGGTGGCAGACACGGCCCGATAGCTGTGCGCGGAGCATCGTGGCGCCCTTGCCCAGCTCGGCCCCGAAGCGCTGCCCGCACGCCTCCAGGAAGATCCCGGCGGCGCGGCCGAGTTGGGCCAGTCGTACGAGGTGGGTGACCATCTCGTCCCGCCGCTCCTCGTCCTTCCTGCTGGCGGTGAGGAACAGTTCCGCCACCTCGTCCACGAACACGACGACCGCCACGGGACGTTCGTGCTCGGGAAGGCCCCAGATGTCCGAGGTGATCTCCCCGTCCGCCACGCTCGGCGGGATGCTCTGCCGGGCGCGTATCAGGTCGTAGCGCTCCTCCATCAACGACACCAGGACCGGCAGGAGTTCGGCCGCTTCGTGCGGGTCGGTGGCCAGGGCGGAGAGCCGGGGCGCGAACGGCGCCAGCTCCACGCCCCGCTTGCAGTCGATCCCGACCAGGGCGACCGGCTGCGGCGCGAGCCCGGACAGCAGATGCCGCAGGTACATGGACTTGCCCGAGAGCGTGGCGCCCAGGGTCAGTTGATGCGGGACCGCCCGGTAGTCGCGGACGAACGCCGTGGCGTCCTCCCGCAGCGCGACCGGCACCCGCAGCAGCCCGCCCGCTGATCTTCTCGGCATGCGGACGTGGTTGAGGACGTCGTAGCCGACCAGCCGCAGTTCCACCGTGCCGGGCTTGACCTCCGCCACATGTACCGCGTGAACGCCCCAGGCGTGCCGCAGCCGCTCCGTGGACGCGGCCACGTCCGCGACCTCCTGCCCCGCGGCCAGCCGCAACCTCAGCCGCAGCCCGGTCGAGGTGGGACGCAGCAGGCCGCGCCGGGGCGGGACCGGCCGCACCTCCCGGCGCGTCGTCGCCCGTACCGCCAGGGCCCGCAGCCGGGACGGCGGAACGGTCAGGCCGCACGCGTCCATCACCGACCCGTAGGAGCCGATCAGTCGCGCGGCCGAGGCCGGCATCCCGACCGCCGACCAGTACAGATGCGGGTACTTGGCCCGGGCCCAGACGGCCCCGCCGCCGATCGCGGCAGCGGGACCGCCCACGCCCAGCACCGTCAGCAGTTCCGACATGGCGCTCAGGCCCCCGCCATGGCCGGGAAGGACGCCGGGGTCACCGCAGCCGCGCGGAACGCGATGCCGTGGCGCTGCTGCCCGTTGAACACCGACTCCCAGGGCCGCGCCACCAGACCCGGCAGGGCCACCGGAGCCCCCAGCGCCAGACCGTCGGACACCCCCGACTCGGGAACCGTGACCTGAATGAGCGAGGACTCACCGTCCTCGATGTAGACGACGCCCAGACGCATCAGCGCCTCACCGGACACCGCGTCCTTCGCGATCTCCCCCGTCTGCCGATCCCGCACCTTCGGCGCCGGAGCCTCGGTCAGCAGAATCGTCGCGGAGGAGGTCTCAACTCGGATGGAACGCAACTCAGCTTCTCCTTACATGGGTCGGGACCGGTCCGGTGGGCAGCTAGTCGTCTAGACAAGATGCCTCGAACCGATCCCCGAGGGGTGGTAGCGCGCTCCAGCATGCCACACACTCAGCCACTCGTCTATACGAGTAGGGGAGAAGGTGCATGCAAGTCCTCCGAAGGGCCGCACCCCTCACTCGCCGCTACGTCGCCGGGAGTTGGTAGGCCAGCACGTACGCGTCAGCCGCCATCACCGTGTCGCACACCTCGACCGGCCGCCCTTCGGTGTCGAACGCGGTCCTGATCAGGTGGATCACGGGCACGCCGGAGGCCAGTCGGAGTGTCTTGACCTCTGCGGGTGCGGGCATGCGGGCGCGGATCTCTTCCTCGAAGTGGTCCAGGCGGTGGCCGAGTTCCTCCAGCCTGGCGTAGATGCCGCCGGGGCCGGGGTTGGGTTCGGCGATGGGGGTGTTCCGGGCGAGGTCGAGCGGCAGGTAGGAGGTGGCGAATTCGACGGGCCGGCCGTCCAGCAGGTATCGGCGGCGCCGGGCCAGTACACGTCGGGGTGAACCGAGCCGGGCGGAGATGTCCTGCGTCGGCCGTTCTTCCTTGACCTCAAGGCTGTCGACTTCCGGACGGCTCCCCGCGGCTTCCGCCTCCACGGTGAACGCGGACTTCCCCTGCTCCCGGTGCCGCCGGGCGAACCGGTCGGAGGCCAGGCGCCGCACCGGGGGCCGGGGGCGGACGAAGACGCCCTTGCCGTGCTCGGAGTGCACCAGGCCCTCGCCCTGGAGGACGGAGAGCGCGTTGCGGACGGTCATGCGGGAGACGCCGTAGTGCTCGACCAGCTCGGATTCGGACGGCAGCTTGGCCCCCTCTGTGAAGCGCCCCTTGTCGATCGCTTCCCGCAGCTGGTCGGCGATCTGGCGGAAGACCGCGCGGTCGCTGGTGGAGTCCAGCGCGCCCAGCACGCCGGAGGGGAGAGCTACCATGTCCGGTTACTCCTTTAGGTATCTAGACGAGAAGCTGTGTTTCGTTGCTACGGTGGAAACCCTAGCCAGCCGTGAGAGGCGAGGACAGTGAGCACCGAACGTCCCCACTCCGTGAGCGTCGCCGGAGTCATCATCGACGACGACGGCCGCGCCCTGCTCATCCAGCGCCGCGACAACGGGCACTGGGAGCCGCCGGGCGGAGTCCTTGAACCGGGCGAGACGATCCCCGACGCACTCGCGCGGGAAGTCCTCGAAGAGACCGGCATCAAGATCGCCCAGCCCGCCGCACTCACCGGCGTCTACAAGAACATGACGGGCCTGATCGTCTCCCTCGTCTTCCGCTGCGAGGCGATCGAGGGTCAGGCCACCACCGGGGCCGAGACCAGAGCGCTTCGATGGACCGGCCGTGACGAGGTCGCCGCGCTGGCCGACGAGGCGTACGCGGTGCGCGTCCTGGACGCCATGAACGCGACCACCCCGCCGGCCGTCCGCGCCCACGACGGCGTCCGACTCATCTAGCACAGCCGTCCTGTCCATAGCCGCCCACCAGCAGAAAGCAACTTGTATGCACGAGTATATGAGTGATTGGTTCGTGTGGGTAGTCGACTGTCCCGGAGACCCGGAAGAACTCACCCGCACCCGCCGCTTTGTCCACCAGATCCTCAGCCGCACCCCGTGGGCGGACGACGCCGCGCTGATCGTCACCGAGCTGGCCACCAACGCCATCACCCACACCGACAGCGGTAAGACCACCTTCCGCCTGAGCATCACCCGCACCCCGGAGGCGCTGACGATCGCGGTCACCGACGCCGGAGGCACCGCCACCAAGCCCCGCGTCACCCACCCCGACGCCGACTCCTCCCACGGCCGCGGCCTGGCCATCGTCAGCGCACTCGCCACCACCCTCACCATCCGGGGCGACCAGCACGGCCACACGATCACCGTCCGCCTCGGCGCTGGGCCGAGGCAGCCATGACGCCCGCCCTCGAACTCCGCATGGGCTACTGGTGCGAGGCCATCGCCTACACAGCCATGGACAGCCGCACGTACTGGCTGGGTTCATGCCCCGCGGCGACGCCGCGCTTAGCGCTGCGGTGGCTGCGCTCCCGCGCCGGCCACATCACCGACCAACTCGACCCCGCAACGGCCGGCCCCGCCCGTTCCTGGCTCATCGACGACATAGAGCACCAGTACGCCCTGGGCGTCCTCACCGAAGGCGGGATGTACACCCACACCATCCCCGACGGCCAAGTGCGCTACCTGCTCTCCGCCCGCCCCGCAGCCCGAACCGTCCTACCCCGACAGGACCCATGACCCACCACGAGCACCAGGCCGACGAAGCCGAACAGCGCTACCGCGCCGAGATCACCAACGTCATGAACACCGTCATCCGTACCTGCGCCCAGATCCTCACCCGCCACAGCAACGGCCGCACCTAGACCCCACGCGCCCCCAACACCAACCACGCCGACCTCATCGTCCAAGCCCGCCGCGACATCCTCAACCGGCTCCAAGTCGCCATCCATCAAGCCGAAGCATCCACCTACGCCATCGAAGCCGACCGCCAACAACACCAACACCCCAGACGCCGCAGCGAGTAACAACCTTCTCTACGCCTTCAAGGCGCCTCGCTTCGCTCGCCGCGCGGCGCCGGCCCCTGCACGGCCCGCCGCTCCTGCCTCCGTCCCGCTCCGGCCCGTGCAGGGGCCGGCGCCGCCACGAGTGATGCAGCGCAGAACGGTGAATCCTGGTCCCGTTCCTTCTTGGGGCTCTGCCCCAAACCCCGGCCCTCTCTCCGGGGAGGCGGGGCGTCATGCTCATGTGCGGGTCCGTGAGGGCGGGCTTGGTGGGTCGGTCGCGGGGTGTTCCCCGCCAGTCGGCCACCCGGTGGGCGTACCCGAAACCTTCGAGGGGCGCCAAGGCCAAGCCCAAGGGTCACCGCAGTGAGCCTTGGCGCCCCTCGAAGAACCCGGGTGCGAGCAGAGCTTGCCCGACCGACGGGGAACACCCCGCTTTGTGTGTAGTGCGCGGTCGGGCTTTCAGGGGTGAGCTCGGCGGGTCGGGGGCCAGCGGCAATTTGACACAAACATGCTCAAATCGCATGGCAGTATCACTGACCGTACGGACCGGCGGGGACTGAGGTTTGCGATCCCATACCGTCGACCTCACGTCACACCGATAGAGTCGGGAGCTGGCTGATTGATGGCACAACGGAGGGTGTTGCGTGGCACTCAAGAAGTCCGACATGTACAGCTCCCTGTGGAGCAGCGCTGACGAGCTCCGTGGCTCAATGGACGCAAGCCAGTACAAGGACTACGTCCTGACGTTGCTCTTCGTGAAGTACGTCTCGGACAAGGCCAAGGCTGACCCGTACGCGCTCATCGAGGTTCCTGAGGACGGGTCCTTCGACTATCTGATCACGCTCAAGGGCAAGTCTGACGTCGGCGAAAAGGTCAATGTCGCGATCCGCAAGCTCGCCGAGGCCAACGACCTCCAGGGTGTCATCAACAACGCCGACTTCGACGACCCAACCAAGCTCGGCTCGGGCAAGGAACTTCAGGACAAAGTCTCCAACCTCATCGGCATCTTCCAGGACATGGATTTCTCCGGCTCGAAGGCCGAGGGAGACGATCTCCTTGGTGACGCGTACGAGTACCTGATGCGTCACTTCGCGACACAGGCCGGCAAGAGCAAGGGGCAGTTCTACACGCCGGCCGAGGTCTCACGCGTCATCGCGCAGCTCCTGCAGATCCCGGCCGATACCCCGAAAGCGACGACTGTCTACGACCCGACCTGTGGATCGGGCTCCTTGTTGATCAAGGTTGCCGACGCCGCTCCGAACGGCTTGACCATCTATGGCCAGGAGAACGACAACGCCACCTGGGCGCTCGCCCGAATGAACATGATCCTGCACGGAAACGAGACCCACGAGATCGTCCAGGGCAACACTCTCTCTGACCCCAAGTTCCGTCAAGGCGACAAGCTCGATACCTTCGACTACCTGGTCGCTAACCCTCCGTTTTCGGTGAAGACGTGGAAGAACGGGTTCGAGAAGGGTTACGGCCGCTTTGACGGGTACGCCTGGCCGCCGGACAAGAACGGCGACTACGCCTTCTTGCTGCACATGGTGAAGTCACTCAAGTCGACCGGTAAGGGCGTGGTCGTCCTTCCGCACGGCGTCCTCTTCCGTGGCAACACCGAGGCCACCATTAGAACCGAGTTGATCAAGCGGGGACTCATCAAGGCAGTCATCGGCCTGCCACCAAACCTCTTCTATGGCACGGGTATCCCCGCCTGCCTCCTGGTCCTGGACAAGAAGAATGCCCAGTCGCGAACCGGCATCTTCATGATCGATGCCTCGAAGGACTTCGAAAAAGACGGTCCGAAGAATCGCCTCCGGCCGCGTGACATGCACAAAATCGTCGACGCTTTCGTTAACCAGAAGCAGATCGACCGCTACTCGCGCATGGTACCGCTGAGCGAGATCACCGGCCCGAAGAACGACTACAACCTTAATATCCCGCGCTACATCGACAGCTCCGAACCCGAGGACATCCAGGACTTGCAGGCCCACCTGCAGGGAGGTATTCCGAACCGTGACCTCGACGCCCTGCAGCCATATTGGGACGCCTTCCCGAGCCTGCGGGCAGAGCTTTTCAAGCCGCTCCACGACGGTTACTCGGAACTGCTCGTCGACAAGGCGGACATCCACGGCAAAGTCACCGGTTCGAGCGAGTACCAGGCCTTTGCGCAGAGCACTGCCGAAACGGTGGCCAGCTGGTGGGCCGACAAGCGCGAGGTGCTGGCGGGCATCATCAATGCGACCCGCGCCAACGACTTGATCCATGACGTCTCCGAGGCCCTTCTCGACGCCTTCCGTCGGCGCCCACTGATCGACGAGTACGGCGTGTACGAGCAGCTCATGAGCTACTGGAACGCCTCCATGCACGACGACGTCGCGCTCATCGTCAGTGAGGGCTGGGACGACGCAGCGAAGCCTCGACTCGCTCGTACGTGGAAGGACAAGAACAACAAGACCAAGTACGAGGACGCCCACATCGTCACCGGAAGCCGTGCGAACGCCAAGCGCTGGGTCATGGACCTCGTCCCGCCCCAGTATGTGATCGCGCGATTCTTCCCGAACGAAAAGGCCGAGCTCGATGCACTTACCGCCGAGCAGCAGGTCGCGTCACAGGCGGTCGAGGAGTACATCGAAGAGCACGCCGTCGAGGAAGGCCTACTCTGGGAAGCTGTCGAGGACGACAAGATCACGAAGGCGCTCGCGACGGCTCGGCTTCGTGTGGCGAAGCATGAGGGTGCTGAGCCCGATGAGCTTCAGGCTCTTCAGCACATGATCAAGCTGTACGAAGCGGAGGCTGCGGCCAAGAAGGCCGTCAAGGAGGCGACCGCCAAGCTCGAACAGCTCGCGCTTGCGCAGTACGCGAAACTCACCACCGACGACATTCAGTCGCTGGTCATCGACGGCAAGTGGGGCGGCACGATCACTGAGCGAATCGGCGCCGAGGTCACTGATCTCGGGCAATCATTGGTGCGCCGCCTCAGGGTCTTGGCCGACCGGTATGAGTCGACTGTCGGAAAACTCGAAGAGGAAACTGCCGAGTTGAAGGACAAAGTCGCCGCACACCTTACCGCAATGGGGATCGCGTCATGACTAACGAGTGGACGACGCTGGGCTCCGTTACGACTTGGCTATCTGGCGGGACCCCAGCGAGGTCCAATCCGGCCTACTGGGGCGGAAGCGTGCCCTGGATCTCCGCCTTCACGTTGAAGACGACGCGACTCAGTACCTCGGATCAGTTCCTCACGTCCGCCGGAGTTGCGGCAGGAAGCAGGATCGCCCCCGAGGGGGCGGCGCTTGTGCTTGTGCGCGGCATGGCGCTCCATCGCGAGCTCCGCGTAGGGCTCGCGACACGACCGCTCGCTTTTAATCAGGACGTTAAGGCATTGGTGCCTGCCACTTGCCTTGACCCTGAGTTCCTAGTGTATTCGCTGCAGTCTCGAGAAAGCCAGATCCTGAAGTTGGTGAGCTCGGCCGGTAGCGGCACCGGGGTGCTCGCTACTGATCGCTTGAAGGCGCTTCCGCTTTGGCTGCCGTCTCGGGACGTCCAACAGAAAATTTGCCGGGCGACCCGCGACGCGGACGACCTCATCGGGTCGCTCGAGCGGCTGATCGCCAAGAACCGAGAAATCAGGCAGGGCTTGATTCAGGAGCTCCTCAGCGGACGCAGCCGCATCAGTGGTTCGCATGCCTGGAGGAAGTCGACGATCGGGGAAGAGTTCCACGTTCAGCTCGGCAAAAGACTCGATGCTGCAGTCAATCGCGGGGAGCTAAAGCTCTGCGTCAACAACCGGGGAGTGCGCTGGGGCCGAATCGACATCACGCAGGCGGTGTGGGCCCCCCTTACGAGGGCCGATATCAGCGAGCTGCGCCTAAAGGCTGGGGACGTTCTCGTATGCGAGGGCGGCGAAATTGGGAGAGCCAGCGTCTGGCGAGCCGAGCTTTCGGAGGCCTACTACCTCAACACGCTCCATCGGCTCCGCTCACGACGGGGATACAACCCAGACGTACTCGCTGCCTTCCTGGAACGCTGGGCAACGACCGGGGAACTTCTCGCGCTAGTTGGCAAGTCGAGCTTGGCTCATCTGACCAAGGAGAACTTGCTCCGCGTTCCCCTTCCGGTGCCGAGTCCCGAGGAGCAGGGGAGGATCGCGACTGCATTGCGATCGATCGATCAGCTGATTTTCTCGCTCGAGCGCCTCATCGCGAAGCAGCGCAACATCAAGCAGGGCTTGATGCAGGAGCTGCTCACCGGCCGGACCCGCTTGTACCCGGAGGCAACCTCATGAGCACCGTCGGCCAGCGGGAACGCGAGACTCAAAACCGCGTCGTTGCACTCTTCCGCGACTGCCTCGAGTACGTGTACGGCGGCAACTTGGAGGACCAGGACAACAGCAACGTCGACGAGGCACTGCTTCGTCAGAACCTGCTCACACGCGGAGTAGACGAGGAACTCGTCAATCGCGCTATTCAGCAGCTACTGACGGCGGCCTCTCTCGGTGCCGGCCAGTCGCTTTACGACGCCAACCGCAAGGTCTACGACCTGTTGCGCTATGGCGTGAAGGTCAAACGTGACGTCGGCGAGAACTTCGAGACCGTCTGGCTCATCGACTGGACCACCCCGGGCACGAACCACTTCCTTGTCGCGGAGGAGGTCACGATCAGGGGCCAGCACACCAAGCGCCCCGATATCGTGCTCTATGTCAACGGCATCGCCCTCGGCGTCATCGAGCTCAAGCGCTCATACGTGAGTGTTGGCGAGGGTATCCGTCAGAACATCGGTAATCAGAAGCAGCACTTCGTGCGCCCGTTCTTCACCACGGTGCAGTTGCTGTTCGCCGGCAACGACGTGGAGGGCCTGCGTTACGGCGTCATCGAGACGCCGGAGAAGTACTGGCTGGAGTGGAAAGAGTCCGGGGGGGAGTCGAATCCGCTCGACCGCTCACTGGTGCAGGTGTGCTCCAAGGAACGTTTCTTGGAACTTATTCACGATTTCGTTGTCTTCGACTCTGGCGTCAAGAAGGCCGCTCGCCATAACCAGTTCTTCGGCGTTAAGGCAGCACAGGAGCGTATCCGTTCTCGCGAGGGTGGCATCATCTGGCACACCCAGGGGTCGGGCAAGAGCCTGACCATGGTCTGGCTTGCGAAGTGGATCCAGGAGAACCAGACCGATCCTCGCGTACTCATCATCACTGACCGCACTGAACTCGACGAGCAGATCGAAAAGGTGTTCGGTGGTGTCAACGAGAAGATCACCCGCTCGCGCTCCAGCGCCGAGATGGTCACCCTCCTCAACCAGAGCCACCCATGGCTCATGTGCTCGCTGGTTCATAAATTCCGTGGCTCTGACGACGACTCGTCGCGTGACTCTGATGCCGACGACTTCATCAAAGAACTGAGTTCGACGATCCCGGCCGGCTTCAAAGCCAAGGGCAACCTCTTCGTCTTCGTCGACGAGGCACACCGAACTCAGAGCGGCAAGCTGCACCGCGCCATGAAGCAGCTGCTGCCTGAGGCGATGTTCATTGGCTTCACCGGTACGCCGCTACTCAAAGCCGACAAGATGACAAGCATTGAGACCTTCGGATCGTTCATCCACACCTACAAGTTCGACGAGGCTGTCCGCGACGGCGTCGTGCTGGACTTGCGCTACGAGGCCCGCAACGTCGACCAAGAGCTCAAGGGAGCTGCCCAGGTCGACAAGTGGTTCGACCTCAAGACCAAGGGCCTCACAGATCTTTCCAAGGCGCGCCTCAAGAAGAAGTGGGGCACGATGCAGAAGGTCGTCTCGGCCAAGTCCCGTGCCGAGATGATCGTCCAGGACATCCTCATGGACTTCGAACGGGAGCCACGCCTGATCTCCGGTCGTGGCAACGCCATGCTGGTCGGCGACAGCGTGTACCAGGCGTGTAAGTTCTACGAGCTCTTCGTCCAGGCAGGCTTCACCGGCAAGGTCGCCATCGTCTCCAGCTACGTCCCCAACGCCACGGCAATCTCCAAGGAAGACGCCGGCGAGGGCGACAACGAGGAACTCCGTAAGTACGGCATCTATCGGCAGATGCTGGCGGACTACTTCAACGAGCCCGCCGACAAGGCAGTGCTGCGGATCGAGGAATTCGAGAAGGACGTCAAGCGCCGCTTCATCGAGGAGCCTGGCCAGATGCGGCTGCTCATCGTGGTCGACAAGCTGCTCACCGGCTTCGACGCGCCCAGCGCCTCATACCTCTACATCGACAAGAGGATGCGCGACCACGGCCTATTCCAGGCAATCTGCCGTGTCAATCGTCTCGATGGCGACGACAAAACCTACGGTTACGTAATCGACTACCGCGACCTATTCAAGTCCCTCGACAAGGCCATTACCGACTACACCTCCGAAGCGCTCGACGGGTACGCCAAGGAAGACGTCGAGGGCCTGCTCGAGGACCGTATCCAGCAGGAACGCGATGATCTCAACGAGGCCTTGGAGAAGGTCCGAGCGCTCTGTGAGCCCGTTGCCCCACCTAAGGGAACCCTCGAGTACCAGCACTACTTCGTATCGACTATTCCTGGCGACGCCGCCCAGATCAAGGGCAACGAGCCCAAGCGCGTCGAGCTCTACAAGTCTGTGGCAGCCCTTGTTCGAGCCTACGCGGCGCTTGCCAATGACATGGAGCGTGCTGGCTACAGCACGGCTGAAGCCACGGCAATCAAGGCCGACGTCGCCCACTACGCCGCTGTAAAGAACGAGGTCGAGGTCGGTGCCGGTGAGAACATCGACATGAAGCAGTTCGAAGTGGGTATGCGCTCGCTCCTGGATACCTACATACAGGCAGACCCGGTCGAGCAGGTGGCCACGTTCGACAAAGGTCTCGTCCAGCTGATCGTCGAGCGTGGAGCTGGTGCCATCGATACGCTGCCTGGGCGCATCAAGAACAATCCCGAGGCGGCTGCTGAGACCATCATCAACAACGTGCGTAGGACGATCGTCGACGAGCGGGCCATGAACCCGAAATACTACGATCGCATGTCGCAACTTCTCGACGCGATTATAGAGCAGCGACGCGATGAGGCGATCGAGTACGCCGACTACCTCGCCAAGCTCCTCGAGCATGCGGAGAAGGTCGGGAAGGGCGAGTCGGAGTCTGGCGTCACGTATCCGGACTGGGCGAGCACGCCCGCTCGTCGTGCGCTCGTCGATTTCACGTGGCCGTCAGAAATCGAGATCAATCTCGAGTACGTCCACGGCGTCATTCAGAACGTCAAGGAACACAACTGGGCCGGAAACCCGATCAGGGAACGAGCGTTGGCTCGGGCGCTTCACCGGGTGCTCCCCAACACCGTTGACGGCCAGCGGATCCTGCAGCTCATCGCCCTGCTTAAGGAACATGATGAGTACCGCTAGCACCCATCTGACAATCGCGGACCTTGGCATTGATGTCATTTACAAGGACATCAAAAACCTGCACATCTCCGTATACCCACCGGTCGGCCGCGTGCGAGTGGCAGCGCCCGAGCGTACAGACGAGGACACCATCCGGCTCGCAGTCGTGCAGCGGCTCCCCTGGATTAAACGCCAACGCGAGCAACTCCAGAACGCCGCGCGGCAGACCAAACGCGAGATGCTTTCCGGAGAGACTCACTACGTCTGGGGGCGGCGCTACCGCCTGGATGTCTCGCACACGAGCGGCAACTACAGCGTTCTCCCTAAGGGCAACACGCTCTGGGTAGTCACGCCAGAAGGGGCCGATCCTGACGCCCGCAGAGCAGCCTTGGATCGTTGGTACCGCCGTCAGCTCAAGGCAGCGGTGCCCGATCTTCTCGCGAAATGGGAGCCGGCCATCGGCGTCGAAGCGGAGAGATTCGTCGTACGTCGCATGAAGACAAAGTGGGGCACGTGCGTCACCAGTGCGCGCACCATCTGGCTCAACCCTGAGCTCGCCAAGAAGAACCCCCGGTGCCTGGAGTACGTCGTGGTGCACGAGTTGACCCACCTGCTGGAACGCGGACACGGTGAACGCTTTGTCGCCCTGATGGACCAGTTCCTGCCCGACTGGCGGGCCCGACGTGACGAACTGAACAAGGCGCCGTTGGCGGACGAAAACTGGGGGTAAGCCAACGGGTTGGAACAAGAGGGAGGCAACTGAGGCCAGCGACGAGCTCGCAGGCTAGGTGCTAGTCGATGGGTGCCCCGTCTTCGTCATGACGCCCGGGACAGCGAGCGCCAGGCGTACCTGGTCGACGTGATGATCCAGCCGCACCCGCGGGTGCTGACGCAGCCTGTGCCTGAACGCCCTCCGATTAGCGTGGGCGTGACTCCAGA
Source organism: Streptomyces sp. 8K308 (assembly GCF_004348315.1). GTDB lineage: Bacteria > Actinomycetota > Actinomycetes > Streptomycetales > Streptomycetaceae > Streptomyces. The sequence continues at coordinate 6,249 of NZ_SMKC01000106.1, read as the reverse complement.
GAGGTGCCTTATGCGGGTGTGCCCAGCGAGTTGCTCTCTCGCACTCGCAGCCGCCTCCTGTCAGCGCGAATATGGTGCCCCTCGCCGGGCCCTCACAGGGCAGGGTCCAGCCGGGGGCCCTGACTCAGGGAGCACCCAGCAGGGGTCCGTTAGCCGTGGACAATATGTGGACGCAACGGCACCGATGACGCCTTGAGGAAGCTCTGACCTGCATCCTTTTGATTTCTTCACCCGGCCTCCGGAGCCGTTTGCTGTACAGCAGTCGAGTACAGCAACCTCCCCGGCCGCCAGCAACCGTCGCTGCCCACGGATGACCGTTCGACCAGCCCGGCAGACCCCAGCAACCTCCGTGCCCGTAGTTCGCAACGAGGGGGTCAGGGGTTCAAATCCCCTCAGGTCCACCGGCAAGGGCCGTTCACGAAACCAGGTGTGAGCGGTTGACGAGATCCCGTCCGATCGGATTGATCGGGCGGGATCTCGGCGTTTGTGGGGTGGCGCTGGTAGCGGGGGGATCGCACCAGGTGCGGTCGTCAGTGATCGGCGGGCAGGATCCGGAACGCGGTACGTCCGGGCGTCAGCGGAGTGATCGCGCGGTAGTCACGTTGATCAAGCGTGAGAATGCGGTCCGTCCTGTATCGGTCCGCAAGGACGACGCCCACCGCGACAGCCAGGTCCAGCCGAAGTCCCTCATACTTCATCCGCACCTCGTGGGCAGCGATGAGGTCCCCGCGCTTCAGCTCGGCCAGCCTGTACTGACCATCCGCTACGGGCGTTCAGTGCCTCCGAGACCTGCACCGCGGCGGGGAAACCCAGGTCCCGGTGTGCGAGGTGGTCCAGTTCCGTGACGACCAGTGGCGAGATGGCGAGCACCCCCCGATCGACGATGTCCAACGCGTCGCGGTGCTCGGGCTGCGCGGCGTCGAAAGCGGCGTACAGGGCGGAGGCGTCCGCGACGGTGATCAACGACGCGCCGCCCGCTCTTTGATGTGTTGGTAGAGCGCATCGTCCAAGACTTCGGCGGTCAGCGCCCGGCCGCTGTCGAGGACAGGCAGCGCACGGCTCTGCCGGGGACGCGCCGAGTGCTCGAGTAGCATGGCGATGCCCCGCCGCATGAGCTCTGCCTTGCTGACGCCGGTGGCCGCGGCCTCAGCGTCCAACCGCACCTCTAGCTCCTCGGGAAGGTATACGGTCGTCTTTATCAGGCATGTGGGGTACCACCCGCCATACACATGGGCCCGTCCGGACGACCGGATCGCCGTGCGACGCGGGACCCCTGCCGTGCGGAGGCCGCTACAACCAGGGAAAGACCGTTGGGGGTCCCTCCCTGGATTGGAGTTCCTCCATGAAGCGACGCCTGTGGTCCGGCCGTGCCGGAATGTTCCTGCTCGCTGCCGGGACCGTGGTGGCGGCGGGCGGGCTGGCCGGCTGTGGCTCGGATGGCGATGACGCCGGTGCCACGGCCGTGGCACCCTCCCCCACGGTGGAGGAGTCGGCGTCGGAGGCCGCCTCCCCCACGCCCGAGCCCACAACCACCGAGCCGACCCCCGAGTTCACTCCGCTCGCGCCGGAGGATGCCGCGGATGGGGCGGATGTCGGCGCCTGTGCCGATGGCGAGTGTGAGGTCGCGGTGACGGCGGGGACCAGCATTCCCTTTGATCCGGGGACCGGTGGGGTGACCGTCGACGAGGTGGGTGAGAGCCAGGTGACCGCGTGATGCCTTTCCACGTCAAGCACCTCGGCCGCATCCTCCGCGGCATCCTCCATCCCCCCGATCCCCAGCGCCAACCGGTTCCGGCCGTCGTCATGTGCCACGGATTCGGCGGCAACCGCACCGAGTTCGGCAACACGTTCGTGCGGCTCGCCGAACACCTCGCGCGGCATGGGTGGCCGCCTACCGGTTCGACTTCGCCGCCTGTGGCGAATCCGACGGCGACTTCGCCGACCTCACCGTCTCCGACCAGGTCGGGCAGGTCAGCGCCGTCCTCGACGAGCTGGCACGGCACCATGCGATCGACCCCACCCGGCTCTGCCTCCTTGGCATGAGCCTCGGTGGGCTGACCGCCTCGCTCGCCGCCGCGAAAAACGAGGTCAAAGCGCTGGCGCTGTGGGCACCAGCCGCAACCGCGATCGCGGCGACCGATCCCGCCGATACCGCCTACTGGCCCGAGATCCTCGACAAGGGCTACTGGGACTTCCTCGGGCTGCCGGTCTACCAGAAGTTCTTCGAGGACGGCTCCTCCATCGACCCGTGGAGCGACGCCGCCGCCTACGCCGGACCGGTCCTGTTCGCCTTCGGTGACGGCGACGAGGTCGTGCCACGCGAGGTGGCGGAACGGTACCGCGCCGTCTACGGCGACCGGTTCGAAGAGCACCGCTTCCCAGGCGTCGGTCACGTCTTCGAGAACGTCCCGACCCGCGAACAACTCCTGGCCCTCACCGAGGACTTTTTCCTGCGGAACACCCGGCCTCCGAAGCCGGTCGAACATGAGCATTCGAGTGCGATCGGGAGGATCGCGACGTGGACGGTGGCCTCGTAGCGGACGGCGACCTCGTCGAACCGCCCCCGGCCACCCCCTCTGCCAGTCCACGGGAAACGATCTCAACGCCGTGCGTCTCACCAGGTCAACGCCACGCGTCAACGGCCCACCGGCAAGGGCCGTTCCCGGTACCAGGTGGAACGGACAGACCAGATCCCGTCCGATCGGATTGACCGGGCGGGATCTCGTGGTTCTCGGCAGGGTGAGCCGGGGGGTCAGCCGGCCCTGGGTCGCCACCGTGGCGTGGGCCCTGTGTCAGCCTGTAGGGCATGACGGGAGAGACGCGTTTGGTACTTCGGCCGGCCGCTCGGGTGCGTCGGGCGACCCTGATCGTGGCGGTCGTGTTCGGACTCGTGTCGCTTTCGCCCGCGGCGGCCCTGGGCGGGGTGTCCGCGCTGCTGGTCACCGTCGCGGTCGAGACGGTGCTCGGCGTGCTGCTGTGGGTGCGGGTGTCGCGGGTCCGCCTCGTCGTGACCGAGCGGCAGATCGAGCACGTCGGCGTGCTCCGCCGCCGGGTCCGCCCGCGGTCGGACGCGACGCACGTGGTGCGGGCGACGCTCGTCCCGCCACGGGGCCTGCCCTTCCCGGCGGTGTTCGTGCTGGACGCCGGGGGCGCGGTCATCGTCCGGCTCAACGACGGCACCTACACCCGGCGGGACATGGACCGGTTGACCGACCATCTGGGGCTCTCCTGGGTCGGGCCCGACGGGCCCGTCAGCGCGCGCCGACTGGCCGAAACGCACCCGGGGATCGTGCCGTTCTTCGAGGCACGCCCCATGGTGACCGGCTTCATGACGGCCGCGGCGCTCGTGTTGGTCCTCATGGCCGCGTCGATGATCTCCCTTCTGCTCTGACGCTCCGGCCGCCGCCCACCGGGGTCGTTCGTGAGCGGCCCCGGAGTGCTTGTAGGTTCGCCGGGACGAGCCCTACGTGGCATTCCGATGGGAGCGGGCATGGCGGCGGATGCGGATGATGGTGGCGCGGTGAGCGCGGCGAGCAGGGGGAGCGCGCCGGGGATCGGGCCTCGGCTGGGGGCCGTGTTGGTCTTCGGGTCTTCGGCCGCGGTGCTGGTCGTCGAGTTGGTGGCGCTGCGGCTGCTGGCGCCGTATGTCGGGCTCACCATGGAGATGAACACCATGGTGATCGGCATCGCCCTGTCGGCGATCGCGTTCGGTTCCTGGGCCGGCGGGCGGGCCGCGGACGTCGTGGCGCCGCGGCGGACGCTCGGACCGCTGCTCGGGTTGTCGGGCGTGGCGGTGGCGGTGACGCCGGCCCTGGTGCGGCTGGTCGGCGAGGCCGAGGGCTCGATGGCGCTGTTCGTCGGCGGCGCCTGCCTGTTCGTGCCGGCGGCGCTGTTGACGGCGGTGACGCCGATGGTGACCAAGCTGCTGCTGACCGACCTGGCGGTGACCGGCACGGTGGTGGGGCGGCTCTCGGGGATCGGCACGGCGGGCGGGATCGCCGGCACCGTGCTGACCGGCTTCGTGCTGATCTCGGTGGTGCCGGTCAGCGTGATCCTGATGGGGCTCGGGGCGCTGCTGGTGCTGACGGGCGTGCTGGTCGACGCCTCGATGCGGGACTGGCGTCGCGGCCGGCGGGCGCTGGTGGCGAGCGTGGTCGTGGGCGGCAGCTTCACGGGGAGCGCGGCGGTGCCGAGCGGCTGCGACGCGGAGACGCGGTACCACTGCGCGCGGGTGGTCGAGGATCCGGAGCGGGCGAGCGGGCGGACGTTGGTGCTCGACGGGCTGCGGCACTCGTACGTGGACCTGGACGACCCGGAACACCTGGACTTCGGCTACGTGCGGGCGATCGCGTCGGTGATCGACACGGCGTACCCGGCGGGTGAGGCGCTTGACGCCTACCACCTGGGCGGGGGCGGGCTTTCGATCCCGAGTTATCTGCGTGCGGTGCGGCCCGGATCGAGCAGCGTGGTGTCCGAGATCGACCCGGGCGTGGTCGAGGTCGACCGGGAGTGGCTGGGCGCGGAGACGGGCGAGGACCTGCGGGTGCGGGTGGAGGACGGCCGGATGGGGCTGCGGAGGATCGCCACCGACTCCCGGGACCTGGTCGTCGGGGACGCGTTCGGGGGCATCAGCGTGCCGTGGCACCTCACCACCAGGGAGGCGATCGCGGACGTGGAGCGCGTGTTGCGGCCCGACGGCGCCTATGTCGTCAACATGATCGACCACGGCGAGCTCGCGTTCGTCCGCGCCGCCGTCGCCACGCTGTCCGAGGAGTTCGAGCACGTCGCGGTGGCGGCGGACCGGAGGGCCTTCGACAACGGGGTCGGTGGCAACTTCGTGGCGGCGGCCTCGGACCGGCGGCTCGACGTGGCGGCGTGGGCGGAGCGCTTCGTCGGGCGTGGGGACGGCCGTCCCGGCGAGGAGTGGGAGATCATCAGCGGCGCCGAGGTCGCGGACTGGGTCGGCGACGCGCGGGTGCTGACCGACGACTTCGCGCCCGTCGACCAGTTGCTCACGCCGTACGCGCGGCGGTGAGCGCCCCGGGCCCGTGCCCTCGGGTTGGCGGTCTTCTTCGGCGCCGGGGACGCCGGCCGCGGGGATCGCTCCGCTAGCGGCCGGCCGCCGCCGCGCGGACCGCGTCGAGCTCCGCGTACATCACGGCGCCCGGGCACTCCGTCTCCATCCAGTCCTGGTGGCCGCTGACCACGCGGATGTCACGTTCCGCGCCGCTGACCGGGTTGACGAACCTGGTCTGGCCCTGCGGGTCGAGTCCATGGAAGCGGCTCAGCATCGCGACGAGCGTGACGAGGGACGCGCGGGCCGCGTCGGTCGGCGGCTGGTCGACGAAGGTGCCGAGCAGCGCGATGCCGATGTTGCCGGAGTTCATGCCGCCGACGTGGCTGGCGGTGACCGCGTTGCCCTCGGCGTCGTGGGCCGGGATGCCGTCGTCGCCCGTGTAGTGGCCCTCGTAGATGTGACCGTCACGGTCGATCAGGAAGTGGTAGCCGATGTCCGTCCAGCCGTTGGTCTGGACGTGGAAGGTGTAGATGGCGCGCACCTCGGCGGCGGCGTCGGTGTAGTCGTTGGTCGTCGCCGTGTGGTGGACGGTGATGGCCTGCACCGGGTAGTACGTCAACGGCCCGATGGGCTCGCCGTTCTCGTCGAACCGCAGGGACTCGTCCGCGCCCCACTCCGCCCGGGACAGGTACCGCGTGCCGCGCATGCGCTGCGGCGAGTCCGGCACGCGCTGGGTCCTCGGGGTGCCGCGCTCGGTGTCGACGGCGAGGCCGCGGGCCTCCAGGGCCCCCTCGGGGAGGCGCAGCTCGAAGCGGGAGGCGCCGTGCGCGGCGACGAGCGTGGCGCCCTCGTTGGCGCGGCCGCAGTCAGCGGCCGGGTCCAGGGTCCGCCAGTCGGCGGTGGCCCCGGCGGCTTCCGCGTCCTGGTCCGCGTCCGGGAAGCGGATGGCGGCGTCCGAGGCGCCGGCGGGCAGCCGGACGCCCACGTAGCTGAGGGGAAAGCCGACGGCCGCCTCCGTCACACCCGAGGTGTCCTCGGTGCGGGTCGTGGCGAACCGCGCTGTCGAGCCGGTGCCGTCGCGGGCGGCGTCGGCGGCGGGCGCGTCGGCCGGCGTGGCGTCGTCGGAGCCGGTGACCGCGAAGACGGCCGGGGTCAGCACTCCGGCGGCGGCGACGCCGCTCGCGGCGCCGATCACGGCGCGGCGAGGCAGGCGGGACGGCTGGCGGTGGGTG
>NZ_SMKC01000105.1 GCF_004348315.1 Streptomyces sp. 8K308 | reverse complement strand
CGAGGGCGTGGGGTTGCTGCTGCTTGAGCGGCTCTCGGACGCCCGGCGTCACGGGCACCAGGTGTTGGCCGTGATCCGTGGTTCGGCGGTCAACCAGGACGGCGCGTCCAACGGCCTGACCGCGCCCAACGGGCCGGCCCAGGAGCGGGTCATCCGACAGGCCCTGGCCAGCGCCGGGTTGCGGCCCGACGAGGTGGACGCCGTCGAGGCACACGGCACCGGCACCCGGCTCGGCGACCCGATCGAGGCCCAGGCGCTGCTGGCCACCTACGGCCAAGACCGGCCGGCCGACCGGCCGCTGTGGCTCGGCTCGCTGAAGTCCAACATCGGCCACGCGCAGGCCGCCGCGGGCGTCGGCGGCGTCATCAAGATGGTGCAGGCCCTGCACCACGACACCCTGCCGCCGACCCTGCACGTCACCGAGCCCACCCCGCACGTCGACTGGTCGGCCGGCGCCGTCAGCCTGCTCACCGAGCCCACGCCCTGGCCCGACACCGGCCGGCCGCGCCGCGCCGGGGTCTCCTCGTTCGGCATCAGCGGAACCAACTGCCATCTCGTCCTCGAACAGACCCCGGATCCGGAACCCGCCCGCGCCGAGCAGACGGTCGGTCCTGTGCCCTGGACGCTCTCCGCCACCAGCCAGCAGGGGCTCACCGCCCAGGCCCGCCGACTGCTCGACCACCTGCGGGCCAACCCCGGGCTCCCGGACGTCGACGTCGCGCACACGCTTGTCGCGGGCCGCTCCCAGCACCCGCACCGCGCCGCCGTGATCGCCCCCGGCCGGGAAGGACTGCTGGCCGGCCTCGCCGCGCTCTCCCGGGACGAGGAACCCACCGACGCCACCGCCCACCTGGTGCGCGGCACCGTGGGCGAGGGCAAGGTGGTCTTCGTCTTCCCCGGCCAGGGTTCCCAGTGGCCCGGCATGGCCCGGGAGCTCAGCGAGGCGTCACCGATCTTCCGCGACCACCTCGCCGCCTGCTCGGAGGCCCTCGACCCGCTCACCGGCTGGCGGCTGCTCGACGTCCTCACCGGCGCGCCGAACGCCCGCCCGCTCGAGGCCGCCGACGTGGTGCAGCCCGCGCTGTTCGCCGTCATGACCTCGCTGGCCGCGCTCTGGCGCCACCACGGCGTCGAACCGGATGCCGTCGTCGGCCACAGCCAGGGCGAGATCGCCGCCGCCTACACCGCCGGCGCCCTCACGCTGGCCGACGCCGCGCGCGTCGTGGCGCTGCGCAGCCGGGCCCTGCGCGCGCTGCGTGGCAAGGGGGGCATGGCGTCGCTCGCGATGTCGGCCGCGCGCGCCAGGGAACTCGTCGCGCCCTGGCGCGGCCGCCTCGGCGTCGCCGTCGTCAACGGGCCCGGCTCCACCGTGGTGTCGGGCGACGCGGACGCCCTGGACGAACTGCTCGCGGTCTGCGAACGCGACGGCCGGCACGCCAGGCGCGTCCCCGTGGACTACGCGTCGCACGGCCACCACGTCGAGGCGATCCGCGCCGAACTGCGCGACCTGCTCTCCGACATCAGCCCGCGCTCCGGCGACATCGCGCTCTACTCGACGCTCGAGGGACGCCAGGTGGACACCGCCACGCTCGACGCCGAGTACTGGTACCGCAACCTGCGCCACCCGGTGCGCTACGCGGACGTCACCCGCCTGCTGCTCGAACACGGCCACCACCTCTTCGTTGAGGTCAGCCCCCATCCGGTGCTGGTGCACAGCACCCAGGAGACCGTCGAAGAGGCGGGCGCCGGCGCCCAGGTCATTGGGACGCTCAGGCGCGACCAGGGCGGCCCGGTGCGGTTCCTCACCTCGCTCGCCCAAGCCCACGTCGTGGGCGTCTCGCCCGACTGGCCGACGGTCTTCGAGGGGACGAGCCCGGCGCTCGTGCCGCTGCCCACCCACGCCTTCCAGCGCCAGTCGTACTGGCTGACCGGCGACGACGAGGCGACCGACGTCACCGCCGCCGGGCTCGACGGCGCCGACCACCCGCTGCTCGGCGCCGCCGTCCACCTCCCGGACGAGCAGGCCGTGTTCACCGGCCGGCTCGCCCCGACCAGCCACCCCTGGCTCGCGGACCACCGGGTCCTCGAAACGACGTTGCTGCCCGGCACCGCGCTGCTCGACCTCGCGCTGCACGCCGGCCAGGCCACCGGCTTCCCGGTCGTCGAGGAGCTCACGCTGCAGGCCCCCCTGGTGCTCCCCGACGAGCCGGCCGGCGCGGCCCCGCGGGTGCAACTCCACCTCGCGCCGCCCGACGACACCGGCCGCCGCCGCTTCACCGTGCACGCCAGGCTCGCCGCCGACAGCGAACCGGCCGCCGGCGCCGACTGGACCAAACACGCCACCGGCGTCCTCGCCAATGCCGCGCGGGCGGAACCCGACGCCCTGTCCGGCCCCTGGCCGCCGGCCGACGCCCGCCCCGTGGACCTCACCGGCCGCTACGACCTGCTGGGGGAGCGGGGTTACGGCTACGGGCCACGGTTCCGCGGCCTGACCGCCCTGTGGCGGTCCGGGCATGACCTGCTGGCCGAGGTCGAACTCCCCGGCGGCGACGACGGTTTCGCGCTGCACCCGGCCCTGCTCGACGCCGCCCTGCATCCGCTGCTCGTCGCGGACGACTCGGCCTCCGGCCCGCCGCTGCTGCCGTTCGCCTGGCACGGCGTCGAACTGCACGCCACCGGCGCGACCCGGCTCCGGGTCAGGATCAGCCGGCGCCCCGACGGCTCGACCGCCCTGCTGGTCGCCGACCCCAGTGGCCTGCCCGTCCTGTCGGCCGAGGCCCTGCACCTGCGGCCGGCGCCCCAGGGGGTGCCGGCGCCAGGCGCGGCGGCAGTGCGCGACTCCCTGTTCCGGCTCGACTGGGTGCCGGGCGAGCCGGCCGAGGGCCCGGCACCCGACGCCACGTGGGCCGTCCTCGGCGACCCGGCGGGATCCGACGCACTGGCCGACGCCCTGCGCGCGGCCGGCGTCACCGTGCGCCCGCACTCCGATCTCGCCGCGCTCCGCGCTGACCTGGCGGCCGGCGCCCCGGTGCCCGGCCTGGTCGTCGCCCGCCTGCGCCCGCCGCCCGGCGGCGACGAGGCCACCCGGGCCCGGCTCGCGGTCACCGCCGCACTCGCCCTGGTCAAGGAGTGGCTGGCCGCCGACGCCTTCGAGGGGTGCCGGCTGGCCGTCGTCACCGACGGCGCGGTCACCACGCACGGCGGTGAGCCCGCCCCCGACCTGACGGGCGCGGCGGTCTGGGGCCTGCTGCGGTCCGCGCAGTCGGAGCATCCGGGGCGCCTGGTGCTCGCCGACCTCGACGGGCACGCCGCGTCCCTGGGCGCCCTCGCCGCCGCGCTCTCCGGCGACGAGGCGCAGCTCGCGCTGCGGGCCGGCGAGCCGCTGCTGCCCCGCCTGGCACGGCGTGGCCCGGCCGAGGCGCTGCTGCCGCCGGCCGGCGACGACTGGCGGGTCGACATCACCACCCGGGGCACCATGGACGACCTGGCCGTCGTGCCCAACGAGGACGCCCACCGGCCACTGGCCACCGGAGAGGTCCGGGTCGCCGTCCGAGCCGCCGGCGTCAACTTCCACGACCTCGTCGTCATCCTCGGCATGGTCGACGACGAGGGCGGGATCGGCCTCGAAGGCGCCGGAGTCGTCCAGGATGTCGGCCCAGGGGTGACGGGGCTCGCGCCCGGCGATCCCGTGATGGGCCTGTTCACCGGGGCGTTCGGCCCGCTGGCCGTCGCCGACCACCGACTGCTCGCGCCCGTTCCCCAGGGTTGGACGTTCGCTCAGGCCGCGTCCGTGCCCGCGGCGTTCCTCACCGCCTGGTACGGGCTGCGGGAGCTCGGCGGCCTCGCCGCCGGGCAGCGGGTGCTGGTGCACGCCGCGACCGGTGGCGTCGGCATGGCCGCCGTGCAACTGGCCCGCCACTGGGGCGCTGAGATCTTCGGCACCGCGAGCCGTCCCAAGTGGGACACGCTGCGCTCCCTCGGCCTCGACGACGAGCACATCGCCGACTCCCGCACCCTCGGGTTCGCCGAGCGGGTGCTGGCCGCCACCGGTGAGGCCGGCGTCGACGTGGTGCTCAACTCGCTCGCCCGCGAACAGGTGGACGCCGGGCTGCGGCTGCTGCCGCGCGGCGGCCGGTTCATCGAGATGGGCAAGACCGACCTCCGCGACCCCGCGCGGGTCGCCGCCGCCCACCCGGGCGTCGACTACCGCTCGTTCGACGTCTACCAGGACCCGGGTCCCGAACTGATCGGCCGGATGTTGGCCGAGTTGTCCACGCTGTTCGCCGGGGGCGCGCTCACCCCGCTGCCGGTCACCGCGTTCGACGTGCGCCGCGCGGGCGACGCCTACCGCCACCTCGCCCAGGCCCGGCACACGGGCAAGATCGTGCTCACCGTGCCGCGCCGGCCAGACCCGCGGGGCACGGTGCTGATCACCGGCGGCACCGGGCAGCTCGCCGGGCTCGTCGCCCGGCACCTGGTTCGCGAGCACGGCGTCCGGCACCTGCTGCTCGCCAGCCGGCGCGGGCCCGCCGCGGCCGGCGAACTGGTGGCGGAGTTGGAGGCGTTGGGCGCCGAGGTGACGGTCGTCGGCTGCGACGTGGGGGACCGGGCGGCGCTCGCGGACCTGCTGTCGGGCATCCCCGACGCCCGTCCGCTGACCGCCGTCATCCACACGGCCGGCGTCCTCGACGACGGCGTGCTGTCCGCGCTCGACCCACGGCGGGTGGCGGGCGTCTTCCGGCCCAAGGCCGACGCCGCCTGGCACCTGCACGAGCTGACGCGCGACCTGGACCTCGCGGCGTTCGTGCTGTTCTCCTCCGTCGCCGGAACCATCGGCAACCCGGGGCAGGCCAACTACGCGGCGGCCAACACCTTCCTCGACGCCCTGGCCCACCGGCGCAGGAGCGCCGGGCTGCCCGCCGTGTCGCTGGCCTGGGGCCTGTGGGGCACGACGAGCGGCATGACGGGACACCTCGCAGAGGGCGACATCGCCCGGATGGCGCGGAACGGACTCGCCCCGCTCTCCGCCGACCAGGGCGTCGCGCTCTTCGACGCGGGACTCGCCCTCGACCAGGCCGCCGCCGTTCCCGCCAGGCTCGACCGAGCCGCGCTGCGCGGCGCGGGCGCCGCCACGTCACCCGTGCTCCGCGGCCTCGCCGGGGCGCCGGTGCCCCGGCGGGTGGCCGCCTCCGGCGCCCCGGGCGCGGGCGCGGGCGGCGCGTCACTACCCGACCAGCTGGCCGGGCGGACCGGCGCCGACCGGGAGCGGCTGGTGCTGACCGCCGTCCGTGGCCACTGCGCCGCCGTCCTGGGCCGAGCCGACCACACCGCCGTCCCCGCCGGACGGCAGTTCAGGGCGCTCGGCTTCGACTCGCTCACCTCGGTCGAGCTGCGGAACCGGCTCAACGAGGCGACTGGTCTGCGACTGCCCGCCACCGTGGTGTTCGACCACCCGACGCCCGCCGCGCTCGCCGCCTACCTCCTGACCCGGCTGGCCCCGGCGGACGAGCCGCCGCCCCCCGCCGCGGAGCCCGTCACCCCCGGCCCGGACCGGGCCGTGGGCACCACGCCCGCCGACGCCGACGACATCACCCTGGCCGACCGACTCGAGGAGGCGACCCCCGAGGAGCTGTTCGGCTTCATCGACCGCGAACTCGGGTTGTCCGAGGTCTGAGGAGACCACCGACATGGATGAGCGACAGCAGCAGAAGCTTCTCGACTACCTCAAACGCGTCACCAGGGAACTCCACGACACCAGGCGCCGGCTACGCGAGAACCCGCCCGCCGGTCCCGAGCCGATCGCCGTCGTGGCCATGGGCTGCCGGCTGCCCGGCGGGGTGAACACCCCGGAGGACCTGTGGGAGCTGGTCGCCGCCGGACGCGAGGCCATCACCGAACTGCCTACCGACCGTGGCTGGGACCTGGACACCCTGTACGACCCGGATCCCGGGCGCCCCGGCCGCAGCTACGCCCGACACGGCGGTTTCCTCGACGACGTCGCCGGGTTCGACGCCGCGTTCTTCGGCGTCAGCCCGCGCGAGGCGTTGGCCATGGACCCGCAGCAACGGCTGCTGCTCGAGACCGCGTGGGAGGTCGTGGAACGCGCCGGCATCGATCCGACGACCCTGGCCGGCACCCGCACCGGGGTGTTCGCCGGCATCAGCCACGGCCACTACCGCACCTGGCTCGGCCCCGCCGCCACCGAACTCGAAGGCCATGTCCAGACCGGCAGCGCCGGCAGCGTCGCCTCGGGCCGCGTCGCCTACACCCTGGGGCTCGAGGGTCCGGCCGTCTCCGTGGACACCGCCTGCTCGTCCTCGCTGGTGGCGCTGCACCTGGCCTGCCAGTCGCTCCGCTCGGGCGAGAGCACGCTCGCGCTGGCCGGCGGCGTCATGGTGATGCCCACCCCCGAACTCTTCGTCGAGTTCAGCCGGCAACGCGGCCTGTCGGCCGACGGCCGCTGCCGCGCGTTCGGCGCCGACGCCGACGGGTTCGGCCTGGCCGAGGGCGTGGGGTTGCTGCTGCTTGAGCGGCTCTCGGACGCCCGGCGTCACGGGCACCAGGTGTTGGCCGTGATCCGTGGTTCGGCGGTCAACCAGGACGGCGCGTCCAACGGCCTGACCGCGCCCAACGGGCCGGCCCAGGAGCGGGTCATCCGACAGGCCCTGGCCAGCGCCGGGTTGCGGCCCGACGAGGTGGACGCCGTCGAGGCACACGGCACCGGCACCCGGCTCGGCGACCCGATCGAGGCCCAGGCGCTGCTGGCCACCTACGGCCAGGACCGGCCGGCCGACCGGCCGCTGTGGCTCGGCTCGGTCAAGTCCAACATCAACCACACCCAGCCCGCGGCCGGGGTGGCCGGCGTCATCAAGACCGTGTTGGCGATGCGGCACGGGATGCTGCCCCGGACCCTGCACGTGGACGAGGCCTCGCCGCACGTCGACTGGTCGGCCGGCGCCGTCAGCCTGCTCACCGAGCCCACGCCCTGGCCCGACACCGGCCGGCCGCGCCGCGCCGGGGTCTCCTCGTTCGGCATCAGCGGAACCAACGCCCACCTCATCCTTGAGCAGCCCCCCGACGAGGCCGCCAAGCCGTCGCCACCGATCGCTGGCCCGGCCTCCCCGGCCGCCGCCGTGCTGCCCTGGCCGCTCAGCGGCCACGACGAGCCGGCGCTGCGCGCGGTGGCCGACCGGCTGCTGACCAGGGTGCGCCGCACCCCGGCTCCCGACCCGTCGGCGGTGGGCGGCGCGCTGGCCGCCACCCGCGCCGCGCTCCGGCACCGCGCCGTGGTGGTCGGTGACGGGCCCGCCGCCTTCGAGGGCGGCCTCGCCGCGCTCGCCGCCGGTGAGCCGGACGACGTCGTGGTCACCGGCACCGCGGTCGACGACCTCGGCGGGACCGTGTTCGTCTTCCCCGGGCAGGGCTCCCAGTGGCCCGGCATGGCTCGCGAACTGTTCGCGAGCTCACCGGAGTTCGCGGCACGCCTCACCGAGTGCGCCGAGGCGATCCAACCTCACGTGGACTGGCCGGTGCTCGACGTGCTGCGCGGCCGGCCAGGCACGCCGTCCCTCGACCGGGTGGACGTGGTGCAGCCGGCGCTGTTCGCGGTGATGGTGGCCCTGGCCGAGACGTGGCGCGCACACGGGATCCGACCGGATGCCGTCGTCGGCCACAGCCAGGGCGAGATCGCCGCCGCCTGTGTGGCGGGAGCGCTGTCCCTCGGGGACGCCGCCCGGGTCGTCGCGCTCCGCAGTCGCGCCCTCGGCGCGCTGTCGGGGCGGGGCGGCATGGTGGCGGTCGCCCTCGGCCCGCGGGAGGTCGAGGAGCTGCTCGGCACCGGGGCCGGAGACGTGTCGGTCGCGGTCGTCAACGGCCCCAGGTCCGTGGTGGTCTCCGGCGCCCCGCCGGACCTCGACCGACTCCTCGAGGCGTGCGAAACCAGCGGCGTGCGGGCCCGCCGGCTGCCCGTCGACTACGCCTCCCACTCGCCTCAGGTTGCGGCCATCAGGGAGCGGCTGATGGCCGACCTGGCCCCGGTAAGGCCCCGGCCGGCGACCATCCCCGTCTACTCCACCGTCACGGGCGAGGTGCTCGACGGCACCGGACTCGACGCCGCCTACTGGTACGAGAACCTTCGTCGCACCGTCGACTTCCAGGGCGCGGTCCGGCGGCTGCTCGTGGACGGGCACCAGGTCTTCCTCGAGATGAGCCCGCACCCGGTGCTCACCGCGAGCGTGGAGGACGTCGCCGCCGACACGCCGGCGCCGGAGCCGGTGGTGCTGCCCACGCTGCGCCGGGACGACGGCGGGCCCGCCCGGTTGCTCGCCTCCGTCGCCGCCGCCTGGGTGCGGGGCGTCCCCGTGACGTGGCCCGGCCTGCCCGCCGAGCCCCCCGGCCCGCCGCTCGACCTGCCCACCTACCCGTTCCAGCACCGGCGTTACTGGCCAGAGCCGGCGGGACCCGCCGCGCGCGGCGGCGCGGACGCCGGGGCCGAGACCGCGGCCGACTTCTGGCGGACGGTCGCCGATGGAGATCCCGGTGCGCTCGCCGGGCTGGTGGGGATCGACCCCTCGGGCCCTGAAGCCGAGGGGCTGGCCGCCGCGCTGCCCGCGCTCGCCGACTGGCGGCGCCGGCGCGGCGACGAGGCGACCGTGGCCGGGTGGCGCTACCGCGTCGGCTGGCAGCCGGTGGCGCTGCCGACGTCCCCGGCCGTGCCCACCGGCCGGTGGCTGGTGCTGACCGCGCCCGACCACCACCTGGACGTGCCAGGGGCGCTGAGGGAACGCGGCGTCGACGTCCACGAGCTGTCCGTGCCGGCCGGCGCGGGGCGGGACGAACTGGCCGATCTGCTGCGCGCCTCCGCCTTCGACGGGGTGCTTTCGCTGCTCGCCCTCGTCCCCGAGGCCCCCGGAACCATCGCCGAGTCCGGCGCCCCGGTCGCGCTCCGAGTCACGACGGCCCTGGTGCAGGCGTGGGGCGAGGTCGGCTCCACCGCACCGCTGTGGTGCGTGACGCGCGGCGCCGTGGCCGTCGGGGCGGCCGACCCGCCACCGGATCCCACCACCGCGATGGTCTGGGGGCTCGGCCGGGTCGCGGCCCTCGAACACCCCGACCGCTGGGGCGGGCTGATCGACCTGCCGGCCACGCTCGACGAACGCGCCGCGACCCGACTGTGCGCCGCCCTGGCCCAGGACCGGCCCGGCGCAGAGGACCAGCTCGCGCTCCGCTCCGCCGGCCTGTTCGGCCGCCGGCTGCGCCGCGCGCCACGGCCCGCCGACGCTACCGACCAGACCCGGCTCTCCGGCCCGGCGCTGATCACCGGCGGCACCGGCGCGGTCGGCGGCCACGTCGCCCGCCACCTGGCGCGTTCCGGGGTCCGGCGGTTGGTGCTCACCAGTCGCCGGGGCCCGGCGGCACCCGGCGCCGCGCCGCTGGTGGCCGAACTCACCGCGCTGGGCGCCGAGGTCACGGTCGCGGCCTGCGACGTCGCCGACCGCTCGGCGCTCGCCGCCCTGCTCGCGGAGCAGGCCGCCGCCGGCACCCCGATCCGCGCCGTCTTCCACGCCGCAGGCGTCGGCACCACCGTGCCGCTCGCCGAGGTGTCGCGGACCGACCTCGCCGAGGCCGTCGCGGCCAAGGCGGCCGGCGCCGCCCACCTCGACGAACTGCTGGGTGCCGACGCGGAGCTCGAGGCGTTCGCGCTGTTCTCCTCCGGCGCCGCCGTGTGGGGCGGCGGCGCCCAGGGGCCCTACGCCGCGGCCAACGCCTACCTCGACGCGCTCGCCCAGCGGCGCCGCGCCCGCGGCCTGCCGGCCACCTCCGTCGCGTGGGGCCTGTGGGACGAGGGCGGCATGGGTGAGGGCGAGCACCGCGCGACCCTGCGGCGGCGCGGCATGCGCCCGATGAACCCGCGGCTCGCGACGGCCGCGCTCGTCGAAGCGCTCGGCGAGGACCAGCCCGACCTGGTCGTCGCCGACATCGACTGGGAACCGTTCGCCACCGGCTTCACCGCCGCCAGGACCAGCCAGCTGCTCGCGACCCTGCCCGAAGCCCACCCCGCCGAGACCGGCACCGCGCCCGAGGCGGTGGCCGAGGCGACGGGGGGCGGAGCCCCGGCGCTGCGGGCCCGCCTCGGGGACGCCACCGAGGCCGAGCGCAGCACGATCCTGCGCGACCTGGTCCGCGCTCGCGCCGCCCAGGTGCTCGGCCTGCCGGGCCCGGACGGCGTCCCGGCCACCCGCGCGTTCCGCGACCTCGGCTTCGACTCGCTGACGGCCGTCGAACTGCGCAACCGGCTCAACGCCGAAACGGGGCTTCGGTTGCCGACCACGGTCGTCTTCGACCATCCCAACGTCGAGTCGCTGGCCGCGCACCTACGCGTCACGATGCTGGGCGACCCACCCGACGAGCCGACCGAGGGCACCGAGCCGGCCCGGGCGGCGGACGACGACGACCCGGTCGTCGTGATCGGCATGGCCTGCCGGTATCCGGGAGACGTGCACGACCCCGACGACCTGTGGCGGTTGGTGGCCGGCGGCGGCGACGCCATGACCGACTTCCCCGCCGACCGGGACTGGAACCTGGCCGAGCTCTTCGCGTCCGACGGGGACCGCCCCGGCACGAGCCGGGCCCGCGTCGGCGGATTCCTGGGCGACGCGGGCCGCTTCGACGCCGCGTTCTTCGGCATCAGCCCCCGTGAGGCGCTGACCATGGACCCCCAGCAGCGGCTGGTCCTGGAGACGGCCTGGGAGGCCGTCGAACGCGCCGGCATCGCCCCGTCGACCCTGGCCGGCACCCGCACCGCGGTCTTCACCGGGGTGGTCGCCCAGGACTACGACGAGCGGCTCCAGCGCGCCACCGAGGAGTCGGCCGGCTACCGCATCACCAGCACCTCGGGTGCCGTGGTCTCCGGCCGGGTCGCCTATCTCCTCGGCCTTGAGGGCCCCGCCATCACGGTCGACACCGCCTGCTCGTCCTCGCTGGTCGCCCTCCACCTGGCCTGCCGCTCGCTGCGCTCCGGCGAGAGCACGCTCGCGCTGGCCGGCGGCGCCACCGTGATGACCGCGCCCAACGCGTTCGTGGAGTTCAGCCGCCAGGGCGGACTGTCCTCGGACGGCCGCTGCCACTCGTTCGCGGCCTCGGCCGACGGCACCGGCTGGGGCGAGGGGGTCGGCATGCTGCTGCTTGAGCGGCTCTCGGACGCCCGGCGTCACGGGCACCAGGTGTTGGCCGTGATCCGTGGTTCGGCGGTCAACCAGGACGGCGCGTCCAACGGCCTGACCGCGCCAAGCGGCCCGGCCCAGGAGCGGGTCATCCGACAGGCGCTCTCCGACGCCGGGTTGCGGCCCGACGAGGTGGACGCCGTCGAGGCACACGGCACCGCCACCACCCTGGGCGACCCCATCGAGGCCCGCGCGCTGCTCGCCACGTACGGCCAGGACCGGTCGGCCGACCACCCCCTGTGGCTCGGCTCGCTGAAGTCCAACATCGGGCACACTCAGGCGGCGGCCGGCGTCGGGGGCGTCATCAAGATGGTGCAGGCGCTGCGTCACGGGCAGTTGCCGCCCACCCTGCACGTGGACCGGCCCACCCCGCACGTCGACTGGTCGACCGGCGCGGTGCGGCTGCTCACCGAGCCCGTCCCCTGGCCGGACACCGGGGACCGGCCGCGCAGGGGAGCGGTGTCGGCCTTCGGCGTGAGCGGCACCAACGCCCACGTCATCCTCGAGGCGGCGCCGCCCGCCGACGTGCCCGCCGAGCCGGAACCCGCCGCGCCGGAACCCGCCGCGCCGGCGCACGAGCCACCCGCCCTGCTCTTCCCCGTCTCCGGCCGTGGCCGCGCCGCGCTGAGCGCCCAGGCCGCCCGGCTCGCCGACCACCTGACCCGCCACCCCGAGGCGCCGCTGACCGCGGTCGCGCACGCCCTCGCCGGCAGCCGCACCCACTTCGACCACCGCGCCGTCGTCGTCGCCCGTGACCGGCGGTCCCTGCTCTCCGGGCTCGGAGCCGTCGCCGAAGGACGGCCGGCCGGGCACGTGGCCACCGGAGTCGCCGCACCGGAGCCCAAGGTGGCCCTGATGTTCACCGGCCAGGGCAGCCAGCGGCCCGGCATGGGGCGCGAACTCCACGCGGCCGTCCCCGCGTTCGCCGACGCGCTGGACGAGGTCTGCGCCCACTTCGAACCGCACCTGGACCGCCCGCTGCTCGACCTGCTCCTGGGGCCCGCCGACGAGGAGCACCAACGGGTGCTCGACCGCACGGAGTTCGCGCAGCCCGCGCTGTTCGCGCTGGCCGTGGCCCTGCACCGGACACTGGCGGGTCATGGACTGCGCGCGCACTACCTGCTCGGCCACTCGGTCGGTGAGTTGGCCGCCGTCCACCTGGCCGGGGCCCTCCCACTCCCCGACGCCGCCCGGCTGGTCGCCGCTCGCGGCCGGCTGATGGGACGCATGCCCACCGGCGGGGCGATGATCGCCGTGGAGGCCACCGAGGAGGAGGTCGCTCCCGAACTCGCCGGCCGAGGCGAGCTGGTGGGGCTCGCCGCCGTCAACGGCCCCCGCGCCGTGGTCCTCTCGGGCGAGGCCGAGGCCGTCGCCGAGGTGGCCGGTCGCTGGGCGGCGCGCGGCCGGCGCACCAAACTCCTCCGGGTCAGCCACGCCTTCCACTCGGCCCACATGGACGGCATGCTCGAACCGTTCCGGCGGATCGCCGACGAGTTGGACTGGCGTGCGCCCCACACCCCGGTGATCTCCAACGTCACCGGGCGGCCGCTCGACGCGGCCGAACTGGCCTCCCCCGAGTACTGGGCGCGCCAGGTACGCCGGCCCGTCCGCTTCGCCGACGGCGTCCGCTGGCTCGCCGCGCAGTCCGTCACGACCTATGTGGAGCTCGGCCCCGACGGGGTGCTGACGGCGATGGCCCGCGACTGCCTGGCCGGCGCGGAGTCCCCCGCGCCCCCGAAGGAGCCGGCCGGCGACGCGCCGGAGCCGGTCCTGGTGCCCGTACTGCGCGGCCCCCGGCCCGAGCCGCCGGCCCTGCTCGCCGCGCTGGCCAGGGTGCACGCCTCCGGCGTGCCGCTCGACTGGCCGGCCGTGCTCGGCACCGCCCCGCCGGCGCCACCCGTCCCGCTGCCCACCTACGCCTTCCAGCGGCGCCGCCACTGGCTGACCCGGCGAACCGAACCCGTCTCGGGCGATCACCGCGCGCTACGTCACCCGGTGCTCACCAGCCTCACCCCGCTGGCCGAGGACGGTTGGCTGTTCACCGGCCGGCTGGCGTTGCCCAGCCACCCCTGGCTCGCGGACCACGCGGTTGACGGCACGGTCGTGGTGCCCGGCATCGCCCTGCTCGAACTCGCGCTGCACGCCTCCCGCACCCTGGGCGGCGGCGACGTCGAGGAGCTGACGTTCCAGCAGCCGATCGTGCTGGGCGACGACGGCACCCTCCACCTCCAGGTGCGGATCGGGGCCGAGGACGCGTCCGGCCGCCGGCCCGTCACCGTCCACTCCCGCCACTCCCGCCCGGACGGCGCGCCCGCCGGCCAGGAGTGGACCCGCAACGCCACCGGAGTGCTGCGCGCCGAGGCGTCCCCACCGGCCCACGCGCCCCACGAACTGACGGTCTGGCCGCCACTGGGCGCCGAGCCGGTGGACGTCGACCGCGTCTACGAGCGACTGCTCGGCCGGGGCTACACCTTCGGCCCCGCCTTCCGGGCCATGCGCGCCGCCTGGCGGCGCGGCGAGGAGTGGTTCACCGAGATCCGGTTGCCGGAACGGCACGGTCCCGAAGCGGTCCACTACGCCATCCACCCGGCGATGCTCGACTCCGCTGGGCACATCCGTCTGGAGGCCTTCGGCGACCCCGCCGATCCCGCCGACCCGGCCGACGCCGAGGCGGGCCGGGTGCCGATCCTGTTCGCGGCGGCCGACGTGCGGCTGTTCGCGCCCGGCGCGTCGACGCTGCGCTGCCGGGTGACCAGCACGGACGGCGGGGTTCGGCTCGACCTGGCGGACGGCGCGGGACGCCCGGTGGCGACGGTCGGCACCCTGGCCCTGCGCGCCATCGACCCGGCCAGGCTGCGGCCCGTGGACGCGACGGGCGAGCACCTGCACGCCCTCGCCTGGCGGCCGGCCGCTGACCCGCCGGCCGCCGAACGCCCCGTCCACTGGGCGACCGTAGGCGCCTGCGCGCCGCTCGCGGCGACCGGCGTGCCGGCCACGACCTACCAGGACCTGGCCGCGCTGCGGGCGGAGCTCGACGCCGGCCGGCCGGCGCCCGAGACCGTGCTCCTGCCGCTGCCCACCTCGCCGCCGGGCGCCGACCCCGCGTCGGCCGCCCACGAGGTCACCGGCGGGCTGCTCGCCACGGTCAGGGAGTGGCTCGCCGATGACCGGCTCGTGGCGACGAGGCTGGCCGTCGTCACCCGTGGCGCGGTCTGCGTCCGCCCGGGCGAGGACGTGCCGGAGCTGCCGCACGCCGCGGCCCTCGGACTGCTGCGCGCGGCGCAGCGCGAGCATTCGGGGCGCCTCGTACTGGCCGACCTGGACGACGCCGCCGACAGCTGGCGGGCGCTGCCGGCCGTCGTGGTCGGCGACGAACCCGAGGTGGCCGTCCGGGACGGCCGCCGGTACACCCCCCGCCTGGTCCCGGCGGTCTCGCCCGCCGACCCGCCACCCCTGGACGCGGCCGGCACCGTGCTGGTCACCGGCGCCACCGGCGCCCTCGGCCGCGCCGTCGCCCGGCACCTGGTGAGCCGGCACGGGGTGCGCCACCTGCTGTTGCTGAGCCGGCGGGGCGCCCAGGCCCCGGGCGCCGAACGGCTGCGGGCCGAACTGGTCGAGCTCGGCGCCGCCGTCACGCTGGCCGCGTGCGACGCGGCCGACCGTGGCCGGTTGGCCGAGGTCATCGCGGCCGTGGACCCGGAACACCCGCTGACCGCCGTGGTGCACGCCGCCGGCACCCTCGCCGACGGCGTGGTCTCCGATCTCACCCCCGACCGGCTCGCCGAGGTGCTGCGGCCCAAGGTGGACGCCGCCTGGCACCTGCACGAGCTCACCCGGGACCTGAAGCTCGCCGACTTCGTGATGTTCTCGTCGGCGGCCGCCACCCTCGGCAACGCGGGCCAGGCCAACTACTGCGCGGCCAACGCGTTCCTCGACGCCCTGGCCCAGCACCGGCGGGCCGCCGGACTCGCCGCCCGTTCCCTGGCCTGGGGCCCGTGGCGCGACGGCATGGCCGGCCGGCTCGGCGCGGACGAACTGCGCCGGATGCGCCGCGTCGGCGTCACCCCCCTCACGGCGGAACAGGGCCTCGTCCTCTACGACACGGCCCGCGAACGCGAGCAGGCCGTCCTCGTGCCCCTGCGGCTCGACCCGGCCGCGTTGCGGGACGCGCCGTCCGAGGCGGTGCCCCCGGTGCTGCGCGCCCTCGTTCCCGGCGGGCCGACCCGGCAGGCCGCCGGGCGACCGGCCGTCCGGCGCGACACCCCGGGGGACGCGTCCGGCCTGCCGGACCGGCTCGCCGGTCTCTCCGCCCAGGACCGCGAGGCACTTGTACTCGGCCTGGTCAGGGAGCACACCGCCGCCGTGCTCGGCCACGACTCGGCCGAGGACATCGAGCCGCGGGCGCCGTTCCTCGAACTGGGCATCACGTCCCTCACCGCCGTGGAACTGCGCAACCAGCTGAACGTCGCCACCGGCCTGCGGCTGCCGTCGACCCTCGTCTTCGAGTGCCCCACACCGGCCGCCCTGGCCCGTCGTCTCACCGATCACCTGACCGAAGGACTCGCGCACTCCGGACCAACCGTGCCGGGCGACGCGCCGCTACTCCAGTTGGAGCCGCTGTCATGACCAGTGCCCATTCCAGCCCGCGCCTCGGCGCGTTCAGGACCCTGCTACGGCACACCGACCCGGTGGTGACCGAGCACCGGCTGCGTGGCGTCCGCGCGCTGCCCGCGGTCAGCTGCGTCGACCTGCTGCTGCGCGCCGCGGCGGCCAGCGGGCACGACGTGGACCACGTCGAACTCCGCGACATCACCTTCCCCGCGCGGCTCACGCTGCCCGAGGACCGCGACCACCAGCTGGTGTTCCGTGCCGAGACCCACGGCGCGACCACCCACTGTCGCGTCACCTGCCGGCCAGCCGACGACGATGACGCCGCCGAACTCACCCTGATGGAATGTGAGTTCGCGTTGGCCGAGGACGCCGGGCCGGCGGCGACGCTCGACCCCGAGGCGGTGCGCGCGGCGCTCGCCGCCGGTACGGGCGGCACGCTCGACGACACCTACGCCGCGCTGCGCCGAGCCGGTGTGGAGCACCACGGCATGCTCCGCGCCGAGGGCACCGTGGGCCGGCTCGACGGCCGGCTCGTCGCGGAGCTCTCCCTCGGCCCGGCGGCCGCCGCCCGCCGCGACGGTTTCCTGCTGCATCCCGCCCTGCTCGACGCCGCCCTGGCGCTGACCGTGTCCTCGCCCGTCGCCGGCATCCGCCGACTGCGTGCCAGGGGCGGGCCGCCGGAGCCCGGCCCGCTCACGCTCTACGCCGTGACCGAGCCCGACGCGGCGGAACCGGTCGTGCGCCTGCACACCGCGGACGGCCGACTCACCGCGGAACTGCGCGGCGTCACCGCCGCGCCCGCCGCGCCCGCCCCGGCCGGGCCGCGGGCGACCGGTGGCGGCCTGGAACTCGCCGTCGTCGGCATGGCGGGCCGCTATCCGGGCGCCGAGGACCTGGACGCCTTCTGGCGCAACCTGACGGCCGGCCACGACGCCATCACCGAGATCCCCGCCGACCGCTGGCGGCCGGGCGACTATCCCACGGCGGGAGCCAACCGCTTCGGCGGCTTCCTCACCGACGTGGACAAGTTCGACCCGCTGTTCTTCCGCATCCCGCCGAGCACCGCCGCCGCCATGGACCCGCAGGAGCGGCTGTTCCTCGAAACGGCCTACGGGGCCGTGGAACACGCCGGATACCGGCCGGAGGACTTCGCCGCCCCACACGACCGGGTCGGCGTCTTCGTCGGCGCGACCTGGCTCGACTACCGCCTGTACGGCGCGGAGTCCACCCGCGCCGGCCGGCCGGTCAGCGTCACCTCGGGCCTCTCGTCCTTCGCCAACCGCGTCTCCTACTACTTCGGCTTCTCAGGACCGAGCATGGCCGTGGACACCGCCTGCTCCTCGTCCCTCACCGCGTTGCACCTCGCCTGCCGCGCGATCGCCGACGGCGAGTGCGACGCGGCCCTCGTGGGCGGCGTCAACCTGATGCTGCACCCCGACAAGTACCTGCTGCTCGGCCAACTCGGCCTGACCTCGTCGGACGGCAGGTGTCGCTCCTTCGGCGCCGGCGGCGACGGCTACGCGCCGGGCGAGGGGGTCGGCGCGATCCTGCTCAAGCCGTTGGCCAGGGCGCTCGCCGACCGCGACACCATCCACGGCGTCGTCCGCGGCACCGCCGTCAACCACGGGGGGACGGCCGCCGGTTACATCGTGCCCAACCCCGCCGCGCAGGCCGACGTGGTGCGGCGCGCCCTGGCCGCCGCCGACACCGCGCCCGCCGAATACGGTTACGTCGAGGCGCACGGCACCGGCACCGCGCTCGGCGACCCCATCGAGGTGACCGGCCTCAGCGAGGCCCTTGCCGGCCGGACGGAACCCTGCGCGCTCGGATCGGTCAAGTCCAACATCGGCCACCTGGAGGCCGCGGCAGGCATCGCCGCCGTCACCAAGACCCTCCTCCAGCTCCGCCACGGTCACCTCGTGCCGTCCCTGCACTCGGCCCGGCCCAACCCGGAGATCGACTTCGCGGGGGCCGGATTCCAGGTGCCGCAGCGCCTCACCTCCTGGACACGCCGCCGGGACGAGCGCGGCGAGCTGCCGCGGGTGGCCGGCGTCAGCTCCTTCGGGGCCGGTGGGGCGAACGCCCACGCCGTGCTCGCCGAGTACCGCCAGGAGCCGCTGCCCGAGGAGCCGGGCGAGGCCGAGCTGCTGGTCCTCTCCGCCCGTACCCCGGAGCGGCTGCGCCTCCACGCCGAACGCCTGGCCCGTCACCTGCGCCGGTCCGACCTGCCGCGCTTCACGGACATCGCCCGCACCCTGCAGACGGGGCGGCCCGCCCTCACCTGCCGGCTGGCCCTGGTCGCCACCGGCGCGGCGGAGGCCGCCGACCTGCTGGACCGTCACCTCGCGGGCGACCCAGCGCCTTCCGCGGCCGAAGGCGAAGCCGCCCGCGCCGAGGAGGCGGACGGGAACCAGGTCGCCCTCGCCGAGCGCTACCGAGCCGGGGACCTGGCCGCCGTCGGCGAGGCGTGGGTGGCCGGCGCGGACGTCGACTGGGCCGCGCTCAACGGCGGCCCGGCCCGTCGTGCCCCGCTGCCGGGCTACCCCTTCGAACGTCGCCGCTTCTGGCTCGACCCGCCAGCCGGGCAGGCCGCGCCCACCGACCCCGTGACTACCGACGCCGCGCCCCGGGAGGCGATCGCCATGTCCGCCACCGAGCCGCCCTTGGGCGAGCCGGACACCACCAGCTACCTGCGCCGGACACGCGCCGCCTTCGAACGCGGCCTCGAGCCCGTCCACGAGGAACTGGAGACCGCCTACGACGCGCTCGGCCGCTACGGGGCGGCCGCCGTCTGGCGGCGCTTCACGGAGCTCGGCTTCCCCGAGGCGGGCGGCACCGTGGCCGACCTGCGGCGCGCGCTGGGCGTCGTCGAGGCCCAGCACCGGTTTTTCGACGCTTGCCTGCACGTCCTGGAGCGGCACGGCCTGGTCCGCTACGAGGGCGCGGACGTGGTACGGCCCACCGGCCGGGCCCCGGATCCCGAGCCGCTACGGGCCGCCCTGCTGGCCGAACGGCCCGACACCCGGCCGTTCGTCCGCCTGGTGGACGTCTGCCTGGCGGCCTACCCGGAGGTGCTGAGCGGTCGCCGGGCCGCCACCGAGGTCCTCTTCGCCGGGTCGAGCATGGACCTGATGGCCGGGATCTACCGCGGCAACCGGGTGTACGACCACTTCAGTTCCCTGGTCGCCCGGTTCGTCGCCGACGCCGCCGAGGTGGGGGCGCTGGCCGGTCGCCGCCCGGTGCGCGTCCTGGAGGTCGGCGCCGGCACCGGCGGCACCTCGCACGCCGCGCTGGCGGCGCTCGCGGCGCTCGGGATCGACGTCGAGTACCACTACACGGACATCGGTGGCAGCTTCGTCGCCCACGGCCGGCGTACGTTCGGTGCCGACTACCCGTTCGCCCGGTTCCGAGTCCTCGACATGGAGCGGGAACCGGAGTCCCAGGGCTTCCGACCCGGCGAGTTCGACGTGGTGTTCGCGGTCGGGGCGCTGCACGCGGTCTCCGACATCGACGCGGCGGTGCGGCGCGTCGCCCGACTGCTCGTCCCGTCAGGACTGCTGGTGCTCGGCGAGGCCGTGGAGAACCACGACGTGATGGCCGTGACCATCGGCCTCCTCGACGGCTGGCACCACTACCGGGACCCGGAACGACGCCTGCCGGACTCCCCCCTGCTGTCCGTCGACGGATGGCGGGCCTGCGTGGCGCGGAACGGGTTCACCGGCTTCACCGCCTACGGGCCCGGGCTGACCGGCGACGCGCACACCAGCCACCGGGTGCTGGTGGCCGCCGGGCCGCCCGGGGTCGAGGCCGCCGAGGGGCGTGGGCCGGCGCTCGCCGCAGCGACCGACGAGGAGACGGACGAGGCGACCGAGGAGGCGTCGGCCTGCTCGCCGGCCGACGCGGAGGCGATCGAGGCGGCCATCGCCGAGATCGTCGCGGAGGGGCTCGGAGTCACCACGGCGGAGGTGGCGCCCGAGGCGTCCTTCGCCGAGTACGGGGTGGACTCCATCCTCGCCGTGAAGCTGGTGGAGCGGATCAACGCCCGGCTCGGCGTCGACATCAAGCCGACCGTCGTCTTCGACCACCCCTCGGTGCGCGCTCTCGCGCGCTTCGCCCACGCCGAGGGCGCGGTCCTGCCCGCGGCGGCGACCGGGCCCGGTCCTGAAACCCCGGTCGAGACACCGCGGGAACCCGAGCCGACCCCCGTCGCC
>NZ_SMKC01000104.1 GCF_004348315.1 Streptomyces sp. 8K308 | reverse complement strand
GGCGGGCTCCTGGTCGGACGGCGCCGGGGGCGGGGTGTGGTGCGGCATGGGCTCCTTCGTGGATCGAGAAGGGGAGCGGATACGTGGTTCGAGAAGGGGCGCGGACAGCGAGGAGGAAGGACGGAACGGAGG
Source organism: Streptomyces sp. 8K308 (assembly GCF_004348315.1). Classification (GTDB taxonomy): domain Bacteria; phylum Actinomycetota; class Actinomycetes; order Streptomycetales; family Streptomycetaceae; genus Streptomyces. The sequence goes on along the minus strand of NZ_SMKC01000104.1, from coordinate 20,158 downwards.
CGGACGAGGCGTGACGGGTGAGGGAGAAGGGACGGGACGCGGCGGCCGGAAGAGCCTTCCAGCGTACGGCGGGCGACCCCGACACCGGCGGCCGCCGGCGCGGGGCGTGGCACGCGTGCGCGACGGCGCGGGGGCGCGGGGGGCGCGTGGCGCGCGGGACGGTACGCCGGGACGCCGCCACCGACCGGTACCGCGCCGATGCCCTCGTCCACTCGCTGTCCCCCGATGCCTCCGGGACCTTATTCCAGGTCACCGAGGTGCGAACAGGGGGCGGCCCGGACACTGGCCGGAAGTAGCCACCCCGTGTTACCAAGAGCCATGCCCGCCCTCGCCTCGTACGACGCCGTCATCGTCGGCGGCGGTCACAACGGTCTGGTGGCCGCCGCCTATCTCGCCCGCGCCGGCCGCCGGGTGCTGGTGCTCGAACGACTCGACCACCCGGGCGGCGCTGCGGTCTCCGCCCCGCCCTTCCCCGGGGTGGCGGCGCGGCTGTCGCGCTACGCCTACCTGGTCAGCCTGCTGCCCGAGCGGATCGTGGCTGACCTCGGGCTCCGACTCACCCTGCGCAAGCGGGCGTTCTCCTCGTACACCCCGGTGGTGCGCGACGGCCGCCCCACCGGGCTGCTGGTGGGCGGCGGCGAGTCACGGACGCGCGCCGCGTTCGCCCGCCTGACCGGCTCCGACCGGGAGTACGAGGCGTGGCTGCGCTTCTCCGACATGACCCGCCGGCTGGCCGTCCGGGTGTTCCCCACGCTGACCGAGCCGCTGCCGCGCCGCGCCGGACTGCGGGCCAGGATCGCCGACGACGCGGCCTGGCGGGCGGTCTTCGAGCGGCCGATCGGCGAGGTGGTGGAGGCGACGTTCCAGGACGACCTGGTGCGGGGCGTCGTCCTGACCGACGCGCTGATCGGCACGTTCAGCCACGCCCACGACCCGTCGCTGCGCCAGAACCGCTGCTTCCTCTACCACGTGATCGGCCAGGGCACCGGCGACTGGGACGTGCCGGTGGGCGGCATGGGCGCCGTGACCGACGCGCTGGCCGACGCCGCGCACGCGGCCGGCGCGGAGATCGTCACCGGGCACGAGGTGACCGCGATCGCCACCGACGGACTCACGGCCGAGGTCGGCTACCGCACGGACGTCGCGACCGGTGTGGTGGGCGCCGACGCCGTGCTGGTCAACGCCTCGCCACGGGAGCTCGCCCAGCTGCTCGGCGAGCCCGCCCCGGTCGGCGCCGGGAGCCGGCCAGGTCCTGAGCCGGTGGAGGGGGCGCAGTTCAAGGTGAACATGCTGCTGCGGCGGCTGCCCGCGCTGCGCGATCCCGCCGCCGATCCCCGGGAGGCCCTGGCCGGGACGTTCCACGTCGCCGAGGGATACGAGCAGTTGGAGACCGCCTACCGGCAGGCGGCGGCGGGTGAGCTCCCCGCCGCGCCGCCGAGCGAGATCTACTGCCACTCGCTCACCGATCCGTCGATCCTCTCCCCCGAGCTGGCCGCGCTCGGCTACCAGACGTTGACCCTGTTCGGGCTGCACACGCCGGCCCGGCTCTTCGCCGAGGACAACGCCGGGGCGCGGGACCGGCTGCTCACGGCGACGCTCGGGACGTTGAACGGTCTGCTGGCGGAGCCGATCGAGGACTGCCTGGCCGTGGACGCCACGGGCCGGCCCTGCGTGGAGGCGAAGACCCCGCTCGACCTGGAGGCCGAACTCGGCCTGCCGGGCGGCCACATCTTCCATGGCGACCTGGCCTTCCCCTTCGCCGAGGACGACGAGGAGACCACGACCCCGGCGGCCCGCTGGGGGGTGGCGACCGGCCACGCCAACGTCCTGCTGTGCGGTTCGGGCGCGGTGCGCGGCGGTGGGGTGAGCGGCGTCCCCGGGCACAACGCCGCGATGGCGGTGCTCGGGGGTTAGGACCTGCCCCCCGGACCCTCGTGGGTCCGCGGCAGTTCCGAAACTTTCGAGTCCGCGCCGGATAGACAACCTTTTCTATCGCAGGGACCACCATGATGCGGCATCACCCCCCACAGAGACGAGGACCCCCATGCAGGGCACGCACCGCTCGGAGAAACCGAGCCGCAGGAACGTGCTACGGGCCGCCGCGCTGGGTACCGGGGCACTCGCGGTCTCGGGGCTCGCGACCACCACGTCGTCGGGCGCGGTCACCGGCCGCGCCGCCGCGGCGGACCCGCCGGTCAGGCCCCTGGCCTTCAGCCACCCTGGGATGCTGCACACCCAGGCGGCCTTCGACCGGATGGCCAGCCGGGTGGCCGCCGGCACCCAGCCGTGGATCAGCGGTTGGAACCGGCTGACCGCCAACGGGCACTCGGCGAGCACCTGGACGGCCCGCCCCACCGCGACCATCATCCGCGGTGGCGAAGGACAGAACTATCCGCAGCTCTACAACGACATCCACGCCGCCTACCAGAACGCCCTGCGCTGGAAGATCAGCGGCGCCTCGGCGCACGGCGACAAGGCGCGCGACATCCTCAACGCCTGGTCGGGCACGCTGACCACGGTGACCGGCAACGCCGACCGCTTCCTGGCCGCCGGGATATACGGCTACCAGTTCGCCAACGTCGCCGAGATCATGCGGGGTTACCCGGGCTTCGACCTGGCACGCTTCCAGCGGATGATGCTCAACGTCTTCTATCCGCTCAACGACAACTTCCTGGTCAACCACAACGACGCCTGCATCACCAACTACTGGGCGAACTGGGACCTGTGCAACATGGCCTCGATCATGGCGATCGGGATCCTGACGGACAACCAGTCCATGTTCGACCGAATCGTGAACTACTTCCACAACGGCGCTGGCAACGGCTCGCTCCCGCACGCGGTGCCGTTCGTGCACAGCGCCGGTCTCGCGCAGTGGCAGGAGAGCGGCCGCGACCAGGCGCACAGCATCATGGGCATCGGGCTGATGGGCACCATCTGCGAGATGGCCTGGAACCAGGGCGTCGACCTCTATGGCGCGGACAACAACCGTTTTCTCAAGGCGGCCGAGTACGTGGCCCGCTACAACCTGGGCTACGACGACCTGCCGTTCACCACCTACCGGTGGGGATCGGGGCAGAACTGCGCCCAGCAGCAGCAGACCGTCATCGGCAGCGGCGGCCGGGGCCAGGTCCGCCCGGTCTGGGAACGCGTCTACCACCACTACTGGGCCCGCCGTGGGCTCAACACCCCGAACCTGTCGGAGATGGCCAGGTCGCACAGCCCGGAGGGCGGGGGCGGCGACTACGGCACCACCAGCGGTGGCTTCGACGAGCTCGGCTTCGGAACGCTGACCTACGTGTTGCGGTGAGGCCGAGGTGAGTTCGCCCGCCCCCGCGGCGCCGCAGGGGCGGGCGGCGCGGTCGAGTCGCGGACCACGACATGGGTGCCGAGCAGCGCGTGCTGCTCGGCGGACGAGGTCTCGCCCTCGCGTAGTCCGAGGGCCAACCGCACGGCGGTCCTGCCGAGTTCGGCGTAGGGCACGTGCACGGTGGTGAGCCTCGGGCGCAGGTCGGTCGCCAGGTCGATGTCGTCGTAGCCGACGAGCGAGACGTCGCCCGGCACGTTGAGCCCGGCGTCGGTCAACGCCGCCAGGGCGCCGGCCGCGACGGCGTCGGTGACCGCGAACACGGCGGTGAAGTCGCGCCCGGCGGCGAGCCGCCGCCGTAGGTTCTCGTAGGCGTCTGCCCGGTTGAAGTCCGCCTCCTGGACCAGGCCAGGCTCGCTGGGCGCGTCGAAGTCCGCCAGGGCCCGCCGGTATCCGGCGAGTCGCCCGGCCGAGGTGGTGGTGCCCGCGCGATCGGCGCCGAGGAAGAGGATCCTGCGGTGTCCCTGGGCGAGCAGCCGGCTCACCACCGCGTAGGCGCCGCCCTCGTTGTCGTACTCGACGACGGTCGCCGGGACTCCCTCGCCGAGCGGCGGTCGCCCGCACAGCACCAGGCGGGATCCCGAGGCGTCCAGCGAGTGGGCGATGGCCGTCATCTGCTCGCGGTACGCCGCGTCGTCCACCACCCCGCCGATGAGGATCACGGCGCCGGCGCCTTGTTCCCGCATGGTGCGCACCACGGAGAGCTCGCGGTCCGGGTCGCCCTGGGTGGTGCAGATCAGGCAGATCCTGCCCCGCCGCGCCGCCTCCTCCTCGACGCCGTGCGCGACCTGGGCGAAGGAGGCGCCACGCACGTCGTTGAGCACGAAGGCGACGGTGGGGGTGCCGCGGCCGCGCAGCGCGCGGGCGTGGGTGTTGGCGACGTAGTCGAGCTCGCGGATGGCGCGCAGCACGCGCTGCCTGGTGCGCTGCGCGACGGGGTAGTTGTCGGCGAGCACCCGGGAGACCGTCGCCATCGAGACCCCGGCCCGCTCCGCCACGTCCCGGAGGGTCGCCGGCCCCCCGTCGCCACTGGTCATGGCAGCGCTCCGCGGTCGCCGTCGCTCGTCATCCCGCGCAGTCTAGCCGGAGCGGCGGACGGCGCGGACGGCTCCCGATCGCGCGCGGACAGCCGCCGGTTCAGTCTTCGCCGCCGGCCTCCCACCGGAACAGATAGGACATGACGAACGCGAGCAGGCCCGCGACGCCGGCGGTGGTCGTCATGGCCTTGCCCAGGCCGTCGACGACCCCGGAGACCAGGCCGGCGTCACGGCCGGCCACCCCTATCGCCTGGCACAGGACCACGACCGTGCCGAGCAGGAGGCAGGCGACCAGGGCGGTCTTGAACAGGGGCATGGTGACGCGCTGGGCGACGGTGCGGGCGTCGCGGACGTCGGAGGTGTCGGTGGTCATGTCGTTCCCTTCCGGGAGGAGTGGGGCGAGTGGCTAGACGAACAGCGGCAGGGCGCCGGTGGCGACGAGGACCCCGATCGCGAGGATCGGCAGCACGAACCAGAGGATGAGCCGGAGGAAGGTCCGGGAGGGGTCCACGCCGGCGATGCCGCTGGCTATGTAGATCGGCGCGGCGCCGGGCGGCGAGGCGCCCTCGGTGGAGGCGAAGATCAGGACCGCGGTCGCGGCCGTGGCGGGCGAGGCACCGGCTGCGGTGAGCGCGCTGAAGGCGACGCCGCCGACCGCGGCGATGGTCGCCGTTCCGGTCAGGGGCGCGGCGATGACGACGATGAGCACGCCGACCAGCGCCGCCACCGCCCACAGGGGCGCGTCCAGCCGGTTCATGATGTCGGTCAGCTGGTCGACGAGCCCCAGCTCGCCGAGGCTTCCGGCGGCGGCGAACGCGAACAGCAGGGTGGCACCGATGACGGCGTAGCGGGGAGCCACCTCGCCGAGCATGGTGCCGTACTCGGCGGCCGTTCGCGGCAGCCGCCGCCAGGCCACCAGCAGGGTGGCGAGCAGCGTCAGCACGGGGATCCACACGACGACGCTGATGGCGTCGGCGGCGGAGCCGACCCGCGATTCGAGGAACTCCACGCCCACGTCGAGCGCCATCAGCACCGGGATCGCGATGCCCAGGCAGACGAGCTTCGAGGCGCAGCCCTCCCGCAGCGCGACGCGGAACGGGGCGATGTCGGACTGGCGCACGGCCTCGACGCCGTACCTACGCACCCAGACGAAGACCACGACGAACCGGTAGAGCACGGTCCACAGGCCGCCGACGAAGCTGGCGACGAACAGTTCGTCGGCGGTGAGCACCGGGGACACGGCGGCGGAGCCGAGCAGCAGGAACATGGACGAGCTCGGCGGGATGGAGATCCCGAGGCCCGCGTTGCCGGCGACGAGTGAAGCCGCCAGGTCGGGCCGCCAGTTGGTCCTGATCATCCAGGGGATGGTTACCGAGCCCACGGAGGCGGCGATCCCGGAGCCCGAACCCGCCGGGCCGCCGAGCAGCGCCGCCGTCGAGGTCGACACGTAGGCGGAGCCGCCTCGCAGCCGGCCGAACACCGAGTTGAGCAGGGTGACCTGCCGGTCGATGATGCCGAGCCTGGTGAGGAGGTACCCCATGAAGACGAACGCGAGGGCGGCGAAGACGACCTCCTCGGAGAACGCCTCGTCGAGGCCGGCCACCGCGAGGTTCGGCGCGTCGGTGCCGCCGAAGAGACAGACACCGAGGAAGCCGACGAGCATGGCCTCGCCGATGTTGCGTCTGAGGACGGCGCTCCAGACGACGATGATGGCTATGTAGGCGATGAGTGCCCACTGCGCCCACGACGAGCTCCTTCGGTCGTACCGGCGTTTCACATTTCGGGTGTTGACTGACCCGGTGCCATCGCCGGACGGGGGTGGGTCGGGGCGGTACTGGACACCGGTGGCCCGCGGTGCGCTGTCAGGAGGTCCGGTCCGCCAGCGCGAGGATTCCGCGAGCCTTGGTGACGATGGGGGCGTCGACGAAGCGGCCGTCCGGGAGGGCGAGCGCTCCGACGCCGTCGAGCCCGGCCCGGTCGGCGGCGTCGACGACTTCCCGGGCGCGGCCGATCTCCTCGGGAGTGGGCCGGAAGGCGGCGCGGATGGCGGGGATCTGCCGAGGGTGGATGGCAGTGCGGCCGAGCATCCCGAGGCCGCGCCCGTGGGCGCAGGAGGCGATCAGGCCCTCCTCGTCCCGGACGTCGGGGAAGACGGACATCGGCACCGGTCCGAGACCGGCCGCCGCGGCGGCGAGCACCACCCGCAGCCGCAACTGGTCGAAGGCGGACTCGAGGCCGATGGAGAGCGCGGCCGCCAGGTCCTGCTCGCCCAGCGCCAGGCCGGCGACGCGCGGGTGCGCGGCGATGGCCTCGACGTTGGCCAGGCCGCGGGCCGACTCGATCAGCGCGTGGGCGGCCGTCGGCCGGTCGCCGAACGCCTCGTCGACCACGGCGAGATCGTCCGCCGAGTCGATCTTGGGCAACCGCAGGGCGTCGAGTCCGGGCGCGTCAGCGAGCGCCCTGAGGTCCTCGCGGCCCCGCCGGGTCGCGAGGTCGTTCACCCGGACGTGCAGGGCAGGTCCGGTGCGGGCGCCCCGCTCGGCGAGATGGCGCACGGCGTTGTCCCGCGCCTCGTCCTTCCGGGCCGCGTCGACCGCGTCCTCCAGGTCGATGATCACGACGTCGGCGCCGCTCGCCACGGCCTTGGCGAAGCGTTCCGGACGGTCACCAGGGACGTAGAGCCAGGTGATCGGCGTGCTCATGCGATCACTCCCCGCCCGCGCAGCGTGGCGATCTCGTCCGGGGTGTAGGCGAGCGCGGTGAGGATCTCGTCGGTGTGCCGCCCCAACGGCGGCCCGGGCCAACGGACCTCGCCCGGCGTCTCGGACAGGCGGAACATCACGTTCTGCACCGTCACGCTGCCCAGCTCCTCGTCGGGCAGCTCGACGAAGGTGCCGAGCGCCTCGTACTGCGGGTCCTTGGCGATGTCGGACACGTCGTAGACGGGGGCGATCGCCGCCTGCGCCCCGGTGAAGGCGGCGATCACCTCGTCGGCGTCCCGCTCGGCGATCCACGAACCGACGGCCTCGTCGAGCTCCTCGACGTGCCGCACCCGGCCGTGGCCGGTGGCGAACCAGGGCTCCTCCGTGAGCTCCGGCCGGCCGACGAGACGCATCACGCGCTCCGCGACCGGCTGGGCCGAGGTGGAGATCGCCACCCAACGGCCGTCCCGCGTGCGGTAGGTGTTGCGCGGGGCGTTGCTGCTCGACCGGTTGCCGGTCCGCCGGGGTATCAGCCCGAGGGCGCGGTAGGCCGTCATCTGCGGGCCGAGTATGCCGAGGATCGGCTCGATGATAGCCATGTCGATCACCTGGCCGCGCCCCGTGGACTCGCGGGCCCGCAGCGCCACCATGATCGCGTAGGCCATCGCGAGCCCGGCGATGCCGTCGGCCATCGCGAGGGGCGGCAGCACCGGCGGCCCTTCGGGCTCGCCGGTGCTCGCCGCGAAGCCGCTCATCGCCTCGGCCAGCGTGCCGAATCCGGGCTGGCCCGCCATCGGGCCGAACTGCCCGAAGCCGGTCATCCTGGCGACGATCAGCCGGGGGTTGGCCTGCCGCAACTCCTCGGGCCCCAGGTTCCACCGCTCCAGCGTGCCCGGCCTGAAGTTCTCCACCAGGACGTCGGAGTCCTCGACCAGCCGGCGCAGGATCCGCTGGCCCTCGGGCGCCGAGAGGTCGACGGCGGCCGTGCGCTTGTTGCGGGACAGCGTCTTCCACCACAGGCCGACCCCTTCGACGACGGCCCCGTGGCCCCGGGAGGGGTCGCCCCGCCTGGGGTGCTCGATCTTGATCACGTCGGCGCCGAAGTCCCCGAGCATCATCGCGGCCGTCGGGCCCGCGAAGAGGGTGGCGGTGTCGATGACCTTCACGTCGGCGAGGTTCGTCATGGCGCTGCAACTTATAAGATGCACAGTACAAGTCAAGAGGGCCGAGTGGGATCCGCCCTTCCGGCGAGGCTCACGCGAGATACTTCACGGCCGGGGGCAAACGAATGTGAGGGGGCAGTGATGCGGTCACCCGGGCCGGCCGAGGGCCACCGCCAGCCGATGAGCAAGGCCGACTACGTCTACGAGGTCCTACGCGACGACATCCGCAACGCCCGCGTCCCCGGCGGCACCCAACTCAAAGCCGCCCACCTCGCCGAACGCCTCGGCGTCTCCATCACCCCGGTCCGCGAAGCACTCCGCCGCCTCGAAAAAGACCGCCTCGTCAGCTACCAAAGCCACCGCGGCGCCACCGTCATCGACCTCACCGACGCCGCACTCCTGGAGTTCTACCAAGTACGCGCCGTCATCGAAGGCCTCGGCGCCCGCCTCGCCGCCACCCGCATCACACCCCAACAACTCACCCAGCTACGCCAACTCCACGACCACATGGTCGCCGACGCCACCGCGGGACACCTCACCCAACTCGGCGAACAAAGCCGCCAACTCCACCTCACCATCGCCGACATCGGCGGCCCCGCCTTCCTCGGCCAACACGCCCACGCCATCCGCGACAGCTACCCCGTCCCCACCAACGCCTCCCTCTGGCTCAACCCCCAACTAGCCCACACCCACCTCACCGAACACCAACGACTCCTCGACGCCCTCCAAGCCCAAGACCCCGACACCGCAGAACGCATCATGATCCACCACATCCAAGCCAGCGCCGCACACCGCCTACGCGGCCACACCGCGGCTCGGTGACGGCTGCCGGCCGGTGCCGGCGGCCAGTCGCGGGAGGTCTCGTCGACCGGTGCTCGCGGCTCGACGTCCGGCTCGGCCGGGACCGTCGCCGCTCGGGCCGACATGGAGGCGGGTGCGCGGGGAGGACCTCGCTCACTCCCCGCGCACCCGCGGCTCTGTGGTGACGGCCGGCTACCTGAGCCAGCGGTGGCGCTCGACGATCGGCAGCCGGGCCCAGGCGCCGCCCAGCCCCCAGACCCGCCCGGCCGAGCAGGCCGCCAGGACCACCATGACGACGGCGTAGACGACGTGCTGGTCGACCAGGGGGTTCGGCGACATGCTGGGCGCGCCGTCCGAGAGGTGACGGGCCGGCGGGAACTGGCTGAGCCAGAGGAAGAACATCATCAGGGAACCGGCGACGGCGGTGACCCGCAGCCCGACGCCGGCCACGAGCGAGGCGCCGACGCCGGACAGGCCCGCCATGTAGAGCCAGTCCACCCAGACGTCGCCGGCCCAGGACTGGAAGGTCGTCTCAAGGGGCCCGACCGAGACGCCGGCGAGATAGCCGCCCGCCGGGGAGCCGCCACTGGTCCAGGAGTTCTCCGCCGGGGTGGCGTAGCCCCAGCCGAACGTCTTGTCGAGGAAGGCCCACAGGAAGATCGCGCCGATGGCGACGCGCAGCAGGGCAAGCGCCCTGGCTGCTCCGGTGGTTAACGGTGGTCCGGTCTCCGCCCGCCGGACCGCGCGCTTCGGGGCTCCCGTGCGATGGGACTGCTGAACGGCCATCCTGTCTGCTCCTCGTGTGGGGGCCGCGCGCCGCCCCGATCGCCTCGGCGCGCGCCGGCCGGGGCGACCTGGCCGCGGCCCTGCTCGGCCTGATCGTCGGGGTTGCGAGAACCGCCGCCGGGTGGTGACCGCCTCACACCCAGGTGGGTGATCGGCGGCCGACCTGGGAGCGCTCCCACCCGGCGGCGGCAGCCCATATGGTCCGGCGTCGCCATGCACTCGTCAATAGCTGCGCCGTACCTGTTTCTTTCCAACGAGAGGTGAACGGTTCGTCACCTCATGCGCCGCACCCGTCCCGGGTGACGTCGGTTCCCGTCGGCGACGTCACCCGGGACGGAATCCGCCTCGGGCCGCTCGTCCCGGCAGCCTGGAGGCGGGCGGCACCCGCTGCCCACCGGACACCCCCTCCCGCAGGGGGCCCGGAGCGGCTGACACCACGGCGGGAAGCGGGGGTTCGCGGCCGGCGGGCGGGCGGCGGCGGCACGGATCGCGCCGCCGCCCACTCACAGATCCACTCCCCGGCTTCGCCGGTTGAAGGCGCTCAGCCTGTTGGCTTCTCGGGTCCAGTTCCTGAGGAGCGGACGGCGATCCTCGCCGCGCGAGGCGTGCCGCGGCGGAGGCGACTCCGCGGCCGGCTCTGTCCCGTGCCCAGCGGGTGGCTCACCGGCGGGCGGCGGCGGACCGCCGAGCCAGGAGCGGCGAGGCACGGCCGGAATGCCCTTGGGGGGTGGCATGTGTGCGGCCCTTCTCGATCCTTGGTCATCGGTACGAGAATCCCGCCGGGTGAGTGGGCGTTCCACAGCGAGTGGGAGCGCTCCCACCCAGTCGGTAATGCCCCTCATAGTGGAAGCAGTCGACGGTCGCGTCAACACTTGGCGCGTTCCTTTTTTCAAGCGAGTACCGGCGCGGGGCCGCCGCCGGGGCCGGCTGCCCGCAAACGGTGAAGAAGCGCGCCGCGCGGGCGGCCCGTCGGCGGCGCCCGGCGGCCCGCCGGCTTCGGCCGCTGAACGGATGGCCGCCGGCACACCACGGCACCGCCGCCGCACCGGCGGGTGAGGCCGCGGTGCCGCTATCCCGCGGGCCGCGGTCGCGCGTTGCGCATCCTGATCCCGCTGAAGCCCAGGCTGCTGCCGACGACCGCGTTCCAGAACCCCCACAGGGTGTCAAGTACGCGTAGCTGGATTCCGGCGGTCCGGTGGAGGGCGAGCAGGTCGCCCACCGGTTCCGGCGGACCCAGTGGTTCAACGTTTTCCATCGCCACCATGGCGTGCGCCACCGGCTCGCCGATCGGCCGGAAGGGCGCCGCGGGAAGCCGGTAGGCGTACAGCTCGACCGTCATCATCCGGGCCAGCCAGTCGTACTCGACCGCGTGCACGCGGTCGCCGCCACCGGGGCCGAGGACCAGGTCCCGGTCGGCTCGGGTGGTGGTGGGCACGACCCAGGCCATCGCCCGCGGACAGTCACGCGGGAACCAGTAGTCCGGGGCGCGCGCCGCGTCGACCGCCCAGACGTAGGGCTCGGCCTGCCGGGCGGTGGCCGCCACGTGCGGGCTGAAGAGGGTGATGGTCGGGTCTTCTGAGAAGTGCAGGACTTCGTCGGGGCCAGGGCGCATGCACGGTTTCTACCGGTAGGCGCCGCGCGTCGCACCCGGCTTTCCGGTGAGCCCGGCGTGCGCTCGGCGCGCCGTGCGACCGATCCCGTACGTACGTGCGAGGGTCGAAGAGACGCTCCTACTCCCCCACTTCGCCCGTGACCGCACGTCAGTCGCCATTTTCCGAGAGCTGACGCGATCCGCCCGACGCCGGGAAAACCCGTTGATTTTCGCCCGGCGGCTTCAGGACCCTTGCCAGGTTGCCCAGTTCCACCGCACCGACTCTGGGATGTCATGCAGATTCGTGATCTTCCACATTCCGACCCCGGCGACCCGGACGTACGCTCCGGTTTCCGCTTCCTGGTCTGGCTCTTCCGGCGCCAACTCGGCGGTCAGGCCAAGGCCATGGGCTGGGGCGTCCTGCACATGGCCGCCATCGCGATGCTGCCGATCTTCATGGGCATGGCCATCGAGGCCGTAGTGGACGAGTCGGGCCGCCGCCTGGTCACCGCGGGCCTCGTGATGCTGGTCATCACCCTGGTGATGACCAGCGCCGACACCATGCTGCACCGGACCGCGGTGACCAACTGGATCACGGCGGCCGCCCGGGTGCAGCAGTTGCTCGCCCGCCGGACCGCGGAGCTCGGCGGCGTGTTGACCCGCCGGGTGGCGGCCGGCGAGGTCGTCAAGGTCTCCACGGGTGACGTGGAGCGGATCGGCTGGTTCGTCGAGTCGTTCTCCCGGTTCGCCGCCGCTGTCGTGGTGACCCTGGGCGTGTGCGTCGGGCTCGTCGTCTACGAACCGCGGATCGGGCTGCTGGTGCTGGCCGGGATCGCGGCGGTATGCCTGAGCGTCTGGCCGCTGCTGCCGGCGGCGACCCGCCGCGCCGACCAGGAGCGCAGCAGGTCGGGGTGGGCGACGGAGCTGGCCTCCGACACGGTGGCGGGGCTGCGGGTGTTGCGCGGCATCGGCGGCGAGGAGCTGTTCCTCGACCGCTACCGCAGGGCCTCCCAGGAGGTGCGCCACGCGTCGGTGCGCAGCGCCAGGATGTGGTCGCTGATCGACGCTGTCCAGGTGGTGATGCCGGGGCTGCTGATGATCGCGGTGATCTGGCAGGGGGTCGGCCTGGCCCGTGAGGGGCGGCTCGGCGCCGGCGAGCTCGTCACCATCTACGCGGCGGTGAGCTTCCTGCTGTTCCCGCTGCGGCTGTTCCAGGAGGCCGCGATGGCCTTCACCTTCTCCCGGCCGTCGGCCAAGCGGGCCGTGCGGGTGCTCGCCCTGCGCCGGGAGGGAGAGGACGGGTCGGCGGTTCTGGCCGGGCCGCTCTCCGGCGATCTGTGGGACCCGGCGACCGGCCTCTTCGCCGCCCGGGGGCGACTGACCGCCGTGGTGTGCGGTGACCCGGACTTCGCCGAGCGGCTCGCGGCCCGGCTCGGCGGCCACCCGGCCAGGGCGGAGGGCGAGCCCTCGGCGCAGCTCGGCGGCACCCCCCTCGACGAGGTGCCCCTGGCGGCGGCACGGGAGGCGGTGCTGGTGCAGGACAAGGAACCGGTGCTCCTGTCCGGCACGCTGGGCGAGCTGTTGTCCGTGCCGGCGTCGGGCCGGGTGTCGGCCGAGGCCGCGTTGGGCGCGGCGCAGTGCCAGGACGTGCTGACGGCGCTCGCCCAGGCGGCCGCCGAGGGCGAGGGGGATCCGATGCGGGCCCGGGTCACGGAGCGCGGCCGGTCCCTTTCGGGCGGGCAGCGGCAGCGTCTCGCGCTGGCCAGGTCGCTGATCACCGACCCCGAGGTGCTGGTGCTCGACGAGCCGACGTCGGCGGTGGACACGCACACCGAGGCGAGGATCGCCGAAGGGCTCGGCGCGCTGCGCGCGGACCGGACCACCGTGGTGTTCACCTCGAGCCCGCTGCTGCTCGACCGCGCGGACGAGGTGGCGTTCGTGCACCACGGGAAGGTGTCGGTGGCCGGACCCCACCGCGAACTGCTGACCAGCACGGCCGAGTACCGGGCCGTGGTGACCCGGGAGCCCGACGGCCCTGAGGACGAGACCGCCGCCCGGAGCGCGGAGTCGACGGACGCCGCCCCCCTTTCCGACCTCGCCGAGGAGAACGCATGATCGGCGTCAAGCCGCCCGAATACGACCCCGCGTCCACCGAGCATGTGACGACGCTGCCGGTGGCCGGCCGGACGACCGTCCGCCGTTACGTCCGCGAGCTCTCGCGCCGGCATCGGCGGGCGTTCCTCGGGCTCGTGACGGTGAACTCGGTGGCGGTGCTCGCCTCGCTGGTCGGCCCCTATCTGCTGGGCGGCCTGATCCAGGACCTGGCCGACGGCGAGCGCGAGCCGCGGCTCGGGCAGACGATCGCGCTGTTCGCCGCGGCGCTGGTGGTGCAGGCGTTCTTCGTCCGCATGGTGCGGCTGCGGGGGGCGGTGCTCGGCGAACGGATGCTGGCGGACCTGCGGGAGGACTTCCTGGTGCGCTCGGTGGGGCTGCCTCCCGGGGTGCTCGAGCGGGCGGGCACGGGCGACCTGCTGGCCAGGATCAACACGGACGTCGACCGGCTGGCCAAGGCGATGCGGGAGGCCGTGCCGCAGATGGCGATCGCCGTGGTGTGGGCGGCGCTGCTGCTCGCGGCGATAGTGTTCACGGCGCCGGCGCTCGGGCTCAGCGTCGTGCTGGCGGTGCCGTTGCTGGTGTCGGTCTGCGTCTGGTACTTCCGCCGGGCGCCCGCTGGCTACCGCTCCGAGTCGGCGGGCTACGCGGCGGTGGCGGCGGCACTGGCCGAGACGGTGGACGCCGGGCGGACCATCGAGGCGCACCGCCTGGAGCGGGAGCGGATCGCGCTCTCTGACCGGCGGGTCAGGGAGTGGACCGCATGGGAGCGGTACACGCTGTGGCTGCGCTCGGTGCTGATTCCGACGATCAACGTCTACCACGCGATGATCCTGGCCGGGGTGCTGCTGATCGGCGGGTGGTTCACGCTGCAGGAATGGATGACGGTGGGGCAGCTGACCACGGGGGCGCTGCTGGCGCAGATGCTGATCGAGCCGGTGGGGATGATCCTGCGCTGGCTCGACGAGCTCCAGGTGGCGCAGGTGTCGCTGGCCCGTCTGGTGGGGGTCCGGGAGGTCGAGAACGACGGGGGCGACGCGTCGCTGGCGCCTGGGGGTCGTGAACTGGCGGCGGATCGGGTGCGGTTCGGCTACCTGGCCGGCTCCGACGTGTTGCACGGGGTGTCGCTCGGGGTGCCGCCCGGGACCCGGATGGCGCTGGTGGGTCCGTCGGGGGCGGGCAAGTCGACACTTGGTCGGCTGCTGGCCGGGATCTACACGCCGCGGGAAGGCGAGGTGACGCTGGGCGGGGCCAGACTGGCGGGGATGACCGCCGAGCGGGTGCGCGAGCAGGTGGCCCTGGTCAACCAGGAGCACCACGTGTTCGTGGGGCCGCTGCGCGACAACCTGCTGCTGGCCAGGACGGACGCGACGGACGCCGAGCTGTGGGCGGCGCTCGGGGCGGTGGACGCGGCGGAGTGGGTGCGGGCGCTGCCCGAGGGGCTCGACTCCCAGGTGGGTTCCGGCGGGCTGTCGGTCACTCCGGCTCAGGCCCAGCAGATAGCGCTGGCGAGGCTGGTGCTCGCGGACCCGCACACGCTGGTCCTCGACGAGGCGACCTCGCTGCTCGACCCACGGGCGGCCCGGCATCTGGAGCGCTCGCTGGCCCGGGTGTTGGAGGGGCGCACGGTGATCGCGATCGCCCACCGGTTGCACACGGCGCACGACGCGGACGTGATCGCGGTGGTGGAGGACGGTCGGATCACCGAGCTGGGGAGCCACGACGAGCTGGTGGCCGCCGGTGGGGCGTACGCCGCGCTGTGGCGCTCCTGGCACGGCTGAGGCGGCCGCCGTCGGGCGGCGGACGAGCCCGCCGCCCGGGGCACCCGGGGTCAGGCCGCCAGCACGACGGCTCCCACGCCGCTGGCGGCCCCTATCACCATGAAGACGGGCATCAGCACCTTGTTCTCCACCCAGGCGCCGGCCCGGAAGCGCATGAAGGTGGGGGTGCCCAGGGGGTACCAGCGCTTGCCTGCGATGGGCAGCGGCCAGAGCATCGGGCAGCCGGAGATGGTCACCGCGTCGCCGAGGGTGTGGACGATGGAGCCGATCACGATGGGCACCCCGAGCCACATGTAGGGCTCGTCGGCGAACAGCCAGTTGGCGCCGTTCCCCGGCTCGTCGAGCACGTCGGCGAGGATCCAGGCGCTGGTGGCGCCGAGCAGCCAGACCAGGACGTCGCTCGAGACCCGGGCCATCCGCCACAGCAGGCCCTCCACGGCGAGCACCGCGTGGACGAAGAGGGTGACCAGCACGGCCCAGCGCCCCCAGGCGATGGCGGCCAGGGAGAACCCGGTGCCGACCAGCACGGCCCAGATCCAGGTGTGGGTGAGCGTGCGGTGGCCGCCGGTGCGGCGCCGCTCCCCCTTCCCCCGGGTGGCGTTGTAGACGGACTCGGAGAGCTTGTCGATGGCGCCGGCAAGGATCTTGGAAACCGGCCCGAAGGCGCGGGATATGGTGGCCGACTTCGTGTCGAGGTCGGGGGCGAGGGCGGCGCCCGCGCAGATCAGGGTGCCCACCACGAGCACCGGCCAGGGCATGGGGTTGTCGGCGGCCGCGCAGGCGGCCCCGATGCCCAGCCAGGCCATCGCCCCCGACAGTGAGTGCGCCGGTCCCATCATGTCCGTTCCCCGCCCCTTCCGCAGCGTGCTCCCCGGCCCAACGTAGCGGTGTGGCGGCGTGGTTGCCGGGGTCTCGGCCTGATTGATCACTGCTGTCGGCGGGACAGCGTAGTGCCTCGTGATCTTCCAGGGAGCGGCCGGTTCCCCTTCGGGCGTCGGGTGCGGGCAGTATGGGACGGTGACCCTTATCGATCAGATGCCAGCGGACAGCGATCCCGATGCCCTCTTCGACGCGTTCTCGTCGTGGACCCGTGAACGGGGGATCACCCTGTACCCGGCGCAGGAGGAGGCGCTGATCGAGGTCGTGTCCGGGGCGAACGTCATCCTGTCCACGCCGACGGGCTCGGGCAAGTCCCTGGTGGCGGCCGGGGCCCACTTCGCGGCGCTGGCCAGGGACGAGGTGACGTTCTACACGGCGCCGATCAAGGCCCTGGTGTCCGAGAAGTTCTTCGACCTGTGCAAGATCTTCGGCACCGAGAACGTGGGGATGCTGACCGGGGACGCGTCGGTCAACGCCGACGCGCCGGTGATCTGCTGCACCGCCGAGGTGCTGGCCTCGATCGCGCTGCGGGACGGGGCGGAGGCCGACGTCGGCCAGGTGGTGATGGACGAGTTCCACTTCTACGCGGAGCCGGACCGGGGCTGGGCGTGGCAGATCCCGCTGCTTGAGCTGCCGCAGGCGCAGTTCGTCCTGATGTCCGCGACGCTGGGCGATGTGGCCCGATTCGAGGACGACCTGACGCGGCGCACAGGCCGGCCGACGGCGGTGGTGCGCTCGGCGACCCGCCCGGTGCCGCTGAGCTACGAGTACCGGACGACGGGGCTCACGGAGACCCTGACGGAGCTGCTCGAGACCCGGCAGGCGCCGGTGTACATCGTGCACTTCACGCAGGCTCAGGCGGTGGAGCGGGCGCAGGCGTTGATGAGCATCAACATGTGCACCCGGGCGGAGAAGGACGAGATCGCCGCGCTGATCGGGAACTTCAGGTTCACCACCAGGTTCGGCCGGAACCTGTCGCGCTACGTCCGGCACGGGATCGGGGTGCACCACGCGGGGATGTTGCCGAAGTACCGGCGGCTGGTGGAGAAGCTGGCCCAGGCCGGTCTGTTGAAGGTGATCTGCGGCACCGACACGTTGGGCGTCGGGGTCAACGTGCCGATCCGCACCGTGCTGTTCACGGCGCTCACCAAGTACGACGGCAGCCGGGTGCGGGTGTTGCGGGCCAGGGAGTTCCACCAGATCGCCGGGCGGGCCGGGCGGGCCGGCTTCGACACCGCGGGCTTCGTGGTGGCGCAGGCCCCGGACCACGTGGTGGAGAACGAGAAGGCGCTGGCGAAGGCGGGCGACGATCCCAAGAAGCGGCGCAAGGTGGTGCGCAAGAAGCCTCCCGAGGGTTTCGTGAACTGGGGCGAGAACACGTTCGAGCGACTGATCGCCGCCGAGCCCGAGCCGCTGACCTCGCGGTTCCGGGTCACGCACGCGATGCTGCTGTCCGTCATCGCACGCCCCGGTAACGCGTTCGAGGCGATGCGGCGGCTGCTCGAGGACAACCACGAGCCGCGCCGGCAGCAGTTGAGGCACATCAGGCGGGCGATCGCCATCTACCGCTCGCTGCTCGACGGCGGCATCGTGGAGCGCCTGGAGGCGCCGGACGCGCAGGGGCGCATCGTGCGGCTGACGGTGGATCTGCAGGCCGACTTCGCGCTCAACCAGCCGCTGTCGACGTTCGCGTTGGCCGCGTTCGAGTTGCTGGACCCGGAGTCCCCGTCCTACGCGCTGGACATGGTGTCGGTGGTGGAGTCGACCCTGGACGATCCCCGGCAGATCCTGGCGGCCCAGCAGAACAAGGCGCGCGGCGAGGCCGTGGCGGCCATGAAGGCCGACGGCGTCGAGTACGAGGAGCGGATGGAGCGGCTGGCGGACATCACCCATCCGCGGCCGCTCGACGAGCTGTTGTTCCACGCCTTCGGCCTGTACCGCAAGAGCCATCCGTGGGTGAGCGATCATCCGCTCTCCCCGAAGTCGGTCGTCAGGGACATGTACGAGAGGGCCATGACCTTCTCCGAGTTCGTGTCCTACTACGAGCTGGCGCGCACGGAGGGGATCGTGCTGCGCTACCTGGCCGGCGCCTACAAGGCGCTCGAGCACACCGTGCCCGACGACCTGAAGTCCGAGGACTTCCAGGACATCACCGCCTGGCTAGGCGAGATGGTCCGCCAGGTCGACTCCAGCCTGCTCGACGAATGGGAGCAGCTGGCTAACCCCGAGCTGGAGGACGCCGAGGAGGCGCGGGAGCGGGCGGACCAGGTGAAGCCGGTGACCGCCAACGCCCGGGCCTTCCGGGTGCTGGTGCGCAACGCGATGTTCCGCAGGGTGGAGCTGGCGGCCCTGGACCGGACGGAGGAGCTCGGCGAGTTGGACGCCGAGTCTGGCTGGGACGCCGACGCCTGGGCGGCCGCGTTGGACGGCTACTGGCAGGAGTACGACGAGCTGGGCACCGGACCGGAGGCCAGGGGCCCGCGGCTGCTGCGGATCGAGGAGCGTCCGGAGGACGGTCTCTGGCGGGTGCGGCAGACCTTCCACGATCCGGCCGGCGACCACGACTGGGGGATCTCGGCCGAGGTGGACCTGACGGCCTCGGACGCCGAGGGCCGGGCGGTGGTCAAGGTCCTGGACGTTGGCCAGCTCTGAGCCGGGGACCGGCCGCCGGCCGCGCCCTGGCCTCCCGCAGCGCCAGGTCGAGGCCGCGGACGTACCAGCGGGCCTCGTCCGGCTCGACGGCGGTCAGCAGTTCCTGGAACGCTCGCGGGCGGAAGCCGGGCGGCGGCGGGTCGGCGAGTGCCGGGCGGAGCCGCCGCAGCAGGGCCCGCTCGCGCGGCTCGGGCACCCGCCGGAGCAGCAGCGGCGGCTCGAGCACGGCGGCGAAGACGGCGGCCCGCCGCCAGGGGTCCCTGGTGCGGCGCACCAGCTCGGCGGTGCGCCTGGCGCGCCAGCGGCGGGGACGCCAGTCCTCGCCCTGGCGCAGGGCGCGGCGCAGCCCCTCCGGGATCGGGCCGCTGAGCAGCCGGGACTCCCGGTCGGCGAAGAGCCGCAGCTCGGTGGTCGGGTACCACCAGGTGACGATGTGCAGGGGGCTGATGCGGAACTCCGCAGGGCTGAAGCAGCCGCCCCTGGCCAGGCGGGCGAAGCGGGCCGAGCTGACGTCAAGCAGGGCCGCGCCCTCCGAGGCGCTGACGAGTCGGGGTCTTGGTGGTCGCGCCGCGGTCCCGGCGACCGGGCCGCGGTGGACCTCGGGTTGGGTCGGGTCGGTCAGGTGGGGCGGGGACGGGAACGTGGCCATCGGGGTCTCCTCGCAACGTGCAACTACTCTACGTAACCAGAGTAGACGCCCGATCCCCATGAGGCAACCCTGAGTATTGATCCACTCTCGGAGAGTGAACGATTCGGCACCTCGGCCGCCGGCTCAGAAATCCCTGGCCGCCAGGCCCATGTGCTCGCCGACCTTGTTCACCAGCAGGGTCATCTCGTACCCCACCTGCCCGATGTCGGCGTCGGCGCCCGCCAGCACGCACAGGCAGCTGCCGTCACCGGCGGCCGTCACGAAGAGCACGCCGTCGTCGAACTCGATCATCGTCTGCCGCACCCCGCCGCTTCCGAAGTGCTCCCCGACCCCCCTGGCGAGGCTGTGCAGCCCGGAGGAGACGGCGGCCAGATGCTCGGCGCTGCTCCGCTTCAGGCCTCGGCTGACCGAGGTGACCAGTCCGTCGCTGGACAGCAGCAGCACGTGCCGCACCCGTGGCAGGCGCTGCGCCAGGTCGTCCAACAGCCAGTCGAGCGTGGTGCTCAGTGCCATCCCCAGCTCCCCCTTCTCGTAAGGCGACTGCTGTGTCAGCCTTCCCCAGTACGAGGCCGTCGGCAACCATTCATGCCGTACCGCTATCCGGAAGGGACCGTACCGTTTCCTCTGGTCAGTCCCACCAC
>NZ_SMKC01000103.1 GCF_004348315.1 Streptomyces sp. 8K308 | reverse complement strand
GCCGCTCGGAGGTGTAGCCGAGCAGCGCGGACATCACCGCGAGGGTGAGCAGTTCCGCGTCGCTGAGCCGGGGCGCGATCCCGACAACCGGACGTGCCGGAGCCAACCATGGCGAAGCCTTCAACCCATCATCGATACGGGCATAGAGTGCTGTCGCGAGGGTGTCCACGTCTGTCTTCACACGCCGACATTGGACACCCTCGCATCATGCCCGCAGGCCACCCCTTGGACTCATTCATCTAGGTGTGCTGGCCACGAGCGATGTCAACGCTGGCTGATCATTCGGCGGGGCGAGGACCTCCGTGCGATGGAGATGTCGATCTTCACCGCACGGCGGTCTTCGTGTCCCATCGCTACGCCCGGGGGACCGTCCGCGACACGGCCCACTGGGAGGCACTCTCAGGACTCCCGCCCGCCTTGGGTGGGTGGGTAGCGTGTGGGTGTCAGCAGCAGGACCTGCGAGAGCTTCTGTCACACGTCGAAGAGGGATGTCTCAGCAATGCAGCAGCGCTCCATCGGAGATGTTCAGGTCAGTGCCATCGGTCTCGGCGGGATGCCGATGTCCATCGAGGGCCGTCCCGACGAGGCCCGCTCCATCGCCACGATCCACGCCGCCTTCGACGCGGGCGTCACGCTCATCGACACCGCCAACGCCTACCACCTCGGCGCCGACGCCGTCGGGCACGACGAGACCGGCCACAACGAGTCCCTCATCGCCAGGGCCCTCACCTCCTGGGGCGGCGACACCGACGACGTGCTCATCGCCACCAAGGGCGGCCACCTGCGCACCCAGGACGGCACCTGGATCCTCGACGGGCGACCCGAACACCTCAAGCGCGCCGCGAAGGAGTCCGCCACCCGACTCGGCGTCGAGGCCATCGGCCTCTACCAACACCACCGCCCCGACCCCAAAGTCCCCTACGCCGACACCATCGGAGCCCTCGCCGACCTTCTCGACGAGGGCGTCATCCGCCTCGCCGGCATCTCCAACGCCGACCCCGGACAGATCCGCCTCGCCCACGACATCCTCGACGGCCGACTGGCCTCCGTACAGAACCAGTTCTCCCCCGCCTTCCTCACCAGCCTCCCCGAGCTGGAACTGTGCGCCCAACTCGGCATCGGGTTCCTGCCCTGGAGCCCACTCGGCGGCATCAGCCGCGCCGGCGACCTGGCGGAGCGGCACGTTGCGTTCGGCGAGATCGCCGCCCGGCACGGGGTGAGCCCGCAGCAGGTGTGTCTCGCCTGGGAGCTCTCGCTCTCACCGACGGTCATCCCCATCCCCGGCGCCTCCCGCCCGGAGAGCATCCTCGACTCCCTCGGCGCCGTTGACCTCGCGCTCGGCGCGGAGGAGCTCGCGGCCCTCGGCGAAGCACGGTAGCGGACCACCTGCGGATGTCGACGATCTCCGTCTCACAGAAGGGTTGATGCATGGCACGGGTGTTCGTGACCGGCTCCACGGACGGCCTCGGCCGCGGGGCGGCCGAGGCCCTGCTCACCGACGGCCACCGGGTCGTCGTCCACGCGCGCGACGCGGCGCGGCGGGGAGCCGTCGACGATCTGGTCGCCCGAGGCGCCGACGTCGTCGTCGGGGACCTCGGCGACCTCGACGAGACCAGGTCCCTCGCGGACGCGGTGAACCGACTCGGCCGGATGGACGCCGTGATTCACAACGCCGGCGTGCTCTCGGGGCGGCCGCTGCTTCCGGTCAACGTGGTCGCCCCGTACCTGCTCACGGCGCTCATCGACCGTCCCGCGCGGTTGGTGTACCTCAGCAGCGGCATGCACCGGGGCGGCCGAACGGAGCTGGACGGCCTCGACTGGAGCGGCGCCCGCGAGACCGGCTCCTATTCGGACACCAAGCTGCTCGTCACCACGCTGGCCGCGGCGGTCGCCCGCCGCTGGCCGGACGTGCTCAGCAACGCCGTCGACCCCGGCTGGGTGCCGACCCGGATGGGCGGCCCCGGCGCCCCGGACGACCTGGAGCTCGGCCACGTCACCCAGACCTGGCTCGCCGTCAGCGACGATCCCGAGGCGCGGGCGACCGGTGGGTACTGGCACCACCAGCGCCGATCCGACCCACATCCCGCGGTCGACGACCCGGCGTTCCAGGATCGGCTCCTCGACGCGCTCGCCCGCCACACCCGCACCCGACTGACCTGACCGGCGGCCCGACCGTTCAGGGGGTGGGGCCGGCCGTCAGGGTGGGCTGGCACAGGACTTCGTTGACCATGTCGTCGCAGGGGCGGTGGCCGTGGAAGCGGATGATGTCCTCGCCGATCTGCTCGGTCAGGAAGCGCAGGAAGCTCGCGGCCAGCGAGTCGGGCGTCAGCTCGCCGTAGGAGTAGGCGTACTCGGTCGCCCAGAAGGGGTAGGCACCCGCGTCGGCCGCGTCCAGATCGGCCGGCTGCCCGTTGATGGCGATGGTCCGCACGTCGTCGCGGGCCATGGCGGCCCCCAGTTCGGCGTAGCCGATGGCGCCGTCGAGTTGGGCCACGGTGTTCACCATGTCGCCGGTCGAGTCCACGCGGCAGTTGATGCGGCCCTGGTCGGCGTCGTCGTCCAGGCAGTCGGCTGAGCTGTCCCCCGGCTCCCAGCCGCCGAGGACGCGGTCGGCGAACGCCCGTTGGGTGCCGGAGTCCGATTCCCGGCTGACGGTGCGGATCGCCAGGGCGGCGCCGTCCAACGCGTCGGCGTCCCAGGTGTCGATCTCGCCGCCCCAGATCTGCCGGACCTGGTTGAGCGAGAGATCCTCGACGCCCACGTCCGGGTCGGCGATGAGCGTGAAGAGGATCAGGGCGACGGGCGTGGGGAGCAGGCTCGTGTAACGCTCCGCCTTGGGGCCGTCGGAGAACGCCAGCATATCGGTGCCCGCGGCCTCGTCGAGCCTCGCCCAGCCCTCCTCGCTGCCCTCGGTCGCCACCTCGATCGTCGCGTCGGGGCAGTGGTCCCGGTAGGACTCGGCGGCCTCGGTCAGGACGGGCTCGAAGGCGGTGGAGCCGACGAGCGTCAGTTCGCCCTCCGCGCAGTCGAGCGGGGCGGCGGCCCCGTCCTCGTTGAGCGCCAGGCCGAGTTGGGTGACGGAGACCACGAAGACGAAGATGAAGAGGGCGATGCTCCAACGCCGCGAGAGTCCGGTGGTGTTGCTCTCCGTCTGCTGGACGCGGCCGTGGTCGCGGCGGCGGCGGACGCCGCCTATGATGCCGCCCTCGACCCGGGGCTTGGGCGGCTCGGACCTCTGCGGGGCGCCGGGCTCGCGTTCCAGGACCGCCAGCACCTTGTAGTGGTTGCCCTGGTTGAGCGGCGCCTTCGGAAGCTGGATGACGCCGTCGCCGACGCCGAGTCCGGAGTCCGGGCCGAAGCAGTGGCGCAGGTGGTTGTCGTCGTCGTGGAACTCGGTCACCGCGACGCCGCAGACCCGGCGCTCGGGGAAGCTGACCCGAAGGCCGATCAGGTCGCCGGGGAGAGAGGCGTAGTCATCGGAGTGGATCGCGGCCGAACCGGCGTTCTCGATGCGCATCAGGACGACCGAGGGCTGGTCGAGGTCCCGGTCGTCGATCTTCAACTGCTGTAGCGGGCCCGCCAGATCGGAGTGGAGCTCGTCCGTGACGGGAGTGTCCATCTGGACGCGGTAGCCGAGCCGCTTGCGGCCGAAGAGGACGAACTCGTAGAGCGCCGCACCGACCGGGACCAGGATGCCGAGGACGGCCGTGACGAGCCCCATCAGATCCAACGCGTCCACGATCGCTTCCCCCAAGCGGTACAACGTGGTGACCGGGTGAGGTGACCATACGATCGCCGGCGGCCGGCGGCGTGGCCTGAGCGCGAAGGTTCCGCAAGCATTCACCATGCCGTCGGCCGGCGTTGGGGCTCGGCCGCTCCCCCACGGTGCTCGGCGTCGGCGGAGGGCCGCGGGTGCGCGGGGAGTGAGCCGGTGACGACCTCCCCGCGCACCTGGCGCGGGTCAGAACTCCACGTCGGAGCAGGCGTAGAACGCGTTCCCCGTGTCGTGGACGTTCCAGACCGCCACGATCAGGTGGCGGCCGGACTTCCCGGCGGGCAGGGTGCCCTGGTGGCTCTCCGTCGCACCGGGCTGGGCGCCGTTCATCGGCACCGTGAGGAACGGCCGGGGGTCGAGGTCGGCCCGGGTGAGCGGCCGGGTGGGGTCGTAGTCGTCGTCGGTGATGAAGTACTGGAAGTCGGTGGTGCGGTGGGAGACGGTGAACCGCCAGCTGAAGGTGTGCTGTTGGCCGGCCGTCAGCCGGGTCGCCGGCCAGCCGCCGCCGCGCGGGGCGTCGAGTTCGGCGAACCGCTGGTTGCCGCCCGAGCAGATCTGACCGTCGGCCGGGCCGGCCTGTGGGAAGCCCTTGGGGCCCTCCACGCTCTGTGGCTCCCAGACGATCGCCCCGCAGCCGCTCACCGCGCCCTGGGCGCAGAACGACTGACGGCTGGTCGGCGAGGTGCCGTATCCGTGTGCCTCGGCCGTGCCGCCGGTGGCGATGACCGAGACGGCGGCGAGGGCGGCCCCGATGGCCGCCGTGCCGATCCTGCTGCCCATGCTTCGCTCCCGGAGAGTTGTGGGGGGGGTGAGCGCTCCGTGGCGGGATGCCGTGCCGTGGTCCAGACCAACTTCGACGCTACTGCCGACCATGGGGCGCGTCCATACTCATGACAGCTCCCGGAACCGGGATCGGCGGAGGCGACTGCGTGAAGTGGTCTGCTCCGGGCCGGACCAAGCGCTATAACTCCTCTGTGACCACCACAACAGGCATCGAAGAGTTGCGCGTTGAGCTGCGTCAGGCCCTGGACCGCGGCACCGCGTGGCTGGGCGCGGTGGCCGACGCGCCGACGGTCACCGAGGAGTGGCGGGCCGAGGCGGAGCGCGACGCCCGCCTCATGCGGCAGCTGCGGACCCGGGCGGCGTCCTCGCTGATCAACGTGGCCCTGCTCGGCGCCTTCTCCTCGGGGAAGAGCTTCCTGCTGAGCGGCCTCCAGGGCAAGCTCGATCTGCTCCAGGAAACCGGCTCCGACGGCCTGCCGGCGGAGAAGTTCGTGGGACTGCTGCCGTCCTCCCCCGTGCCGACCACCGCCTGCCCGGCCACCGTGTCACCGGTGGACGACACGGCCGGAGGGCCGGACGCCGGCGGATCCGGCTTCCTCCGGGTCCAGTTCGCCGACGCGGCCGAGAACCAGTGGGAGGACGTCGGCAACTCCCCGGCGCCGGCCGTGGTCGCCGCCTACGCCATGCAGGACGCCGACACCAGCAACCGGCTGCGCCCGCACTGGAACCGCGAGGTGGCCGAGATCGAGATCCTGGTCTCGTCCTTCCGCGTGCCGGCGAAGCTCTACGACCTGCCGGGCTTCGGCTCGCCGAACGCCATCCACGACACCATCGTCAAGCAGGCCATGGGCGAGGCCGACTGCTTCATCTACGTCTCGCACGCCTCCCGCACCCTTTCGGAGAACGAGCTCGACCTCATCCGCACCCTCTACGCCCACTACCGGATCTACCGGAAGCCGGTGCTGTGGGTCCTCACCGCCATCGACCTGGCGACCCAGCTCGACCACCGCAACGTGCCCGCCTGGCAGGCCACCATCGACCGCAACAACGCCTATCTGCGTGAGCACTTCACCGTCGACGGCCGCCCCGACCTGGACTTCTTCGGTGCGGGCTTCGTGCCCGTCTCGCCCGCGTCCGAGGTGCGCGCCGCCACGTTCGAGGCCCAGGGACAGACGGCGCTCGCCAGGCGGCAGGCCGCGGAGAGCCGGATGGACGCGCTGCGCGAGACCCTGGAGGCCCTGATCGGGCGCGGCTCGGGGCGCTACCACCTGGGCAAGGTGGCGGACGAGGCGCGGGCGCTGCTCGGCCCCCGGGTCTCGTTGCTGGGCGAGCGGCTGCGCACCGAGCGGCTGCCGATCGACGAGCTCCAGGGCAGGCTGGACGCGCTGGCCGAGCGGCGGCGGCGGGTGGACGCCGTGGCGACCCGGCTCCGTGAGGAGCTCGAGGGGCGGCTGAAGGAGCACGTCCGGCGTGCCGCGCGGCCGTTCAACCGGCTCGCCGCGCATCTGCACGCCACGCTCGACGACGAGATCCGCGCCACCGACGTGCGCCGGCCGGTCCGCGTCCACCAGATCCAGCTGGCCAAGACCCAGGCGCTGCACGACTGGATCGAGGCGGC
The DNA here is from genome assembly GCF_004348315.1 of Streptomyces sp. 8K308. Lineage (GTDB taxonomy): Bacteria > Actinomycetota > Actinomycetes > Streptomycetales > Streptomycetaceae > Streptomyces. The sequence continues at coordinate 14,171 of NZ_SMKC01000103.1, read as the reverse complement.
TCCGGACGGCCCGGCCCGGATCTGGGAGCGGCAGCTGCGGCAGTTCAAGGACGTCGTGACGGACCGGGTGCGGGCCGAGCTCGGCGCCGACGACCCGGCGACCGCGCTGCCCGGCTACACCTTCGACATCAACGACCTGACGATGCCGCGCCCCCGCCGGAACCGGAGCACGGTCCAGGACGTCCTCCAGCGCACCGCCGCCTTCCTCGGGATCTCCGCGCCGATCGTCGCCACCGGCACCTGGATCGGGGGCGCGGCGACCGCCGGCCTGGTGTTCCCGCCGGCCGCCGCGGTGCTGGGGATCTCCGCGCTGGTCTACCTGGGCATCCAGCAGCGCAAGTCCCGGCGCACCTCGCTCGAGGTCACCCAGCAGGAGTGGATCGACGAGCTGGACGTGGAGGCCCAGCAGGTGCGGGAGTCGTTCGAACTGGCCATCGGCCTCCAGGGGATGGACGTGCTGGACAACCTCTCGGACAACCTGGTCCGCTACGCCGACGAGTTGGACGACGCGATGGACCGGGTGCGGGACCGGATGGCCAGGCCGGAGACCCAGGACCAGCAGGCGCTGGTCGACCGGCTGCGGGCCACCGTCGAGGAGGGCGAGTCGGTGGTGGCGACGCTGCGCGGGCTCCGGGCGCCACGGGAGGAGTGAACCGGCCTGACGGTGCGGGGGGGTTCTCCGCGCGCGGGTACGGGCTCCCGGCCCGCGGCGGGTGGCCGGTGGCTGAGCCCTAGCCGGACGCCGGACCGGGGGCCGGGGCGTCGGTCAGCTCCCGGATCCGGACGTCGCGGAAGGAGGCGGTGTCGGCGTCGCCGTGGTTCTGCAGCCCGATGTGGCCCTGTCGGAGGCTGCGCGCGGGGTCGGTGTTGGTGAAGTCGTTGATCAGCGTGCCGTTGAGGTAGACGCGGAGGCGCTCGCCCTCGACGCGGACCTCGTAGGTGTTCCACTCCCCCGGCGGGTTGAGGGCGGCGTCGCGGGCGACGAGGTCGGCGGACTGGAAGCCGTAAACGGCACCGGTGGTGCGGTCTGGGGCGTCGGTCGCGTCGATCTGGATCTCGTATCCGTTGTCGACCGCGGACCAGGGGTCGTCGGAGGCAGGGAAGCCCACGAAGACGCCGGAGTTGTCGTCGCCCTCCAGCATCCAGTCGAGCTTCAGCGAGTAGGAGTCGAACTCCTCCGTCGCGTACCACAGCATGCCCATGCCGCCACGGGAGGTGAGGGTGCCGTTGGCGAGCTCGAACGAGCCGGGTCCTGCCTGGGACCAGCCGTCGGTGTCCGAGCCGTCGAAGAGCGGGGCGTAGCCCGTCTCCGGGCGGCAGTCGGCCCGGGTGGCGCCCGCGGCCCAGCGGATCCCGCCCAGCAGGTGCCGCACGAAGGCTTCCTCGGAGTAGGACTCGGCGGTGTGGCCGCCGCCGGTGTAGAAGGCCCGACCGCCCTCGTACTCCTTGCACCAGGCGATCGGGTGGTCGCCGTCCATGGTGCCGCCCGTGTAGCTGGCCTCGTCGAGGGAGGCCAGCACGTGGGAGGTGGTACGGGGGTTGGTGCGGTAGTTGTACCACTCGTCGGTGCGCTGCCAGGCGCCGCCCAGGTGGGCGGTGGCGTCGTGCGCGCGGTCCTCGACCCGGACGGTGGCCCGCTGGATGTGGGGGTGGGAGTGGAAGAGCGCGCCCGCCAGGCCGTTGTACCAGGCCCAGTCGTACTCGGTGTCGGCCGCGGCGTGCACGCCGACGTACCCGCCGCCCGCGTTGACGTACCCCTCGAAGGCCGCCTCCTGGGCGGCGTTCAGCACATCGCCCGTGGTGGAGAGGAACACCACCGCCTCGTACCGGGACAGGTTCTCGGCGGTGAAGGCACCGGCGTCCTCGGTCGCGGTCACCGTGAAGTCGTTCGCCGCGCCGAGCCGGGTGATCGCGGCGATTCCCTCGTCGATGGAGTCGTGCCGGAAGCCGGCCGTCCTGGAGAAAACCAGCACCTCGTAGGCGGATTCACGGGAGTCGTCGGGGACGTCCTTGGCGGTCGAGGTGGACGTCGCCGGCAGCGCGGCGACGCAGAGCAGCACCCCGAGGCCGAGGCCGGCGAGATGTCGGATACGGCGGGTCCTGCGGCGAATCACCTTCGTGCTGTCCCGGTACACGCGCGTCCTCCATGAATGTGGGGTTCATTGAGCGGCCCTGCCACATCAGCGGGCCGTAGCGCAGCGAAGCTCGGCGGGCGGTCGACCATGAGCGCGGCCCTTTTGCCGGCTTGACAGGGAAGGTAGAGGCTTTCAGGCGGGTTGGGGAAGCCTTTTCACACCGCAGCGGCGAACTTCTGTCACCTGGGCAGCCAAAGATCCGGGCGCCGATCCTCCGGGAGCCGCGGCATATGGGTGCGGTCACCACTGCCGCCGGGGAAAGAGTGGTGACCGCCGCCATGGGGGGGCACCCGACGCCGTTCCTACTGTGCGGCCATGGACAGCAACCGCAGCAGCGACGCCAGCGCCAGCGCCGCCGCGCCGTTCCTCACCGGGCGCACCGCCCTCGTGACCGGGGCCGCCAGTGGGATCGGGCGGGCCTGTGCGGTGGCGCTGGCCGGCGCCGGGGCGCGCGTCCTCGTGGTGGACCGGGCGGAGGAGGCCGCCGGGGCGACGGCGGAGGGAATCGGCGGCACCGCGTTCGTCGCGGACCTGTCCGAGCCGGCCGCCGTGGACACCCTGCCGGACGACGCCGACATCGTGGTCAACAACGCCGGGCTCCAGCACGTCGCGCCGCTCCGCGAGTTCCCGCCCGACCGGTTCGCGCTGATCCAGCGGGTGATGGTGGAGGCGCCGTTCCGCATCCTCCGCCGCACCCTGCCGCACATGTACGCCCGGGGCTGGGGGCGTGTGGTCAACATCAGCTCCGTCCACGGGCTGCGCGCCAGCGCCTGCTGCTCGACCTGCTGACCGAGGACGCCCCGGCCGAGCACCTCGGCGCCGTCGCCACCGAGGCCCGACTCGGTGGCGTCGCGGCGCCCGAGCTCGCGGAGATCGAGCGGGCCACCGCCGCCGCCCTGCGCATCCGCCGTGTCCTGCGGCAGCACCGGCGGCGGGAGGCAGAGCTCACCGCGCTGTTCGACACCGCGAGCGACCTCGCCGCGCTGCGCGACCTCGACGCGGTCCTCGACTCGATCGTCCGCCGGGCCAGAAGCCTCCTCGGCACGGACACCGCCTACCTCACCCTCCACGACGAGGAGGCCGGCGACACCTACATGCGGGTCACCGACGGCTCGGTCTCGCCGCTCTTCCAGAACCTGAGGCTGGGCCTCGGCGAGGGGCTCGGCGGGCTGGTGGCTTAGACCGCCACCCCCTACGCCACGCCCGAGTACCGCACCGACGAACGCTTCCTTCACACCAGCGCCATCGACGCCGGTGTCCTGGCCGAGGGCCTGGTCGCGATCCTCGGGGTGCCGCTGCTGCTCGGCACGGGTGACGGCCGCGACGGCAAGGTCATCGGGGTGCTGATGGCCGCCGACCGGACGCCGCCGACGTTCGCCCCCGAGGAGGTGGCGCTGCTGTGCTCGCTCGCCGCCCACGCCGCCATCGCCATCGACACCGCCCGGGCGCTGGCCGACACCAGGGCCGCGCTCGCCGAGCTCGCCGAGGCCAACGCCGTCATCCGCGCCCACTCGGCCGCCATGCAGCGCGCCGCCGAGGCCCACGACCGGCTCACCGACCTCGTGCTGCGCGGCGGCGAGCTGTCCGAGGTCGCCACCGCCGTCGCCGGGCTGCTCGACGGCGCGATCACCATCCACGACGCCGACGGCCGGGCGCTGACGGCCGTGCGCCGCGGCGGCGTCCCATTCGACGACCGGCCGGACGCGGCCGAACTCGCCGAGGCCGTCGCCGACTCCCACGCCAGCGGCCGGGCCGTGCCCCGCCGGGACCGCTGGATCTGCGCGGCGCTCGCCGGCCAGGAGCTCCTCGGCAGTCTGGTGCTCCACGGCTGCCCGCAGCTGACCGACGCAGAACGCCGCCTCTTCGAGCGGGCCGGCATGGTGACGGCGCTGCTCCTGCTGCTGCGCAGGTCCGTCGCGGAGGCGGAGAACCGCATCCGCGGCGAGCTGATCACCGACCTGCTGACCGCGCCGGAGCGCGACCCGGCCGGCCTGGTGGAACGCGGTCGCCGGCTGGGGGTCGACCTGGAACGGCCACACCTGCTGCTGGTCGCCGAGACCACCACCGCCGCCCGCAAGCGGCTGGTCGCCGCCGCCCGGCAGTACCTGTTCGGCAGCCACAGCGTCAGCGCGGAACACGCGGCCGCCGCCGTGCTGCTCGTCCCGCACCGGGACGCCGGCCCCGGTGCGGCGGCCAGGGCCGCGGCGGCCCAACTGACCCAGCTGGTCGGGGCGCCGGTCACCGTCGGCGCCGCCGGTCCCGCGGCCGGGCCCGTCGGGCTGTGCGCAGCGTACGCCGAGGCCGTCCGCTGCCTGCGGGCGCTGACGTCCCTGGGACGGGCCGGCGCCGGAGCCTGCGCCGCGGAACTCGGCTTCCTCGGCGTGCTCCTGGGCGACGGCCGGGACGTCCACGGCTACGTCGCGGCCACCCTCGGGCCGTTGCTCGAGTACGACGCCAGGCGCGGCACCGAGCTGATCCGCACCCTCCAGGTGTACTTCGGCTGCGGGCGCAGCCTGACCCGCGCCAAGGAGCGGCTGCACGTCCACCTCAACACCGTCGTCCAGCGCCTCGACCGCGTCCAGGCGCTACTCGGCCACGACTGGAACAGCCCGGAGCGTGAGCTGGAGCTGCAACTCGCCCTCCGGCTCCACCTGCTCACCGAAACCCCGCCGGACGCCGGCTGAACATCGCGCGCGGCGCGGCGGATCCCTGGTCCAGACCTCTTGTTGGGGCTCGAACACGGCCTCTACCCTCGCCGTAGCTCCCCCGCCGAAAGGTCTGCCCATGCGTCTGGTCCCCGCGCCCAGGGAAGTTCGTCCCGGTCCTGCCGGCGGCCCCTTCGTCCTCGGCCCCGAGACCCGGGTGGCGGCGGACGCGGCGAGCGCCCCGGCGGCCCGCTGGCTGGGCTCCGTGCTGGGGGCGGCGACCGGTCTGCCCCTCCCGCCGGCGGCCGCCGGTGGGGACGGCGTCGTCGACCTGCGGGTCACCGAACGGCTCGCGCCGCGCGGTCCCGAGGCGTACGAGCTGGTCGTGGACGCCTCCGGAGCGCTGATCGAGGGCGGCGGCCCGGCCGGGGTGTTCTGGGGCGCGCAGACGCTGCGGCAGTTGCTCGGCCCGGCGGCGTTCCGGCGCGCCCCGCTCGACGACGGGCCCTGGGCGGCGCCGCCGGTGCGGATCGCGGACGCCCCCCGCTTCGCCTGGCGCGGCATGCTGCTGGACGTCGCCCGGCACTTCATGCCGAAGGATGGCGTGCTGCGGTACATCGATCTGCTCGCCGCCCACAAGCTGAACGTCCTTCACCTCCATCTCACGGACGACCAGGGCTGGCGGATCGAGATCGTGCGCTACCCGCGCCTCACCGAGGTGGGCGCCTGGCGCCCGCGCAGCACGGTCGGCCTCGGCGACACGGCGGGGTGGGACGAACGCCCGCACGGCGGCTACTACACGCGGGACGACCTGCGCGAGATCGTCGCCTACGCCGCCGCGCGGCACGTCACCGTGGTTCCCGAGATCGATGTGCCCGGCCACTCCCAGGCCGCCATCGCCGCCTACCCCGAGCTCGGCAACACCGACGTCGTCGACACCTCCGCGCTGACGCCGTGGGACCGCTGGGGCGTCAACCGCAACGTGCTGAACGTCTCCGACGCGACACTCGAGTTCTACGAGAACGTCCTCACCGAGGTCCTGGAGATCTTCCCCTCCGAGTACGTCCACATCGGCGGCGACGAGTGCCCGAAGGACCAGTGGCGGGCCAGCGCCGCGGCCCAACGACGCATCGAGGAGCTGGGTCTCACGGACGAGGACGAGCTGCAGAGCTGGTTCGTGCGCCACTTCGACCGCTGGCTCGCCGAGCGGGGCCGCAGACTCGTCGGCTGGGACGAGATCCTCGACGGCGGCCTGGCGCCCGGCGCGGTGGTGGCGTCCTGGCAGGGCTACTCGGGCGGCGTCACGGCCGCGCGGGCCGGCCACGACGTCGTGATGTGCCCGGAGCAACACACCTACCTGGACTGGCGGCAGGCCGAGGGGCCCGACGAGCCCGTGCCGATCGCGCACGTGCGCACCCCGGAGGACGTCTACCGCTTCGAGCCGGTACCCGAGTCCCTGACCGAGGCCGAGGCCGCGCACGTCATCGGCGTCCAGGCCAACGTCTGGACCGAGACCACGGACAGCGCCCGCGCCGTCGACTACCTGGTCTTCCCGCGGCTGGCCGCCTTCGCCGAGGTCGCCTGGCGCCCCCTGCCGCCGCCCGCCGAGCGGGACTTCGCCGACTTCGAACGCCGGCTGGACGCCGCCCACTACGCGCGCCTCGACGCGCTCGGCGTCGAGTACCGCCCGCCGTCGGGACCCCGGCCCTGGCAGCGACACCCCGGCGTCCCCGGCCGCCCCCGGGAGGGCCGGCCGCCGGCCCGCTGACCCCGGGCGGCCTGGTGACCGCTCAGCCGTGCGGTGCCGTGGCCCGGATGCCGGCGAGCACCACGCTCACGATGCGCTCCGCGTCCGCGCGGGTGAACGGGCGCATGCCGCGGTTGGCGATGAGGTGCACCGGGCCGGAGATCATCTCGCCGAGGAAGGCGCTGTCTACCGGGGGGAGTTCGCCCCGGTCGACGGCGGTGTCCACCCGCCGCCGCATGGCGGCCACGCGCTGGTCGAGGACCTTGGTCAGCGCCTGGATGGTGGGGCTCTGGCGGGCGGGCTGGATGGCCTGTTCGAGCGTCCGGCCGAACGGCGTCCCCAGGCCGCCGGCGAGGGCCACCAGGAAGTCCACCAGGTCCCGGTGGATGTCGCCGGTGTCGGCGACCGAGGCGAGATCCTCGGCGTAGCGCAGCAGGGCTTCGACCACCAGTTCCTCGCGGTCGGGCCAGTTGCGGTAGACGCTCGTCTTGTGCACGCCGGCGAACTCGGCGACCTCCTCGTAGCGGAAGCCCGCGATGCCGTCGCGCGCCACGAGCTCGACGGTCGCGGCGAGGATCTGCGCTCTCACCCGGGCGTTGCGACCACCGGGGCGCCGTGCGGGCGGCCGGTCAGTGGTCCCGTTGGCCATCGCCGCGCTCGCCTCCTGTTCTCTGCTCGGGTGCCGATTGTCGCCAGGTGCGGCGTTGCGGTGCAAGCCGGCGGCAAGTAGGCTCGCTAAAAGCGACAGTTTGTTTCTTTAACTGTATCGCCGATCCGCTCGCACACCCACCTCAGCGAAACCTGGAGCCCATGTGAACGTCCTTGTCTCCGGAGCCGGTATCGCCGGGCTCGCCTGCGCGGTCGAGCTCGGTACCCGCGGCCACGACGTCACCGTCGTCGAGTACGCCCGCCACCTCCGGCTCGCGGGCACCCCCATCGACATCCGCGGTGACGCGATCGAGGCCGTGGACAGGATGGGGCTGCTGGCGGAGATCCAGCGGCGACGGGTCCGGATGTCCGAGCTCACCCAGTTCGTCGACAGCCGGGGCGAACCGGTGGCCCGGATCCCGATGGCGGAGGTCAGCGACTCCGACGACGACATCGAGCTCCTCCGCGAGGACCTCGTGCGCATCCTCGCCGACGCGCTCCCCGACACCGTGGCGATCCGCTTCGGCGACTCGATCGAGACGCTGACCGACGGCGGTGTCGACGGTGGCGTCGACGTGCGTTTCGCATCGGGCCGCACCGGGCGGTACGACCTGGTGCTCGGGGCCGACGGCCAGCACTCCGCGGTCCGCAGGCTGGTGTTCGGGCCCGAGAAGGACTACCTCAGGCACCTCGGTGTCTACTTCGCCCTCGCCGACCACCCAGGCGAGGCGCGATCCGAGGGCGCCAACTCGATATACAACGTCCCCCGCCGTATGGCGGGCATCTTCCGGTACCGGGGCAGGGCCGTCGCGGTCTTCCAGTTCCGCTCGCAACCGATCGACTACGACCACCACGACCTGGACGCCCAGAAGAAGATCCTCATCGACGCCTTCGCGGGCTACCGGTCGTGGCGGATCCCGGAGTTGCTCGACGCGGCCCGCGCCGATCCTGGTTTCTTCCTCACCGCCGCGAGCCAGATCCACCTGCCCTCCTGGCACCGCGGCCGCGTCGCCCTCGTCGGGGACGCCGGGTACTGCCCGGCCTTCCTGTCCGGCCGGGGCACCTCACTCGCGCTCACCGGCGCCCGCTTTCTCGCCGAGGAACTCGAACGACGCGGCGGTGACCACACCGCCGCGTTCGCACGGTACGAGGCCCGGCAGCGCCCCTATGTCACCTTCGCCCAGAACCGTGTCCACAGCGGTCGCGAACGCATGCTGCCGGCCACCTGGGCCGCCATCGCGGCCCGCAACGAGGCGCTGCGGGCATCCGGCACCGGCGCACCCTGACCCGACGTCATGCGGACTACGCCCCATGGCTCTCAGCAGACCACCCGGTGACACCGCCGCGCGGCGTGCCGTGCGCCGGCACCTCACCCCCAACCCGCTGGAGAACGCACAGTGACAGACACGCTGGAAAGGCCCGCCCCCGGCGCCCGGGAGCACCGCTGGAGTAGGCGGCTCATCCGCTGGGCGGCCGTTCTCACCCTGGCCAACGTCCTGGCCGACATGGCCATCGGCTCGCCCATGATGGTCCTGCCCCAGTTACTCGAGCACTTCGACACCGACCAGGCCGCGTGGCTCAACGCGAGCGCCATGCTGGCCGGGGCCATCTGGTCGCCGCTGCTCGCGAAGAGCTCCGACATCTTCGGCAAGCGCCGGATACTCGTCGGCACGCTGCTCCTCGCCTGCGCGGGAGCGCTGGTCTGCCTCGCCGCCCCCAACGTCTGGATCTTCCTGGTGGGGCGCTTCCTCCAGGGCGCCGCCTTCGCCGCCATCTTCATCACGGTGGCCCTCGCACGCCAGATCTGCACGCCTCGGGTGGCGATGGCCCTGGTCGGGCTCGTGACGTCCGGCTCGTCGGTCGTCGGAATCATCGAGCCGTTCCTGATGCAGCCGGTCATCGACGTGTTCGGCTACCGGAGCGTGTTCATCGCGGCGGCGCTGCTCGCCGCGGCCGCCGCGCTCTGCGTGCGGTCCTTCATCCCGGAGTCGCCGATCCGCGGCACCGGCCGGATCGACATGCGCGGGGCGCTCCTGCTCGGCGGCGGCCTCGGCGCGGTGCTCGCCTACACCAGCCTCGGGAGTGACCTCGGATGGCTGTCCGGGGGCATGATGGCGCTGCTGGCGGCCGGCGCCGCCGGGTTGGCCGGTTGGGCGTTCCTCGCGCTGCGGGTCGACGATCCCGTCATCGACATCCGGGCCCTCAGCCGCCCGATCCTGTTGACGCTGCTGGCCCTGGTACTGGCGGCGGGCTCCTTCCGGAGCATGCTCCAACTGACGAGTATCGTCGCCCAGGTGCCGCCCGACCTGGGGCTCGGTTACGGTCTCGGCGACGGGGAGGCGGTCGCGGTGCTGCTCGCCACGCCCAATGTCGGCATCGTCATCGGCGGCGCGTGCGCCGGATGGCTCGCGGGGCGCTTCGGTCCCGCGCTGCCCCTCCTCGGCGGCATCGCCGTCGGGGCGGTGGCGACCTTCGGGATGCTGGCGGGCGTGTCGGTGCTCCCGCTGGCGATCGCCTGCGGCGCCGTGGTCGGCATGGCCGCCGGCGCGATCGGCGCCTCCGGCTACAACCTGGCGACCAGCATCGAAGCGCCGGAGCGGCAGGGCACGATCGCCGGTCTGGTGTCGGTCGTGCTCGCCCTCGGCTCGGTCGTCTTCACCTTCGCCGGGGGCGAGGTGCTCAAGGCGACCGCCGTTCCCGGGACCCTCGCCGACGGCGCCCCGGTGAGCACGGCGACCGGCGTGTACCTCTACGTCGCGATAGCGGGCGTGCTCTTCGTCCTCGCCGCGGTGCCCACGATCGTGCTGGCCCGCGACCGGCCCCTTCCGTAGCCGGACGACCGGGTCATAGTTGACCCGACTCGACGAAAGGGGCCGGTGTGCCGGGGAAGCAGTGGATGTCCGAGGACGACCGGGTGCTGCTCGCGTCGCTGATGGACGAGGTCGTCCCGGCGGACGACTTCCCGTCGGCCTCGCAGGCCGGGGGGTTGGCCTTCATCGGCTCGATCGTCGCCGAACGTCCCGACTGGCTCGGGCGCGTCACGGACGTCGTGCGGCGGGGGCGCGCGAGCGAGCACTGGGCCTGGTTCGCGGAGCTCGTCGCCGCCGGGTACTACGCGGACGCCGACAACGGGGGCAACGCCGGTTCGGCGTCCTGGGCGATGGTGGGCTGGCGGCCGGAGCCCGTCGGCGGTTGGGGGGTCGAGGTGCCCGTGCGGGAGGCCGCCCCGGCCACGGTTCATCCGCGGGATCTCGCGGACCGCTACGACGCGATCGTCGTCGGCTCGGGGGCCGGCGGCGGGGTCGCCGCGTGCGGCCTGGCGGAGGCGGGCCGGACCGTGCTCGTCGTCGAGGCCGGCGGCTGGCCGGGGATCGCCGCGCTCTCCCGGGACCACCTCAGGAACCCGCGCTCCGACTGGGGGTTGGCGCCCCACTCCGGTCCCTCGGACGACGGCAACCCGCGCGTGGTGGACGACGGCCGCCGACGCCTGCCCCTACGCCCCAGCGAGAACGGGTGGCACAACAACGCCTTCACCGCCGGCGGCGGCACCCGCGTCTACGGTGCCCAGGCGTGGCGCTTTGCCCCGCTCGACTTCACCATGGCCTCCGCGTACGGCGTCCCGGCCGGCAGCGCCCTGAGCGACTGGCCCATCACCTACGAGGACCTCGCCCCCTACTACGAGCGCGCCGAGTGGGAGATCGGCGTCAGCGGGGGCGAGGACGACGGGCGTTGGGCGGGCCACCGGGCCCGCGCACTCCCGATGGGGGCGCTGCCCGCAGGACTCACCCGCGAGCGCCTCGCCGCCGCGGCCGACTCGCTCGGCATATCGACCGTGCGGGTGCCGCTGCTCGTCAACTCGCGCGAGTACCTGGGACGGCGACCGTGCGCCCAGTGCGGTCTGTGCGTCGGCTTCGCCTGCCAGGTGGACGCGAAGAACGGCAGTCACAACACCGTGCTCACGCGGGCCTTCGCCACCGGCCGGGCCACGATCGTGCTGGAGACCCGCGCGGCTCGGATCCGCGTGAACGGCGAGGGGCGCGTGGTCGGCGTCACCCTCGTCGGGACCGTCGACGGCGTGGCGTGGCGCCGGGACGTCGACGCCGGGGAGGTGGTCGTCTCGGCCGGCGCGATCGAGTCGGCCCGGCTGCTGCTCAACAGCCGCAGCGACCGCGAGCCGAACGGGATCGGGAACAACAACGACCTCGTCGGACGACACCTGCAGGGGCACCTGTACGGCGGCGCGATGGGCGTCTTCGACGACGTCGTCGAGGATCTCGTCGGTCCTGGCCCGTCGATCGCGACGACGGACTTCCGGCACCGGAACGGCGACCTGATCGGCGGCGGCATCATCGCCAACGAGTTCGTCGCCACCCCGTCAAGCACCTTCCGTTACCTCGTCGGCGCCGGCTTCGTCCCACGGGCCGGCCTGGAGAGCAAACGGGGCATGCGGGACCTCGTCCGCCGCAGCATGCGCCTCATGGGCCCGATCCAGGAGGTCACGGTCGCCGACGCCCGGGTCCGCGTGGACGACGGCGTGGTCGACCGGCACGGCGTCCCCGTCGCCCGGCTCAGCGGCGGCGTGCACGAAGAGGACCTCAGAGCCCGGGACTTCACCAGCCGCAAGAGCGCCGAATGGCTGCGCGCCGCCGGCGCGAGGGACGTGTTCGAGTACCGGTTCCCCCATCGCGGGCCGTCGGGCGGTCAGCACCAGGCCGGCACGCTCCGCATGGGCGACGATCCCGCCACCTCGGTGGTCGACTCCTTCGGCCGCGTCTGGGGCCACGAGAACCTCCGCGTCATGGACGGCTCCGTGCACGTCACCAACGGCGGCGTCAACCCGGTGCTGACCATCTTCGCCACCGCGCTGCGCAGCGTCGAGGAGATGACCGGGGGCCGGCGGGCGGTCTGACCGACTCCCGGGACGGAATGTGCCTGCCGACACGCATGACCGCGGCCGGTGTGGCGCATGGGGAACGGGAGAGGAGGGGCGGTGCGTGCTGACGAACGCGTGACGCTGGGGCGGACGAGGCTGCGGGTGAGCCGGATGGGTCTCGGCCTCGCCTCGCTGGGCGGGATGTTCAGGACGGTGCCGGAGGCCGAGGCCCAGGCCACGATCGACCGGGCGTGGGAGCTCGGCGTCCGGCTGTACGACACGGCACCCGTCTACGGTTACGGGCGCTCGGAGCGGCTCGCCGGACGGGCCCTGCGCCCGAAGCCGCGCGAGAACCTCGTCCTCTGCACCAAGGTCGGCCGGCTGATCGAGCCGGGCGGCCCCGACACACAGCCCATCTGGGCCGATCCGCCGCCTGACGTCGGGCCGCGCCTTGACCACGGCCGGCGAGCGGTGTTCCGCTCGCTCGACGAGAGCCTCGACCGCCTCGGCCTCGACCGGGTCGACGTGCTGCACATCCACGACCCGGACGAGGACTTCCCCACGGCCCTGGCCGAGGCGTACCCGGCGCTGGCCAAGCTCCGCGACCGCGGCGCGGTCGGCGCTGTCTCCCTCGGCGTGAACCACGCCGACGTCGCCGCCCGGTTCATCCGCGACGCGCCGCCCCGGGCCCGGACTGCGTCCTGCTGGCGGGCCGTTACACCCTGCTCGACCAGTCGGGCCTGGCCGAGCTCCTGCCGCTGTGCGCCGACCGCGGGGTCGCCGTGCTCGCCGCGGGCGTCTACCAGTCGGGGTTGCTGGCCGACCCGAGACCCGGCGCGCCCCACGGCCACACCCCCGTTCCGCCGGCGCTCGCCGCGCGGGTGCGGGCGCTGCGCGCCGTCTGCGAGCGGCACGCCGTCCCGCCCCTGGCGGCGGCGATCCAGTTTCCGCTGGCCCACCCGGCCGTGGCCGCGGTCGTCGTCGGCGCGCGCACCCCGGCCGAGGTGACGAACAGCGCCGATATGCTGGCCCACCCGGTTCCCTGGGCGCTCTGGTCCGACCTGCGATCCGCCGGCCTGCTTCCCAGGAAGGCCCCGGTGCCCGCCTAGCGATCGCCGGCCGGGTCGTCGGCCGGCGACCCGCTCACGCGCCCGCGTCGAGTAACCCACCACCCGGAGGAGGCCATCCCCCCATGCGCACCCTGTACGTCGTCACCCACCCGGAGGCGACCCACCACGTCGAGAGGGTCGTCGGCGGTTGGCACGACTCGCGGCTGACGCCCGCCGGCGTCCGCGCGGCGGCGTCCATAGCCCGGGCCCTGCGGACCCAGGTGCCGGCCGGGGCCGAGGTGGAGCTGTTCTCCTCGGACCTGCTGCGCACCCGGCGGACGGCCGAGGAGATCGCCGAACTGTTCGGCGTGGCGGCGGTGCTTGACCCCCGGTTGCGGGAGAAGTCCTACGGGGAGGCGGGCGGCAGGCCGCAGGAGTGGTTGGACCGGCGGTTCGTGCCGCCGCCGGCCGTCGGGGAGCGGCTGGAACACGACGAGGGCGTGGCGGGCGCCGAGACCAAGGCGGCCTGCGTGCGGCGGATCTACGCGGCCATGGACGAGATCCTGCGGCGCCCGTGCGAACACCAGATCATCGTGACGCACGGTGGCTCGCTGACGTTCGTCGTGGCGTCCTGGATCAGGATGCCGATCGATTCGGTCGGATACGCCGCCTTCCGGGCCCCCTCCGGCAGCATCACCACGCTGCGCGAGGACGACTTCTTCCACAACCGCCAGGTCGTCACCCTGGGCGACACCCGCCACCTCGCCCCGGACCGGGTGGGCTGATCGCGGCCCGAGCCGGGCCGCCGGACGGGGGCACCTACCATGGTCGGCATGTCCGCACCCGCCCGTCTGCTCTGTCTCGCGCTCTTCGCGAGTTCGGCGTGGTGCGTCGACGAGGGTCTCTGTCGCCGCTGAGTGAGCTCAACACCTCGCTGCCGCGGCTCTGTTCCGCTCTCCACGCACCTCCGCACGTTCCGTGGAGACCTCCGTGACCACCACCTCCTCGCCGTCCCCCATCTCCGCTCCCGAGGTCGATCCCCGGCGGCGCTCCACCGCGCCGCTGGCCCCGCTC
>NZ_SMKC01000102.1 GCF_004348315.1 Streptomyces sp. 8K308 | reverse complement strand
CGGCCCTACGGGGGCGGGTCGGACCCGTCCCGCCCCCGTAGGGCCGCGCGCCGCCGCGCGGGCGTCAGTAGGCGCGGCCGACGACGGCGATGTTGCCGGGAGCGTCGACCGACGCCGGCACGGAGCCGTCCTCGGCGACCAGGCAGCGGACCGAGACCGCGTCCTGGGCGAGGCGGGCCTCGCCCTCGGAGCCGAGATCGGCCCACGAGATGCGGGCCCAACCGCCGGCCGTGACGGCCTCCACGGCCTCCTCGATGGTCCGCACGTCCGAGGTGCGGGACTCGCGCCGCTCGCGGGACTGGCGAAGCAGCAGCTCCTGGTCCTCGTCGAGCAGGCCGGGCAGCAGCTTGGGCAGCGCCTCGATGGCGACCGGCTCCTTGCCGCCGGGGATCCGGCGGGCCAGCATCGCGGTGTCGGCCGCCACGTCGCGCGGCCCGATCTCCACCCGCACCGGCACGCCCTTGAGCTCCCAGTCGACGGCCCGGCGGCCGAACGGGGTGTCTGTCCTGTCGTCGACCTCGGTCCTGATCCCGGCGGCGGTCAGCGCGGCGCCGATCTCCCGCACCTTGGCCAGCACGGCCGGATCGTCCTTGATGGCGAGCACCACGACCTGCGTGGGCGCGAGCCGGGGCGGCACGCGCAGCCCGTTGTCGTCGCCGTGGGACATGATGAGGCCGCCCACCATGCGGGTGGAGGCGCCCCAGGAGGTCTGCCAGACGAGCTCGCGCTCGCCGTCGGCGGCGAGGAAGCGGGTGTCGAAGGCGCGGGCGAAGTTCTGGCCCAGCTCATGGCTGGTGCCCATCTGCAGCGCCTTGCCGTCGCCCATCATGCCCTCGAGCGTGCGGGTGTTGATGGCGCCGGCGAACCGCTCGGCGGGCGACTTGATGCCGAGCACGGTGTCGATGGCGAGCACGTTCTCCATGAAGTCGGCGTAGACCTCGTGGTGGATGCGGGCCGCGAAGTCACGCGCGTCCTCGTAGGTGGCGTGCGCCGTGTGTCCCTCCTGCCACAGGAACTCGGTGGTGCGGAGGAAGACGCGCGGACGCATCTCCCAACGGACCACGTTCGCCCACTGGTTGAGCAGCAGCGGCAGGTCCCGGTAGCTCTGGATCCACTTCGAGAAGTACTCGTTGATGATCGTCTCTGACGTGGGCCTGACGACCAGCGGCTCCTCGAGCTGCTTGCCGCCACCGTGCGTGACCACGGCGAGCTCGGGCGCGAAGCCCTCGACGTGCTCGGCCTCCCTGGTCAGGTAGGACTGGGGGATGAAGAGCGGGAAGTACGCGTTGCGGGTGCCCGTGGCCTTGATCCGGGCGTCCATCTCCTGCTGCATCCGCTCCCAGATCCCGTACCCGTACGGTCGGATGACCATGGTGCCGCGGCCCGGGCCGTTGTCGGCCAGCTCGGCCTTGCTGATCAGGTCCTGGTACCAGCGCGGGAAGTCCTCCGCCTGGGGGGTGAGTACGGGAGCCTTAGCCATGCCGCTGATGGTACGGGGCCCGGGCGCCCTGGTGTGAATCGGTTGTCCGAGGGCGCCCGGCCGGCGTCACTTGGGGGGCAGGATGTCCCGGAACTCCTTGGGCAGTTCGAAGTCGCCCGGGTCGGCGCCCGCGCCGGGCAGACCGAACGCGGCGCCCTCGCCCTGCCGCTGGGAGGCGGCCTCCTCCTCGGCCCTGCGCTTCATCGGGTTGCCGGAACGGCGCGCGCCCTTGCCCTTCTTCTGCTGCTTGGCCTTGCGGCGGCCACCGCCGCCCATGCCGGGGATGCCGGGCATCCCCGGCATGCCACCGCCCTGGGCCATCCGCGACATCATCTTGCGCGCCTCGAAGAAGCGCTCCACGAGGCCCTTGACCGCGCTGACGTCCACGCCGGAGCCGCGCGCGATCCTGGCGCGGCGCGAGCCGTTGATGATCTTGGGGTCGGCGCGCTCGCCCGGGGTCATGGACTTGATGATGGCGGCGGTGCGGTCGACCTCGCGCTCGTCCAGGTTGTTGATCTGCTCCCGCATCTGGCCCATGCCGGGCATCATGCCGAGCAGCTTGGAGATGGAGCCCATCTTGCGGACCTGCTCCATCTGGGCCAGGAAGTCGTCGAGGGTGAACTCCTTGGGGCCCTTGGCCAGCTTGCTGGCCAGCGCCTCGGCCTCCTGCTGGCTGAAGGTGCGCTCGGCCTGCTCGATCAGGCTGAGCACGTCGCCCATCCCGAGGATCCGGGAGGCCATCCGGTCCGGGTGGAACGCGTCGAAGTCGTCCAGCTTCTCGCCGTTGGAGGCGAACATGATCTGGCGGCCGGTGACCTGCGCGATGGAGAGCGCCGCACCGCCGCGCGCGTCACCATCGAGCTTGGAGAGCACCACGCCGTCGAAGCCGACGCCGTCCCGGAAGGCCTCGGCGGTGGTGACGGCGTCCTGGCCGATCATCGCGTCGACCACGAACAGGATCTCGTCCGGCGTGACCGCGTCCCTGATGTCAGCGGCCTGCCGCATCATCTCCTCGTCGATGCCGAGGCGGCCGGCGGTGTCGACGATCACCACGTCGTACTGCTTGTCGCGGGCGTGGGCGATCGAGTCCTCGGCGACCTTGACCGGGTCACCCACGCCGTTGCCCGGCTCGGGGGCGAAGACGGCCACCCCGGCGCGCTCGGCGACGACGGAGAGCTGGTTGACGGCGTTGGGTCGCTGGAGGTCGCAGGCGACCAGCAGCGGAGCGTGGCCCTGCCCCTTGAGCCAGCGGCCCAGCTTGCCGGCCAGGGTGGTCTTGCCCGCGCCCTGCAGGCCGGCGAGCATGATCACGGTGGGCGGGTTCTTGGCGAACCGCAGCCGCCTGGTCTCGCCGCCGAGGATGCCCACGAGCTCCTCGTTGACGATCTTGATGACCTGCTGGGCCGGGTTGAGCGCCTTGGACACCTCGGCACCCAGGGCACGCTGCTTGACCTGGGCGATGAAGGCGCGCACCACGGGGAGCGCGACGTCCGCCTCGAGCAGCGCGATACGGATCTCGCGCGCCGTGGCGTCGATGTCCGACTCGCTCAGGCGGCCCTTGCCCCTGAGGTTCTTGAACGTTGCCGCGAGGCGGTCGGAGAGAGTGTCGAACACGGCGCTGGCGGATCCTTACAATCGGCGGTCATCTCGAAGGCGTGCCCTCCAGCGTATAGGCCCGGCGCCGGTACGGTCAGCCCGCTGGGCCCGCTCCTCGCACGGAGCTAGCCGGCCAGCGCGAGCTCCAGGTCGCGGGCCAGGGCGGCCGCCTCGGCATCCGGCAGCGGGGCGCCGTCGGGTCCGGTGACGTAGAACGCGTCCACCGCGTTGGCGCCGAGCGTGCTGACGTGGGCGCTGCGCACGTGGGCCCCGGCCGCGTCGAGCGCGCGGCCGATGCGGTGCAGCAGCCCCGGCGCGTCCTGGGCGCGGACCTCGATCACGGTGGCCAGCCGGGAGCCGAGCGGCGCGACGGTGACCCGCGGCGGCGGGGTGGCGTGGGAGCGGCGCGGGCGGCGGTAGGCGGCCTCGCGCTCGGCGAGCCGGCCCGGGATGTCGAGCGAGCCGTCGAGCGCCCGCACCAGGTCGGCGCGGAGCCGCTCGGCCTGCGGCAGCGAGCCGTACTCGGCGGCCACCCGCCAGTCGAGGAGCAGCACCTGTCCCTGGCCCGTGGGATCGATGGCGCGCAGCTCGGCCGAGCGCACGGTGAGCCGGTGCAGCGCGAGCACCCCGGCGACGGCCGGCAGCACGCCCGGCTGGTCGGGCAGCGCGACCACGAGCTCGACGCCGACCGGCTCGGGGCCTCGCTCCTCGTCCTGGTCGCCGGCGGTCGCCTCGGCGAGCGGCGGCTCGGGCCGCGGGTGCAGGGCCAGCACCGGGGCGCCGGTGCGCATGGCCTCGACGGCGAGCCGCTCGGCGGCGACGGTGGGGCTCGGCGGGCCGGTGCGGGGTGGGGCTCCGCCCTCCTCGAGGGTGGCCGCCACCCGCTTGACCAGGTCGGCGACGAGCGAGGCGCGCCATCCCGACCAGGCGGCGGGCCCGGTGGCCAGCGCGTCAGCCTCGGTGAGGGCGTGCAGCAGTTCGAGCGTGCCGGTGGAGCCGACGGCCTCGGCGACGTGCGAGACGGCGGCCGGGTCGTCGAGGTCGCGGCGGGTGGCGGTCTCGACGAGCAGCAGGTGGTGGCGGACCAGGGTGCCGAGCACCTCGGCGTCCTCGGCGGAGAAGCCGATGCGGGTGGCCATGTCGCGGGCGATGGTCTCGCCGACGACGCTGTGGTCGCCCGGCCAGCCCTTGCCGATGTCGTGCAGCAGGGCCGCGACGAGCAGCAGGTCGGGGCGCTCGACGCGGCGGGTGAGCGCGGAGGCGCGCACGGCGGCCTCCACCAGGTGCCGGTCGACGGTCCAACGGTGCACGGGGTTGCGCTGGGGGCGGCAGCGCACCCGCTCCCAGTCGGGCAGCAGCCGGGTGATCAGGCCGGCGGCCTCCAGGGCCTCCCAGACCGGCACCGTGTCGGGTCCTGCGCCGAGCAGGGTGATGAACTGCTCGCGCGCCTCGGCCGGCCAGGGCACGGGCAGCGGGTGGTCGGCGGCGGCCAGCGCGTGCACGGCGGGCAGCGCGAGCGGCAGCCCGGCCTGGGCGGCGGCGGCCGCGGCGCGCAGCGGCAGCACCGGGTCCCGGTCTGGGCGCGCGGTGCGGGCGAGCACCACCTCGCCGTCCTGCTCGACGACGCCCTCGGCGAGCGGGGTGCGCTCGTCGGTGGCGGGGCGGCGGGTGGCGCGGGTGGTGAGGATGCCGCGCAGCCGGCGGCGGGCGGCCCTGGCGCGCAGCACCCGGCCGACCTCGCGCCAGGTGACGTCGGAGGCGTAGGAGATGGTGCGGGCGGCCTCGTAGACGCGGCGCAGCAGGGCGTCGGCGTCCAGCAGCCCGAGGGCCCTGGCGACCTGGTCCTGGTCCTCGAGGGCGAGCCGGTCGGTGGCGCGCCCGGTGGCGAGGTGCAGGGCGTCGCGGACGTCGAGGAGCGTGTTGCGGGCGGCGTCGAGGCCCTGGCGCGGCGCGTCGGCCACCCAGGAGGCGGCGACGGCGCGCAGCGCGGTGGCGTCGCGCAGGCCGCCCCTGGCCTCCTTGAGGTCGGGTTCGAGGAGGAACGGCAGCTCGCCGTGGCGGCGGACGCGTTCGCGGCCGAGCTCGTGCAGTTCGGGGAGGCGGGCCGGGGCCTGCGCGCGCCACTGGGCGAGGAGGGCGGTGCGCAGCTCGGCGGTGAGGGCGCCGTCGCCCGCGAGGTGCCGGGCGTCGAGCAGGCCGAGGTGGACCTTGAGGTCGTCGGCGGCCGTCTCGTGGGCCTCGGCGAGGGTGCGCACGGAGTGGTCGAGGGCGATGCCGAGGTCCCAGACGGGGTACCAGAGGCGGTCGGCGAGGGCGGCGATCTCCTTGGCCGGGGCGCTGCCGTCGTGCAGCAGCAGGAGGTCGAGATCGCTGCGCGGGGAGAGCTCGCCGCGGCCGTAGCCGCCGACGGCGACCAGGGCTACGCGCCCAGGGCGCGGCCCGTCTCCGAGCAGGCCGGCCAGCCACGCGTCGGTGAGTCCCGCGAGATCGGTGCGGCGCGCCGGCCCTGGGCGCCCCTCCTCGCCGAGGAGGCGCAGCCTGGCGGCCGCGTATCCGCCGCCCGCCGCCTCGCCGGTGGTAGCTGCCGTCTCCGCCGTCATGCGTTCCCACACTCCTGTTGGTCCTGATGCGCCCCCGCGCCGGGCCGTCGCGTGGCGACGGCCCGGCGCGGGGGCTCCTGCCGGTGTCCGACCAGGTGGCCGACTAGAGGGCGTCCGGACCGCGCTCGCCGGTCCTGACCCGGACGGCGGTCTCGACGGGCACGCTCCAGACCTTCCCGTCACCGATCTTGCCGGTGCGGGCGGCCTTGACGACGACGTCGACGAGCTGGTCGGCGTCGGAGTCCTCGACGAGGATCTCGATGCGGATCTTCGGCACCAGGTCGACGGTGTACTCGGCGCCCCGGTAGACCTCGGTGTGCCCGCGCTGCCGGCCGTAACCGCTGGCCTCGGTGACGGTGAGGCCCTGCACGCCGAAGGCCTGGAGGGCCGCCTTCACCTCGTCGAGCCGGTGCGGCTTGATCACCGCGGTGATGAGCTTCATGCGTCAACCTTCTTCGCGTCGGCACGGACCGGAACACTGTCGACGGACACCGGGGCGGTGCCGGACTGGGAGAAGTCGTACCCGGTCTCGGCGTGGTACGCCAGGTCGAGGCCCGCGGTCTCCTCCTCCTCGCTCGCCCGGAAGCCGATGGTGCGCTGGATCAGCCAGGCGAGGAGGTAGGTGACGACGAAGGAGTAGGCCAGCACGGAGAAGGCACCGAGGGCCTGCTTGCCGAACTGCTCGAAGCCGCCGAGGCCGCCGGTGGCCAGGAAGCCGACGAGCAGGGTGCCGACGAGGCCGCCGACGAGGTGGACGCCGACGACGTCGAGCGAGTCGTCGTAGCCCAGCTTGTACTTCAGGCCCACGGCCCAGGCGCAGGCGACGCCCGCGACCACGCCGATGAGGATGGCGCCCATCGGGTTGACGTGCGCGCCGGACGGGGTGATGGCGACCAGGCCCGCGATGGCGCCGGAGGCCGCGCCCAGGGTGGTGAACGCGCCGTGGCGCAGGCGCTCGTAGATCAGCCAGCCGACGATGGCGGCGCCGGTGGCGACCTGCGTGTTGAGGGCCATCATGGCGGCGGTGCCGTTGGGGCTGAGCGCGGAGCCGGCGTTGAAGCCGAACCAGCCGAACCACAGCAGGCCGGCGCCGAGCAGCACCATGGGCAGGTTGTGCGGCCGCATCGGGTCCTTCTTGAAGCCGATGCGCCGGCCGATCACCAGGGCGGCGGCCAGGCCGCCCGCGCCCGCGTTGATGTGCACCGCGGTACCGCCCGCGAAGTCGATGACCTCCTGCTCGAACAGCCAGCCGGTGGGCGCCCACACCCAGTGCGCCACCGGGAAGTAGACGATGGTCACCCACAGCACGACGAACAGCGCCCAGCTGCCGAACTTGACGCGGTCGGCGAGCGCGCCGCTCATCAGGGCCGGCGTGAGGATCGCGAACATCAGCTGGAAGAGGATGAAGGCGA
Organism: Streptomyces sp. 8K308; assembly: GCF_004348315.1. Classification (GTDB taxonomy): domain Bacteria; phylum Actinomycetota; class Actinomycetes; order Streptomycetales; family Streptomycetaceae; genus Streptomyces. The sequence continues at coordinate 13,261 of NZ_SMKC01000102.1, read as the reverse complement.
TCTGCTCACCCTGGTCAACGGTGATGTCCTGGAGACCGAGGTAGTCCAGGTTTCCGAGGATCGGGCTGCTGCTGGTGTCGCTGAAAGTAAGGGAGAAACCGTAGAGCACCCACAGGACGCTGACGATGCCCAGCGAGATGAAGGACATCATCAGCATGTTCAGTGCGCTCTTGACCCGGACCATGCCGCCGTAGAAGAAGGCGAGGCCCGGGGTCATGAGCATCACCATGGCGGCACAGATCACCACATAGGCGATGTTCGTCGATGACAGCACTTCTTCAGGACTCAAAGTGGACGTCTCCTCGGAATTACGACCCGTGCGGGCAGGATCAAGGGGTCAGGATTCGCCACAGGCTCTCTGAGGGCCGTTTCGGTCGATGGCCCCATTTGTTTCACGGACGTGACGATGGGGCTCGACGTGTTACACGGCAATGAAGTGGATCTGTCCGCCGGCGCGGCGCGGTTATCGTGTCCCGCACCGCCGACGTCGTCCGAGGCCGCCCGCCACGGCCGGTGTGCCGTCAGACGGCTCGGCTCGCCTGGCCCTGCCTGAACTGCACGGCGGCGAACTCCGACACCTCGCGCACCTCGGTGACGTCGCCGAAGTCCCGCCCTGCGGTGGCCAGGGTCTTCCGCAGCCGGTTGTCCACCCGTTCGGAGCGCAGCCGCTCGGCGAGCCGCATCGCCTGCATGGCCTGGGCCGCGCAGGCGCCCGGTTCGCGCGCCAGGAGGTGCACGGTGGCCATGCCGATGAGGTTCAGTGCATACGACCTGTGGTGCCCGCCGTCCGGGTCCTCCTCGCATTCGCTCGCGAAAAGCTTCACGGCGCGCTCCATGAGCGGCCTGGCGTGCGAGAGGTAGGAGGTGGAGCGGCCGGCGACATAGGCGAGGTCGCGGTAGGAGTGCGCGTTCTCCGCGTTGAGCTCGGCCTCGGAGAAGAAGCGGATCCAGTCCGGGTCCGGCTCCGCCGGGTCGAGGTCGTGGTAGGTCTCCTGGGCCAGCCGCACGGCGCGGTGGCACTTCTGGGTGTTGCCCAGGGTGGCGTGCGCGCGCCCCTCCATCGCGTACAGCATGGCCTGGGTGCGGGCGGTGGCGCCGTCCCTGCTGCCGTACTGGGCGAGGTGGATCAGCTCGAGCGCGTCCTCGCCGCGGCCGAGGTGGATCATCTGGCGGCTCATCTTGGAGAGGATGTACGCGCCCAGCGGACGGTCCTCGGCCTCCTTGGCGGCGTGCAGCGCCAGCACGAAGTACTTCTGCGCGGTGGGCTGGAGCCCGATGTCGTAGCTCATCCAGCCGGCGAGCTCGGCGAGCTCGGCCGTGACGCGGAAGAGTCGTTTGCGCACCGGTTCCGGATGCGACTCCTGCAGCAGGTCGGTGACCTCGTGAAGTTGGCCGACGACGGCCTTGCGGCGAAGCCCGCCGCCGCTCTGCGCGTCCCACTGGCGGAACTGCGCGATGGTGGCCTCGAGCTCGCCGAGCTCGGGCTCCGAGAGCCCGGTCAGCCGGCGCGAACCCGCCCGGTCCTGGGCCGGCACGGCGGCCAGCGTGACGCCCGGCGCCTCCTCCTGGCCGCCGCTCGGCGTCGGCACGAGCCAGCGCTGCATCGGCTCTATCAGGGCCGGCCCCGCCGACATGGTGAGCGAGGTGCCGAGGAAGCCGCGCCGGCCCAGCATCAGGTCACTGCGGGAGAACTCGTTGATCAACGCCACCGTCTGCGGCCCCGCCCAGGGCAGGTCGATACCGGAGACCGCGGCGGACTGCCGGGCGGAGCGCAGGCCCAGGTCCTCGACGCTCACCACGCAGCCGAACCGCTCGGAGAACAGCTCGGACAGGATGCGTGGTATCGGCTCCCGGGGCTGCTCGCCGTCCAGCCAGCGCCTGACCCGGGAGGTGTCGGTGCTGATGTGGTGGGCGCCGAGCCGGCGGGCGCGGCGGTTCACCTGCCGGGCCAGCTCCCCCTTGGACCACCCACTACGGTGGAACCACGACGTGAGCCGCTCGTTCGGCTGCCGTGCGGCGGTGCCGCCACTGCCGCGTCCTCCCACGGTTACGCCCCCATCCCGGGTCTCCCGATCGCACCCGCCGCCTGCTGACAGCGAGTCTAGGAATGCACTGAAAGTAATCCTACGGTCACTGGTGTGGCGAGCGGCGCCAGGTAATCGCCACCATTCGCCACCCCTCCGCATGAACACCCATGCCCCTAGTACGCGCTTCACTTGTACGCACGATGTTCGACGTTGGGGGAAGCGAAGCACGACGGGGGCGCGCGTTATCGAACGCACTCCCCACGGCGCGCCCCACCGCGAGGCGTAACCATCGGCAGACCGACCCCGTTGGAGAGTGCATGGGCTTCACGATCGGCGGAATGCGGGAGATCCGGGAGCTTCGACTGGCCACCCGGCGCCCACGGCGCTCCGGCCGAGCCTCCGTCGCGACGGCCGTGGCCGAGTACACGGGCCTGTGGGGATGGGACGTGGTGCCCGGCGTCGGGGCCAGCAGGCGCGGCGGGGCGCACGGCAGGGTCGAGTGCCGCTGCGGGCGGGCCCACTGCCGGGCCCCCGGGGACCATCCGCTCGACCCCGATCTCTCGGTGCCGGCCGGCACCACGCTCGACCACGTGTTGCAGCTGTGGGACGCCGCCTGGTCCTCGGCTCCCGGCGGGGCCACGGTGCTGCTGCCGACGGGGCTCTCCTTCGACGTCATCGACGTGCCGGCGGCGGCCGGCCGCCTGGCGCTCCCCCGCCTCGAGCGGATGGGCCTGCCCCTCGGCCCGGTGGCACTGGCGCCGCACGGCCGCGCCTGGTTCTTCGTCGCGGCCGGCGCCGCCGCCGAGCTGCCCCAGCTGCTCTACCGCACCGGCTGGGACGACGCCCTGCTCGACCTGCGCGGCCTCGGCAAGGGCGCCCACGTCACGGCCCCGCCGTCTCCGCACGCCGGGCTCGGCCCGGTGCGGTGGCTGCGGCCGCCGGCCCTTGAGACGGCGGCCGCGCCGCCGCAGGCCCGGCTGCTGCTCGGCACCCTCGCCTACAGCCTCGTCGCCGCCACCCGCTGATCGGCCGAGCCGGCTCGGGGCGGCTCAGCCGATCAGCGCGTCGACGAACGCCTCGGGGTCGAAGGGCGCCAGGTCGTCCGGGCCCTCGCCCAGGCCCACCAGCTTGACGGGCACGCCGAGCTCCCGCTGCACCGCGACCACGATGCCGCCCTTGGCGGTGCCGTCCAGCTTGGTCAGCGCGATGCCCGTGACGTCCACGACCTCGGCGAACACCCGGGCCTGGACGAGGCCGTTCTGCCCGGTGGTGGCGTCGAGCACCAGCAGCACCTCGTTGACCGGGCCCTGCTTCTCCACCACCCGCTTGACCTTGCCGAGCTCGTCCATGAGGCCGGTCTTGGTGTGCAGCCGGCCGGCCGTGTCCACCAGCACCACGTCGGCGCCCTCCGCGATGCCCTCGCGCACCGCGTCGAAGGCCACGGAGGCCGGGTCGCCGCCCTCGGGGCCGCGCACCGTGCGCGCGCCGACCCGCTGGCCCCAGGTCTGCAGCTGGTCGGCGGCCGCCGCCCGGAAGGTGTCGGCCGCGCCGAGGACCACGGACCTGCCGTCCGCGACCAGCACCCGCGCCAGCTTGCCGGTCGTCGTGGTCTTGCCCGTGCCGTTGACGCCCACCACGAGGACCACGGCCGGCCGCTCCTCGCCGGCCTCCGAGACACCGCCCTCGGTGTGCACCGCGCGGTCCAGGTCGGTGCCGACGAGCGCGAGCAGTTCCTCGCGCAGCAGCGCCCGCAGCTCCTCCGGCGTCCTGGTGCCGAGCACCCGCACCCGCTCGCGCAGCCGGGCGACCAGCTCCTGGGTCGGCCGGACGCCCACGTCGGCGGTGAGCAGCGTGTCCTCGATCTCGTCCCAGGTCCCGTCGTCCAGACGCTCGCGCGAGAGCAGGGTGAGCAGGCCACGGCCCAGCGAGTTCTGCGAGCGAGCCAGCCTGGCGCGCAGCCGCACGAGACGCCCGGCGCTCGGCTCGGGCACCTCGATCGGCGGCGCCTCGGGCTCGGCCACCGCCCCGGCCTCCTCGGCCCCGGGCAGCGCCACGTCCTCGATGGTGCGCCGCTCCTCGTCCACCCCCACCGACGCGTCGTCGCCGATCTGCGGCTCGCCCGGCTCCCCGGCCCGCTCGCGTGCCTTCTCCTCGGCCTTCTCCGCGGCCAGCGGTGGCGGCGGCGCCGGGTCACGGCGGCGGAGCGTGATGGTCAGCGCGCTGATCGCGACGACGGCGACCACGGCGATGATTGCGACGAGGATCAGGATGTCCATCGGTTCCCTTGGTGGTGCCTTGGAGGAGCGGCCTGCCCGGGCTGCCGGGCCGGCACCGAGCGCCCTCAAGTATCGCCGACGCGCCCCGCCCGCGGTGGCCGGGTCGCCCGATCTCCACCGCTTCCACCCGCCTCCCGGTCGTACCCGGGGATCAACCGATCGGTTGATCCGGCGTCGAGCCCGAAGGGCGATGTGGGGCGGGGCCCGTGGCCGGAACCCTGGGGTCATGTCCATCATCGAAGTCCAGGACCTGCGCAGGTCATACGGCGGCCGAACCGTCGTCGACGGCGTCTCGTTCGCCGTGGAGGAGGGCGAGATCTTCGGCGTGCTCGGCCCGAACGGCGCCGGCAAGACCACCACCGTCGAGTGCGTCGAGGGCCTGCGGGTGCCCGACTCGGGCCGGATCCGCGTCGCCGGCCTCGACCCGGTCGGCGACCACGCCGAGCTGACCGGGGTGCTCGGCGTCCAGCTCCAGGAGAGCGAGCTCCAGCCCAAGCTCACCGTCCGCGAGGCGCTCGAACTGTACGCCGCCTGCTACCCGCGCCCGGCCGACTGGCGACCGCTGGCCGAGCGCCTGGGCCTGACCGGCCGGCTCTCCACCCGCTTCGCCAAGCTCAGCGGCGGCCAGAAGCAGCGCCTCTTCATCGCCCTCGCCCTGATCGGCAACCCGCGGGTGGTCGTCCTCGACGAGCTGACCACCGGCCTCGACCCGCGCGCCCGCCGCGACACCTGGGAGCTCATCGAGGACGTGCGGGACAGCGGCGTCACCGTCCTGCTCGTCACCCACTTCATGGAGGAGGCCCAGCGCCTCTGCGACCGGATCGCCGTCATCGACCAGGGCCGGATCGCCGCCCTCGACACCCCGGCCGGGCTGATCAGGCGCTCCACCGGCGCCACCCTGATCAGCTTCACACCCTCGGTGCCGCTCGACGAGAGCGAACTCGCGGAACTGCCGGACGTCGCGTCCATCGCTTGGAAGGACGGCCGGATCACCCTCGCCGGCACGGACGAGACGGTGAACGCCGTCATCACCCTGCTGGCCCGCGGCCACGTCACCGCCCACCAACTCCGCGTCACCGACGCCACCCTGGACGACGCGTTCCTCGATCTCACGGGAGCCGACCGATGAGCACCGTCAGCACCACCGGCACCGTCAGCGGCGTCGCCGTTTCGCGGCGCGCCACCACCGCGGCCGTGCTGCGCGCCGAGGGCCGCCTCTTCCTGCGGGAGCTGGGGACCCTCTTCTGGCTGCTGCTGTTCCCTCCCCTGCTGCTGGCGATCGTCGGCGCCATCCCCTCCTACCGAGAGGTGGACGACGAGCTCGGGGGGCTGCGGGTCGTCGACCTCTACGTCGCGGTGACCGTGCTGCTCGGGCTGATCGTGGCCGGCTTCCAGGCGATGCCGCCGACCGTGACCGGCTACCGCGAGCGCGGCATCCTGCGCCGGATGTCGACCACGCCCGTCCCGCCCTCCGCGGTGCTCGTCGCGCAGATGGTGCTGAACGGGGTCGCCGCCCTCGTCTCGGCGCTGCTGGCGCTGGCCGTGGGCCGGCTGGCGTACGACGTCGCGCTGCCGGGTCAGCCCCTCGGCTACGGTCTCGCGCTGCTGCTGGCCGTTGCCGCCGCGCTGGCGCTCGGCAGCGTGATCACGGCCCTAACCCCCACCTCGCGGCTCGCGACCGCGGTCGGCTCCGCCGTGCTGTTCCCGATGATGTTCTGCGCGGGGGTCTGGATGCCGATCCAGACCATGCCGGACGTGCTCGCGCGGATCGTCGAGACGACGCCGTTCGGCGCGGCGGCCCAGGCTCTGGGAGAGGCCACCGCTGGCGACTGGCCCGGCTGGTACCACCTCGGGGTGCTGGCCGCCTGGACGGCCGCGGCGACGGCGACGGCCACGCGCTGGTTCCGGTGGGAGTGAGCCGGCCGAACGGCGACGCGGCCGGCCGGTGGAGACTGGGGGCGTGGGAGACGTGTCGGAGGTCGAGAAGCGCTGGGCACTCTACGACCGGTGGGGACCGCACGCGCTGATGGCGGTGGCCCTGCTGCTCGCCGTCGTCACGGCCGACGACCTCGAGATGTCCCGCGCCGCGCGAGTCGCCACCGCGCTCCTCGCGCTGGCCGCTGTGGTCCTCGATCTCTCCTGGCAGCGCCTCACGCGCGGCCCGTCCGTCGCGGGCGCCTGCCACTACTTCACGCGCTGGGCGATCGGCTTCGCCCTCACCTGCCTGAACCCGTTCTTCGGCGTCTATGCGGTCCACGGCTACTTCAGCGCCGACCGGCAGCTCCCGCGGCGGCTGGTGATGACCGGTCTCTACGCCACCGCCGTTGTGATGGCGCTGTCCAACGTGGGCGGGCCGGCGCAGCTGCGCTCGTGGGGGCCGGGCTGGGCGGTGTACGCCGTACTGGTGTGCATGCACATGGGCCTGGTGCACCTCTTCGCCCACCTGGCCGCCAAGGAGCAGGCGCAGGCCGAGGCTCAGGCCGCGCTCATCACCGAGCTGGAGCGCACCAACGCGGCACTGCAGCAGGCCCTCGACGAGAACGCGGCACTCCATAGCCAGCTGGTGGTGCAGGCCAGGGAGGCCGGGATCGCCGACGAGCGGCGCCGGCTCGCGGCCGAGATCCATGACACCATCGCGCAGGGCCTGACCGGGATCATCGCGCAGCTCCAGGCCCTGGAGACCGTGGACGACCCCGAGGTCGTCCGGGCTCACGTGGCGCGCGCGGCGCGGCTGGCCCGGCACAGCCTGGGCGAGGCCCGCCGCTCGGTGCGGAACCTGGCACCGGTGGACCTCGAACACGACGCGCTGCCGGCGGCGCTGCGCAGGACCGTCCTCGACTGGTCGGAACGGACCGGCGTGCGCGCCGACTTCACCCTCACCGGCGCCTCGCGGGAACTGCACGGCGAGCTCGCGGCGACGCTGCTCCGCATCGCCCAGGAGGCGCTGTCCAACGCGGCGCGGCACGCGACCCCCTCGCGGGTCGGGGTGACGCTGAGCTTCATCGGCCACGAGGTGATGCTCGACATCCGCGACGACGGCACGGGCTTCGACCCGCGGGTGCCGCCGCCGCGCACCGGCTCCGGCGGCTTCGGGCTCGACGGGATGCGCGCCCGCGCCGAGCGGGTCGCCGGCTCGCTCTCCGTGGAGTCGGAACCCGGCCTGGGCACCGCCGTGTCGGCCCGCGTACCCTTGGTCGACCATGACTGACGGGCCGTGCATCTCGCTGCTGATCGTCGACGACCACCCCGTCGTGCGGGACGGGCTGCGCGGCATGTTCGCCTCGGAGCCGGGCTTCACGGTCCTCGGCGAAGCGTCGGACGGCGTGGCGGCCGTGAGCCTGGTCGAGTCGCTCGACCCGGACGTGGTTCTGATGGACCTGCGGATGCCGGGCGGCGGCGGGGTGGCCGCCATCGCCGAGCTGAGCCGGCGCGGCGCCCGCGCCAGGGTGCTGGTGCTCACCACCTACGACACCGACTCCGACACCATCCCGGCGATCGAGGCGGGCGCCACCGGCTACCTGCTGAAGGACGCGCCGCGCGACGAGCTGTTCCCCGCGGTGCGCGCGGCGGCCGCGGGCCGCACGGTCCTCTCCCCCGCGGTCGCCTCCCGTCTGGTCTCGGCGGTCCGCTCGCCGGGCAACGAGCCGCTCTCCGCCCGCGAGCGCGAGGTGCTGGCCCTGGTGGCGAAGGGCACCTCCAACCGCGAGATCGCCCGCGAGCTGTTCATCAGCGAGGCCACGGTGAAGACCCACCTCACCCACCTGTACGCCAAGCTGGGCGTCAACGACCGCGCTGCCGCGGTGGCCACGGCCTACCAGCGGGGCATCCTCGGCTAGCCGGCCGGCCCGCGCTACCCCTTGCCTGACAGCCGCTGGCTGATGACCTTGGACACGCCGTCGCCCTGCATGGAGACGCCGTAGAGCGCGTCGGCGACCTCCATGGTGCGCTTCTGATGGGTGATCACGATCAGCTGGGAGCTGTCCTTGAGCTCCTCCATGATCCGGATCAGCCGCTGGAGGTTGGTGTCGTCGAGCGCCGCCTCCACCTCGTCCATGACGTAGAAGGGGCTGGGGCGCGCCTTGAAGATCGAGACCAGCAGGGCCACCGCCGTCAGCGAACGCTCGCCGCCGGAGAGCAGGGAGAGCCGCTTGACCTTCTTGCCCGGCGGCCTGGCCTCCACCTCGACGCCGGTGGTCAGCATGTCGGAGGGGTCGGTCAGCATGAGCCGGCCCTCGCCGCCGGGGAAGAGCCGCGAGAACACGCCCTCGAACTCCCGCGCCGTGTCGTGGTAGGCGGCCGTGAAGACCTGCTCCACCCGCTCGTCGACCTCCTTGACGACCTGGAGCAGGTCGGCCCTGGTCTTCTTGAGGTCCTCGAGCTGCTCGCTGAGGAACTTGTGCCGCTCCTCGAGCGCGGCGAACTCCTCGAGCGCCAGCGGGTTGACCTTGCCCAGCTGCTTGTAGGCGCGCTCGGCGGCCCGCAGCCTGCGCTCCTGCTCGGCCCTGACGAAGCGCCGCGGCTGGTTGCGCGGATCCTCCGGCTCGTCGGGCAGCTCCTCGCCCTCCGCGGGCGGGGACGGCGGCACCGGCTGGTCGGGGCCGTACTCGGCGACCAGCACCGAGGGCTCGACGCCAAGCTCCTCGAGCGCCCTGGTCTCCAACTGCTCGATCCGCAGCCGCTTCTCGGCGCCCAGGACCTCGCCGCGGTGCACCGAGTCGGTCAGCTTGTCCAGCTCGTCCTTGAGCTCGCGGCCCGCAGCCCGCTCGGCGACCAGCGCGTGCTCGCGCTCGGCCCTGGCCCGCTGGGCCGCCTCGCGCTCGGCGCCGGCCCGCTCCAGCGAGGCGTCGACATGGGCCAGCAGCTGCCGGGCGCCGTCCGCCACCGCCCCCGCGACCTCGGCCTCATACCGCATCCTGGCGCGCCGCCGCTCCGCGCGCGCCCGCGCCTCCCGCTCGGCGCGCGCCGCCCGGTCCAGCGAGTCCGCCCTGCCGGCGAGGCCCTTCACCCGCTCCTCATGGGTGCGGACCTGGAGCCGCGCCTCCATCTCGGTCTGCCGGGCGTTGGCCCCGTCGGCCGCGAGCCGGTCGCGCACGGCGGTGTCCGGCTCCTCGTCCACGTCGGCCGACTCCTCGGCGACGGCCAGCCGCTCGGCCAGCTCCTCGGCCTGCTCGACCGCCCTGGCCAGGTCCTCCTGGGCCCGGGCGACGGCCGCCTCGGCCCGCTCGGCCTCGCCGGCCGCGCCCCTGGCCTGCCCGGCGAGCCGGCCCAGGTCCTGCGCGACCCTGGACTTGGCGCGCTCGGCGGCGCTGCGCCGCTGGGCGAGTTCCTCGACCAGGGCGGCGGCGGTCGCCCGGCGCTCGGTGGCCGACCGCTGCCCCTCGGCCAGCTCGGCGCACCGCTCGGTCAGTTCGCGCAGCTCGGCCGCGGCCTCCGCCACGGAGGCCTGCACCTCGAGCAGGCTCGGCGCGCCGGCCGAGCCGCCCTGGGCCAGGTGGCGGGAGAGCACGTCGCCCTCGGCGGTGACGGCGGTCAGCTCGGGCCGCGTCGACAGCAGGTCAAGCGCGTCCTCCAGGGCGGTGACCACCACCATGCCGCGCAGCAGCCGCCGGACCGCGGGGAGCAGTTCTGGCGGGCCACTCACCAGGTCGGCCGCCCGCCGGATCCCGTCGCCGACCTCCGGCTCCGGCCGCTCGTCCGGCACGCCGCCGAGCAGCAGCGCGGCGCGGCCCGCGTCCTGCTTGCGCAGCAGGCGCAGCGCCTCGACGGCGGTGGCGGGCGAGTCGACGGCGACCGCGTCGGCGGCCACGCCGAGCGCGGCGGCGACCGGCACCTCGAAGCCCGGGGCGACGGTGAGCAGTTCGGCGGCCGGGCCGAGCAGCCCGGTCAGCTGGTCGCCGGCGGCGAGCAACGCGCCGCTGCCGTCCTTGCGGCGCAGGCCGAGCGCGAGCGCGTCGTGCCGCGCCGAGACGGCGGCACGCTCCCGCTCGGCCGCGCCCACGGCGTCCCTGGCGCGGCCAAGCTCGGCCTCGGCGGCGGCGAGCTCGCGCTTGGCGGCCTCGTGCTCCTCGGCCAGCGAGCTGTCGTCCGCGTCGAGCCCCGTCACCTCGGCGTTCAGCGCCTCGTACGCGCGCTGCGCCTCGGCGGCCCGCTCGGCGGCCTCGTCGCGGGCGGCGGCGAGCCGGTCGATCTGGGCCTGGGCGGTGGCGGCCCTGCTGCGGGCCGCGTTGGCCTGGCCGTGCAGCCTGGCCAGGCCCTCGCGCCGGTCGGCGATGGCGCGCGCGGCGTCCTTGAGCCGCCGCTCCTCCTGGGCCAACCTGCGCTCCAGGTCGGCGCGGTGGTCGACGGTGTCGTCGAGCGCCCGGCTCGCGGCCTCGAGGGCGGCGGTCAGCTCCGCCTCCTGTTCGCGGATCCTGGCCGCCTCGCGCTCCATGTCCTCGGGGTCGCGGCCCCGGCGCTCCTCGGGCGCCTGGGAGGTGGCGCTGGTGACCCGGGCGTCGGCCAGGCTGATGGTGGAACGGACGCGCTCGGCGAGTTGGGAGAGCGCGTACCAGGTGTCCTGGGCGCGCTGCACGCGGGGCGCGAGCGTGCGCACCTCCTGCTCCAGTCGCGACTCCCGGCGCAGCGCCTCCTTGAGGCGCGCCTCGGCGGCCTCCTTGCGCTCCTTGAGCGCGGCCTCGTCGGCGATCTCGGCGCGCAGCGCGGCCCGCTGGGCGACCAGGTCGTCGGCGAGCAGCCGCAGCCTGGCGTCCCGCAGGTCGGCCTGGATGACGGCGGCCCGCCTGGCCACGGCGGCCTGCCGGCCGAGCGGCTTGAGCTGCCGCCGCAGCTCGTCGGTGAGGTCCTGGACCCGGGCGAGGTTGGCCTGCATCGCGTCCAGCTTCCGCAGCGCCTTCTCCTTGCGCTTGCGGTGCTTGAGGACGCCGGCGGCCTCCTCGATGAAGGCGCGGCGCCCGGTGGGGTCGGCGTGCAGCACGGAGTCGAGCTGGCCCTGGCCGACGATGACGTGCATCTCGCGGCCGATGCCGGAGTCGGAGAGCAACTCCTGGACGTCGAGCAGCCGGCAGGTGTTGCCGTTGATCTGGTACTCGCTGCCACCGTTGCGGAACATGGTCCGGGTGATGGTGACCTCGGTGTAGTCGATGGGCAGCGCGCCGTCGGAGTTGTCGATGGTGAGGGAGACCTCGGCGCGGCCGAGCGGCGGACGGCCGGTGGTGCCGGCGAAGATGACGTCCTCCATCTTGCCGCCGCGCAGCGACTTGGCACCCTGCTCGCCCATGACCCAGGAGAGCGCGTCCACCACGTTGGACTTGCCCGAGCCGTTCGGCCCGACCACACACGTGATGCCGGGCTCGAGGCGCAGCGTCGTGGCCGAGGCGAAGGACTTGAACCCGCGCAGGGTCAGGCTCTTGAGGTGCACGCCGTGCGACTCTACCGGGCGCGCGCCCCACTTCGCCCTTTTGGCGATTCGCCGTTTCGGCGCATGGGATGGCGGGCACACAGTTGAGTAGACCGGGTGGTGCGGTGGCTGGACATGACGAAGGGACGCCGAAGCGTCCCTCGCATTATCCGCTGGCGATGCCGTCGCGGCCTGTCCTCGCCGTTGAGGTCAGGTCAGAGCGGGCTCCGCCTTGGGCATGTCGATGCTGTCGAGCACCGAGTCGCCGTGCCGAGCGGCGGCGGCCAGCGCGTCGTTCTCCGCCTGAACCCGGAGGAGCTGGGTCTCCAGGTCCTGCACGCGCTGCTGAAGCCGTCGCATCTCGGCGAGGACTCGGGGGTCGGAGCCGCCGACGTGTCCGAGAAGCGCCTTTGCCATGATGGATGGTCCTCCACACTGAGTGACCGACCGAAGCCGTTGGTGGGTCGTGAGGGATTGATCCCGCGACGTCCGCCTTTGCCCTCAGTTCTCAGGGCCACCTAGCTGAGATGCGCGGGAGTTTCAGCGTCTCACCAAAAAGTGGGACGGTCAACACGATCACACCGCGTAGAGGCCGGGGCGGCCGGGCCGCTGACCGCTCTCGGAGGAGCGGTGCCGGTTACGTTCCGCTGGAGCGGGGACGGGCCCCGGGCGGTTGCTGGCCGCAGCCTTGCACGTCGGAGCGGGGTTGGCAAGCAGTTTCCGGGACATTCCCCGGCATCGGAGTGGTGCCCGTCAGCGAATGGCGAAGTCCTGGTAGCCCCCGCGCGGTGTGTCCCATATCTCTGTGACGCCGTCCACCCGGCCGGGCGTGTCGCCCTCCCGGAGCCAGGCGAGCAGCCGCTCGCAGCGGTCCCGTGGGCCCTCGGCCACCACCTGGACGCGCCCGTCCGCCAGGTTGAGGGCGAACCCCCGGAGCCCTCCGATCTCCAGGGCGGCGGCCCTGGTGAACCAGCGGAAGCCGACGCCCTGCACCAGGCCGCGCACCCAGGCGGTCATCCGGACGGGCTCGGCGGGGTCGGCGGGCGGTGGCGCGGGTCGTTCCATGTGACGCACGCTATCCCGGGTTTTCACTTCCAGACACTTCCGTCGCCGTCTCGATGCCGTACAGTCACGCGGTGACACTTCACCCGGTTGGGTGATCAACGATCTTCACTGAGTGACGAGGACGGTGCTCTGGATGGGACGCCATCGCCGACGCCGGGGGCACGCGCGCACCGGCCTGGTCGGTGCCTCCGCCGCCCTGACGGTGGGCGCGGTGGCTGTGGGAACGGGCCTGCTTCCGGGGCTCGGTGAGAGCCTCGGCCTGAACAACGACACCGACGACGTCCGGGCCCAGGAGCAGGGGACGTCGACCCGTCCCGGCACGTTGTCGCCCTCGCCGTCGACCGAGTTGGGCGGTCAGGAGGAGCGGACGCCGGAGGAGGCGCCGAGCACGGAGCCGGCCGAGGAGACGACGCGGCCGAGCGAGGAGTCGCCCTCGCCCACGCCCGAGGAGTCGTCAGCCGCGCCCACCACCCCGGCGCCCGAACAGACCCCGGAGG
>NZ_SMKC01000101.1 GCF_004348315.1 Streptomyces sp. 8K308 | reverse complement strand
CCGCCCCCACCGCGGCGGCGGGCGCCGTGCCCATGCCGGTCGCCCCCTGGGCGATGGCGCCCACGAAACCCAGCATGGAGACGAAGGCGGTGACGGCCGGCAGGGACAGCCACCCGTCAGCGCCGGCGAACCCGTCGAAAAGCCCGTCGAACGCGCCGTCGAGGACGACGACCAGTCCCAGCAGCAGCAATCCCCCGATGCCGAGAAGCGGAAACCAACCCATCGTCACTCACCTCCCCCGTGGGCCCTCTTCGGCCTGTTGAAGGGATGGTGCCATGGAGGTGTGACAGAACACATTGCCGGATCCCGGCAGTCTTGGCGTGACCTTGATGCCGGCCCGGCGCGTGTCGCGTCCGGCCGGTCCGTGGCGCCCGCCGACACCTGACGAAAGTCAGGTCGACACCTGACCAAGGACGACTACGGGTGGTTCGTTCAGCGTGGTCTGCTGAGGACCAGCACGCTGTTGTGCCCCCCGAAGCCGAAGGAGTTGGTCATGGCGACGTTGAGTTCAGCGGGCCGCGGACGATCGGTCACGATGTCGAGTTCGGCGCCGGGTTCCTGGCGGCCGAGGTTGGCGGTCGGTGGCACGCGCTGGTGCTCGAGCGTCAGCACCGCGAGCGCCGCCTCGATCGCGCCGGAGGCTCCCAGGGCGTGCCCGAGGACGCTCTTGGGCGCGGTCACCGGCGGACCCCCGCCGCCGAACACCCGAAGGAGCGCCAGCGCCTCCCCCCGGTCGCCCGGGGGGGTCGAGGTGCCGTGCGCGCTCACGCATCCGACGTCGCCCGGCTCCTTTCCGGCGTCGGCCAGCGCGGTGCGGATGGTGCGCTCGGCGCCCCTCCCCTCCGGGAGCGGGGCGACCGGATGATGGGCGTCGCTGGTGGCGGCGTGGCCGAGCAGCAGCGCCCGCACCCGGGCCCCGCGCCGCCGGGCGTGGTCCTGGCGCTCGAGCACCAGCAGCGCCGCGCCCTCCGAGAGCACGAAGCCGTCGCGCTCCAGGTCGAAGGGGCGGGACGCCGCGGCCGGGTCGTCCGTCCTCTGGGAGAGCGCCTGGAGTTGGGAGAAGCAGGTCGCGGTCATCCTGCTCCGGCCGGACTCGGCGCCGCCGGCCAGCACGATGTCGCAGGTGCCGGCCGCCAGCAGGTCGCGGGCCAGGCCGAGCGCGGTGGAGCCGGAGGCGCAGGCGCTGGACACCGTGAAGCTCGGCCCGTGGGCCCGGAGGTCCATGGCCACCTCGCCGGCCACCATGTTGGGCACGCTGCGGGTGAGCGCGATGGGCGAGACGCGGGTCGGGTGGCCCTCGTTGAGCCTGGCGAACTCCTTGGGATAGGTCTCCAGGCTGTTGCTTCCGGTACCGAGGACCACGCCGACGCGGTCGGCGGCCCAGGTGGCCGGGTCGAGGTCGGCGTTCGCGACGGCCTGGCGGGCGGCCGCCAGGCCGAGGTGGGTGAAGCGGTCGAGCCGGCGGGCCAGCCTGCGGCCGTAGACGGTGTCCGGGTCGAAGCCGTCGACCCGGCAGGAGAAGTCGACGGGCAGCCCGGCCAGTTCCGGGTCGTGGCGGGCGAGCCCGCGGCCCTCGCAGACGGTCGCCCAGGTGGCCTCGGGGGTGAGGCCGGCCGGGGTGATCATCCCGATGCCCGTGATGACCGCCTCAGCGCCGGGCGTCCGCAAGGGTCACCGCCTCCATCCGCTCGTAGAGTTCCCGGAAGCGCTCGGCCGTGGCCCGCAGCATGTCGAGGTGGCGGCCGAGCCGGTCGCGGGCCGCCTCGCCGGCCGGGCCGAGGTCGCTGCGGGTCATGACCCGAAGCGAGCGAAGCAGCGGCAGCACCACGTGCTCGCGGTGGATGCCCAGGTGGTAGATGCCGGCCGAGGCGATCCGCAGGGAGCGCTGCTGGAAGCCGGGGATGGCGGTGCCCGGCATCTGGAAGCCGCAGACGACATCGGCCAGGGCGGCGGTGGCGGCGTCGGGGGCCAGCTCGAGCGCGTCGGCGAACAGGTCCCGGTAGAAGAGCATGTGCAGGTTCTCGTCGGCCGCGATGCGGGAGGCGAGCAGCTTGCCGACCGGGTCGCCGCAGGCCACGCCTGCGTTGCGATGGGCCTCGCGGGTGGCGAGCTCCTGCACGGTGACGTAGGCGATGGCGTGCAACACGGTGGGCTGGTCGCTGGAGTAGCCCTCGGCGACCTGCCGCATCCGGCACCGCTCGAGCTCGACCGGGTCGACGGCCCGGGTGGCGTGCAGGTAGGCGCGGAGCGCGTCGGCGTGCCGGCCCTCCTCGGCCGTCCAGCGATGCACCCAGGTGCCCCAGGCGCCGTCCCGGCCGAAGCGGGTGGCGATCTCGAAGTGGTAGCTGGGCAGGTTGTCCTCGGTGAGGAGGTTCACGAGCAGCGCGTCCCGGACGGCAGGCGGCAGCGGGGACTGCTCGGGCCGCCAGGGCTCACCGCCGAGGGGGCCGTCGAAGTCGCGGGCCGCGCTCCACGGCACGTAGGAGTGCGGCATCCAGGTCTGGGCCGCGTTGAGGTGTCGGTCGAGCAGCCGGGCGACGGAGGGTTCGAGCGGGGTGAGGATGTCGCGAGCGAGGTGAGGTGAGGGACTGGTCATCGAGGTGGTGCTTTCGAAAGGGGCTGGTCGGCTGTCACGAGCAGCCGCGGTGGATGGGGGAGTACGAGCCCTCGGGGCGCCGCGGGCGGCGCGGCGAGCCGCATGCGGGGGAGGCGATCGAGCAGCCGGGGCAGCAGGGTGGTGAGCTCGAGCCGGGCGAGCCTCGCCCCCAGGCAGTAGTGGATGCCCGCGCCGAAAGAGAGGTGTGGCTGGCCGGCCGCGGCCGGGTCGCGGTTCGCGGCGGGCAGTAGCAGATGCAGCAACTGGTCCTTGGGCACGGTGGCGCCGCCGAGCCGGCAGTCGCGGGTCGCGACCCGGCTGACGACGGCAGCCGAGGGGTTGCGGCGGATGATCTCCTCGACGGCGGCCGGGACATGCTCCGGCGCCGCCCGCAACCGGTCGGCGAACCCGGGCTCTTCGATGACGGCCCGGGCCAAGCTGGTGATCATGGTGGCGGTGGTCTCGAAGCCGGCGACGAAGAGGGTCGCCGCGTTCACCGCGACGTCATAGGAGGTGAGGCCGGCGGCTCGGCCACCGGATCCGCCGACCAGGCGGGAGAGCGCGTCGGCGCCTGGCCGATGGGCGCGCTGGCCGATCAGCGGCAGGAAGTAGTCCTTGAACTCCTCGGCCGCCGAGTCGGCGTCCCTGAGCTGGGCCTGGGTGGGGGAGAGCTCATGGAGGCAGGCGTGGCGGCGGGTGAGGGCCGCCAGCCGGGGCGCGTCCGCCACGGGCAGGTCGAGCCAGGCGCAGACGGCGCGGGCCGGCAGGGGATCGGCGAGCAGCGCGACCAGGTCGGCGGTGCCGTCGTGACGCAGCACGCGAGCCACGTCGTCCAGACACTGTTCGGTGAACTCCGCGATTCGCGGACGGAGTTCGTCGACCGCCTGTCGGCTGGCGCTGGCCGCGAGGGCGCCGCGCACCGCCGTGCGGCGGGGCGGATTCAGGGTGAGCAGCCCGTTGTTGAGGTCGACGACGGACTGGTGGCCGCGCCAGCCCGGCACCCGCCGGTCCCGCCAGCCCGCGTCGGGCAGGGCGAACACCGGGTCCCGCCAGCCCGCGTCGGGCAGGGCGAACACCGGGTCCCGCAGCGCCCGTCGGCACTCCGCGTGGCCGGTCACCAGCAGCGACCTGAGCCAGGGCACGGCCACCACCGGGCCCAGGGCCCGCAGTTGGTCGTAGAGCGGCTGCGGTTCCGGCGCCCCGCGCAGCCGCAGCAGCAGTCGGGCGGCGGACAGCGCCCGACCGGCGGCGGCCGATGTCGGCGGTGTCACGCGCATCGCAGCAGTAACGCGGCGCTCTGGCCGCCGAGCGCGGCGGAGACGGTGAGGGCACCGAGCTCCTCGGCAACGGGGCGCGGGGACTTGGCGACCACGTCCAGGTCGAAGGCCGGGTCGAGCCGGTCCAGGTTGGCGGTCGGTGGGACAAGCCGCTCGCGCAGCGCCAGCACTGTGAGGGCCGCCTCGATGGCGCCCGAGCCGGCGCCGGCGTGCCCGAGGGCCCCCTTCGGCGCGGTCACCGGCGGCCGGTGGGGCAGCGCGCCGGCGAGCCAGCTCGCCTCGGCCGCGTCGTTGGCCACGGTCGCCGCGCCGTGGGCGTTGACGTGGCCGATGTCCTCCGGCTGCCAGCCGGCGTCGGCCAGGGCCGCTTCGGCGGCCCGCCGGCCGCCGGCGCCCTCCGGGTCCGGGGCCGTGGGGTGGTGGGCCTCGCCCGCCGCGCCGCAGCCGGCGAGCCAGGCCAGTACCGGGGCCCGCCGGGCGCGCGCGTGTCCCGGGCGCTCGAGCACCAGGACGGCGGCGCCCTCGGCCACCACGAGCCCGTCGCGGTCGGCGTCGAAGGGCCGGGAGGCGGCGGCCGGGTCCCCGGTGCGACGGGAGACCGTGCCGAGCTGGGCGAAGCCGGCGACGGTCAGCGGGTGGCGAAGCGATTCAGCACCGCCGACCACCGCCACGTCGAGATCGCCGGAGGCCAGCAGGTCCCGCGCGATCCGGACGGCCAGCAGCGGGGAGGCGCAGCCGGCCACCACCGCGAAGGCGGGCCCGGTCGCACCGAGGCCGAGGGCGATCTCGCCGGCGCAGGCGCTGGGCAGCGAGCGGGGCAGCGCGGTGGGCGAGATGGTCTCGGGGCGGCCGGCGAGCAGCCGCCGGTGGGCCTCGGCCACGCCGGCCAGGCTCGATCCGCCGGAGCCCATCAGCACCCCGACCCGCGCGGGGTCCAGGGACCCGGCCGGCAGGTCCGCCATGGCCATCGCCTCGTGGGCCGCCACCATGCCCAGCTGGGTCGCCCGGTCCAGGCGCCTGGCGAGCCGGCGACCGAGCAGCGCGTCGCCGTCGAAGCCGGGCACCGGGCAGGAGATGTCGACGGGCAGCCCGGCGAGCGCCTCGTCCCGCTCGGCCGTGGACCGGCCGTCGCACACCGTCCGCCAGGTCGCGGGGGCCCCGACGCCACCCGGGGTGACGAGGCCGACCCCGGTGACGGCGATCTCGCCGGCCACTACAGGCTCGCCGTGGCGGTGGCGTATCGTTCCGCCGCCGCGTGCAGCGGGGTGTCCAGGTCAATGTCGTCGACCAGCCGGCCGGTGCGCTCGGTGACGATCACGGCCAGCTCGGTCAGCGAGAGCGAGTCGAGCTCGAGCGCGCGGAAGGTCGTCTCGGGGCGGACGGTGTCGGCCTCGATGCCGAACTCCTCGGTCAGCAGCGTTGCCAGCATCTCGTACATCGGCACTCCTCACGGCCGCTCGATTTCCGTTACGGATGGCTAACGGGTCTATCGGCGGCGGTGGTTACGTGGGTGCCGACGGTTCAGCCGAACGGGTAAGCGTGGCCCGCGGCGTGTTGTCAGGTGGCGGCGGGGGCGCCGGCCCCTGGGTGCTCCTCGGCCTCGGCCGGTTCGGTGTCGAGCGAGGACTGCAGCCGCACGCTGGCGAGTCGCATGTGCTCGGTCATCGCGCGGTCGGCGGCCTCCGGGTCGCGCCGCCTGATGGCCTCCAGGATGGTGCCGTGCTCGTGGAGGGTGCCGGTGATGGTGCCCTCGACGTCGCCGGCGCGCTCCATCCACGCCTGCAGCAGCGCGCGGATGCTGTGCAGGATGTCGTTGAGCACGGTGTTGCGGGCGATGTTCGCCGTCTCCAGGTGGAAGGCGATGTCGGCCTCGATGAAGGCCGTGACGTCCCCGCCGGCCTCGCGCATCCGCTCCAGGTGACCGCTCAGCCTGCTCACATCCGCGTCGTCGGCGCGCTCGGCGGCCAGCCGGGCCGACATCCGCTCCATGAAGGCGCGCACCTCGACCAGGTCCTGGGTGCGGCGCTGCCCGAGCATGAGCCCCCAGTTGATGGCGCGCGGCAGGAACTCCGAGGTGTTGGCCCGCACGTAGGAGCCGGAACCCGGCTTGATCTCGATGATGCCGAGCACGTCGAGCGCGGAGAGCGCCCCCCGCACGCTGGAGCGCGCCACCCCGAGCGCCTCGGCGAGCTGGCGCTCGGCGGGGAGCCGGGTCCCGGGTCTGAGGTTCCCCTCGGTGAGGTGGTCGAGGAGGCGCTTGGCCACCTCGCTCACGGACGACTCACGCACGACGGGCCGCAGGAGCGAGACGAGGTCGGTTGTCGCGTCCGGCTGGTCGGTTGGGGCAGTCACCCGTCAAGTACATCAGACCGCGCGTGAAGGACGTCACGGGCCGTCACGCCGCTCGAACGGCCCGGCAGCATAACCGGACATATAGCCTGAAAGAAGCACGAAGTTTTGGTAAATTGGTTACCAATGCCTTTGGTAAATTGGTAACCAATGTTACGTGAGCGTCCCCGACCCGGACAAAGCTGTCCGATGCACCAAGGAGTGACCCATGGGAGCCGCTGCACAGCCCCAGGACGCCAGCGCCATAGAGAGATCAGCCATCCGGAAGATCTCCACCCGACTCGTCCCCTTCGTGGCCCTGATGTTCTTCGTGAACTACCTGGACAGGACCGCCGTCTCCTTCGCCGAGCCCAACGGCATGGGCGAGGACCTCGCGCTCACCGCGGCCCAGTTCGGCTTCGCGTCCGGCGTCTTCTTCATCGGCTACATCGCGCTCGAAGTGCCGAGCAACATGGCACTGCACCGGTTCGGCGCCCGCCGCTGGCTCGCCCGGATCATGGTGACCTGGGGGATCGTCTCTCTCCTCTTCACCTGGGTGCAGGACAGCGAGCAGCTCTACGTGCTGCGCTTCCTCCTCGGCATCGCCGAGGCCGGCTTCTTCCCCGGCGCCATCCTCTACCTCAGCCAGTGGGTCCCCACCCGGCACCGCACCAAGATCCTCGGTCTTTTCTACCTGGCCCAGCCGCTGACCACCGTCATCGGCGCCCCGCTCGCCGGCCTGCTGATCGAGCGCCACGGCCTGTTCGGCCTCGAGGGCTGGCGCGTGATGTTCCTCGGCGTCTCGGTGCCGGCGATCCTCCTCGGCGTCATCGCCTGGTTCTACCTGATCGACCGCCCCGCCCACGCCAAGTGGCTCACCCAGCAGGAGAAGGACTGGCTGGAGGGCGAGCTCACCGCGGAGAACGCGGGCAAGGCCGGCGCCGACCAGGCCCACTCCCACGGCCGCGAGGCCCTGAAGACCGCCTTCGGCAGCGCCCGCGTCTGGACGCTCTCGCTGATCTACTTCGGCTTCATCTACGGCCTCTACGCCCTCGCGTTCTTCCTGCCGACGATCATCGACGGCTTCCAGGAGGAGTTCGACACCAGCTTCAGCGTCATGGACAAGGCGCTGATCACCGCCATCCCGTACCTGCCGGCCGCCGTGGTTCTCTTCTTCTGGTCCCGGCACGCCACCCGGAACGGCACCAAGGTCTGGCACATCGCGGGCCCGGCGATCGTCGGCGGCATCTCCATCCCCATCGCCCTCTACATGGACTCGCCCGCCGCCACGGTGGCCGTGATCACCGTCACCGCCTGCTCGATCTTCGCCGCCCTGCCGGTGTTCTGGTCCGTCCCGTCCCGGTTCCTCACCGGCGCCGCCGCGGCCGCCGGCATCGCCCTGATCAACACCATGGGCAACATCGCCGGCTTCGCCGCCGGCTACGTCACCGGCTGGCTGAAGGACTTCAGCGGCGGCTACCACCTGCCGCTCTTCCTGGTCGGCGGCTTCATGATCATGTCCGGCCTGCTGATGATCTGGCTCTCCCGCCGTCCCGGCGACGAGGCCACGCATCAGGACGAGCCCGCCCCGTCCGCAGCACCTCTCGCGGAGGCCCATCGATGACCCGGCTGTTCAACGACCCCGCCGCCTTCGCCGACGAGGCCCTGGAGGGCTTCGTCGCCGCCCACCGGCGGTGGGTGCGACCGGTCCCGGGCGGCGTGGTGCGCGCCGCCGCCCGGGTCCCGGGCCAGGTCGCCGTCGTCATCGGCGGCGGCAGCGGCCACTACCCGGCCTTCTCGGGCCTCGTCGGCCAGGGCCTGGCCCACGGTGCCGCCGTCGGCAACGTCTTCGCCTCCCCATCGGCCCGCCAGGTCCGGCAGGTCGCGAAGGCCGCCGAGGCCGGCGGCGGGGTGCTCCTGACCTTCGGCAACTACGCCGGCGACGTCCTGCACTTCGGGCAGGCCGCCGACCAGCTGCGGGCCGAGGGCGTCGACGTTCGGGTGCTGCCGGTCACCGACGACGTGTCGAGCGCCGGGCCCGAGGAGGCGCACAAGCGCCGCGGGGTCGCCGGCGACCTGGCCGTCTTCAAGATCGCCGGCGCCGCCGCCGAGCGCGGGCTGCCGCTCGACGAGGTCACCCGCCTCGCCGAGCTCGCCAACGCCCGCACCCGCTCCTTCGGCGTCGCCCTCAGCGGTTGCACGCTGCCTGGCGCCGACGAGCCGCTGTTCACCGTCGAACCCGGCCGGCTCGCGCTCGGCCTCGGCATCCACGGCGAGCCCGGCATGGGCGAGCGCGACGTGCCGAGCGCCGACGAGACGGCCGAGCTGCTGGTGGAGACGCTGCTCGCCGAGCTGCCGGCCGGGGTCGAGGGACCCGCGGGACAGCGCGCCGCCGTGATCCTCAACGGGCTCGGCGCCGTCAAGTACGAGGAGCTGTTCGTCGTCTACCGGCAGGTGGCCAGGCTGCTGGCGGCCGCCGGCGTCGAGATCGTCGACCCCGAGGTCGGCGAGCTGGTCACCAGCTTCGACATGGCCGGCGTCTCGCTCACCCTCTGCTGGCTCATCGACGAGCTCGAGCCGCTGTGGACCGCGCCCGCCGACGCCCCCGCCTACCGCAAGGGCGCCGTCGCCGCCCCGGCCGCCGCGACCCCGGCCGACGACGAGCCCGCGGTCGCCGCCGCCGGACAGGACGCCCTGCCCGAGGCCGACGAGGCCGGCCGGCACGCCGCCCGCCGCGTCCTCGACGCGCTGGCGGCCGTCCGCGCCACCGTCGACGAGCACGTCGACGAGCTCGGCCGGATCGACGCCGTCGCCGGCGACGGCGACCACGGCATCGGCATGCGGCGCGGCTCGCACGCCGCCCACGAGGCCGCCGCCGACGCCGTCGCCAGGGGCGCCGGCGCCGCCACCACCCTCGATCTGGCCGCCGCCGCCTGGGCGGACCGCGCCGGCGGCACCTCGGGCGCCCTGTGGGGCGTCATCCTCGGCTCGATCGGTTCGGCACTCGGCGACACCGGGCGGCCCACCACCGAGGCCGTCGCCTCCGGGGTGGCCGAGGCCGCCGCCGGCGTCCAGCGCCTCGGCAAGGCCGAGGTCGGCGACAAGACCATGGTCGACGCCCTGGTCCCGTTCGCCGACGCCCTCGGCAAGGCCGTCGCCACCGGCACGCCCCTGGCCGCAGCCTGGGACACCGCCGCCACCGCCGCCGAGGCCGCGGCCGCCGCCACCGCCGAGCTGCTGCCCCGGATGGGCCGCGCTCGGCCACACGCCGAGAGGAGCCTGGGCACCCCGGACGCCGGCGCCCACTCCCTCGCCCTGATCACCCGCGCCGTACACCGCACCCTCGCTGACAAGGAAGTTGACTGACGATGAGCGAGAAGCTCGACAAGCTGCGGATAGTCGTCGGAGCCGACGACGCCGGCTTCGCCTACAAGGAGGCACTGAAGAAGGACCTGGAGGCCAGCGACCTGGTCGCCTCCGTCACCGACGTCGGCGTGGACGCGGAAGGCCACACCCCCTACCCGACCATCGCCATCGCCGCCGCCGAACTCGTCGCCGCCGGCGAGGCCGACCGCGCCCTGCTGGTCTGCGGCACCGGCCTCGGCGTCGCCATCAGCGCCAACAAGGTCAGGGGCATCAGGGCCGTCACCGCGCACGACTCGTTCTCCGTTGAGCGCGCCATCCTCTCCAACAACGCCCAGGTCCTCACCTTCGGCCAGCGCGTCGTCGGCCTGGAACTCGCCCGCCGGCTCGCCGCCGAGTGGCTCACCTACCGCTTCGACGACGCCTCCGCCTCGGCCGGCAAGGTCCAGGTGCTGAGTGACTATGAGAACGGCGGCGCGAACAGCTGCGCGGGAGCCGCCTGATGCGCACCGCGCCCGCCGTCACCATCGGGATCAGTCTGAAGATGTACTTCGGGCATCACCAGACCCTCAACTGGTCCCGTCGAACAGCCGCGATCGCCGGCCGGCACCCCGCCGTCGCCGCCGGCATCGCCGAGCTGTTCGTGCTGCCCTCCTTCCCCGCGCTCGTGCCGGTCGCCTCCATCGTCGCCGGCTCGGGCATCCGGGTCGGCGCCCAGGACCTCGCGGCCGAGGACGCCGGCCCCTACACCGGCGAGGTCAGCGGCGCACACCTGAAGGAGATCGGCTGCGACTACGCCGAGGTCGGCCACGCCGAGCGGCGGCGGCTCTTCGGCGAGGGCGACACGGTTGTCGCCGCCAAGACGGCGGCCGCCCTGCGCAACGGCCTCACCCCGGTGCTGTGCGTCGGCGAGCTCAACGAGACCTCCCCGGCCGACGCCGCGGCGCGTACCGTCGCCGAACTGGCACGGCTGCTGCCCGGACTGACCGGCCCCGTCGTCGTCGCCTACGAGCCCCAGTGGGCCATCGGCGCTCCCAGCCCCGCCTCCACCGAGCACATCCGCACCGTCTGCGCGGCCCTGTCCGACTGGCTCGCCGGGCAGCCGGCGTTCGCCGGCAGCCGGGTCATCTACGGCGGCAGCGCGGGCCCCGGGCTCCTCGGCAGCCTCGGCGCGGACGCCGGCGGACTGTTCCTGGGCCGGTTCGCCCACGACCCGGCCGCCGTCGAGCGCATCCTCGACGAGGCGATCGCCCTGCACGGCGCGGCAGCGGAGGGGGCGAGCGTCTGATGGCCTACGGACTGAGCACCTACGCCTTCTTCTGGCGCGTCTCCGCGCGCGCCCCGCGCCCGCTCACCGTCCTTGAGATGCTGGCCGAGACCCGCGAACTCGGCGGCCAGGTCTTCCAGATCTGCGACCACCCGCCGATCGAGGCGCTGGACGACGCGGCGCTCGCCGAGATCCGCCGGTACGCCGAGTCCGCCGACATCGTCCTCGAACTCGGCACCCGCGGCGTGCGCCCCGACCACCTGCGGCGCTACCTCGATCTCGCGGGCAGGTTGGGCGCCACGTTCGTCCGCTCCATGCTCAACACCGCCGACCACCGGCCGACCGTGCCCGAGGCCACCGCGCTGCTGCGCGAGGTCGTCCCCGAGTACGCGGCGCGCGGCGTCACGTTGGGCCTTGAGACGTACGAACAGGTGTCGACCAACGACCTGTTGGCCGTGGTGCGCGGCGTGGACAGCCCGCACCTCGGGGTCTGCCTCGACCCGGGCAACAGCGTCGCCCGCCTGGAGCGGCCCGTCGACGTCATCGACGCCACCGCCCCCCATGTGGTCAACATCCACGTCAAGGACTTCGCGTTCACGCGCCGCGACGGCTGGGTCGGCTTCACGTACGCCGGCTGCCGCCTTGGCGAGGGCCTCCTCGACTACCGGTACCTCATCGAGAAGGTGCGGCCGGCGGAGCGGGGCGTCAACCAGATCGTGGAGCACTGGCTTCCCTGGCAGCACGACTTCGAGGAGACCGCCAGGGCCGAAGCCGACTGGACCGAGCACAGCATCGAAACCCTCCTGAACCAGACCCTCCTGAACCAGACCCTCCTGAGGAGCAAGTGATGGCTACCGAAGCCACGACCGCCACCGTCGCGGTCATCGGCGCCGCCGGTAAGATGGGCCAGCGCGTCTCGAACAACCTGGTCAAGAGTGACTTCGTGACGCTCTTCAGCGAGAACTCGCCCAAGGGGCAGGAGCTGTTGCGCCAGCTCGGCCGCGAGATCACCGAGGGCGCCGAGGCCGCCGCCCAGGCCGACGTCGTGATCCTCGCCGTGCCGGACGTGGTGCTCGGCACCGTCTCCGAGGCGCTGGTCCCGGTGATGAAGCCCGGCGCGATCCTCCTCACCCTCGACCCGGCCGCCGCCTACGCCGGCCTGCTGGCCCGCCGCGACGACATCCACAACGCGGTCGCGCACCCCTGCCACCCCTCGGTCTTCCTGGAGCGCAGGACCAAGGAGGAGTACGCCGACACCTTCGGCGGCATCGCCGCCCCCCAGGAGGTCGTCGCCTCCTTCGAGGGCGCGGACGAGTCCGCCAGGGCGCTGGCCGAGTCCGTCATCCGCACCATGTACGCGCCGGTCGTCGACGTCCACTGGGTGACGGTCAAGCAGCTCGCGGTGCTCGAGCCGACCCTCGTCGAGACGATCGCCTGCATGGTCGGCGCGCTGCTGACCGAGGCGCTGCACGAGACCGTCCACACCGTGGGCGTCCCGGAGAAGGCCGCCCGCGCGATGCTCCTTGGCCACACCCAGGTCGCGCTGGCCAACACCCTCAAGGGCGACAACCCGTTCTCGGACGCCTGCCTGATCGCCATGGACTACGGCCGCGAGTCGATCGTCCGCGACGACTGGAAGAAGGTCTTCGACGACGCCGAGCTCGACAAGGTCATCACCCGGATGCTCCGCATCAAGGAGATCAAGCGCTAGCGCGACAACGCTGGCGCTCGCCTTGACCACCGGGCGGCTGGCCGCGGCGGCTTCGGGGCGGCGGCCCACCGGGCCGCTGCGCGGCCCCGACCCGGCCGCCGCGCCCGGCGCTCCGCGCCGAGGCTGCGGCTGCGCCTTGGTCCGCGTGCGGGGCCGGTGGGCCCCGGCCCGGTGCGCCGGACGTGGCCGTTCGCGACTGGCTCTGGCGAGCCGAGCCGCCGCGTGACGATCCGCGCTGCGGCTGTGCGGGCGCCGGCCCGGGCCCGCGGGCTCGGTCGGTAGACCGCCGCAGGGCCCGTTCCGGTGAGTCGGGCTTGGCCGTCTGTCGCTGGCACTGGTGAGCCGTCGGCCGGCCCGCCCCAGCCGGCGCTGCCGGCTGGGGCGGCAGGAGCCGCGTGGCTCACGGCGAAGCCGTCGTGGCGCTCCCGCCGCGTGCGGAGCCCCATGAAAGGGCAGATGGGTGGGGGAGACCCCGGCCGGTCGGAGGCCGTCAGGGGTCCTTCGGGTCGCGGCTCTCCAACTCCGTGGTCAGGGTCTGCTGGAAGCGCTCCTGGGAGTCCCGCAGGCTGCCGGCCACCGCGCTCAACTGTCGCAGGATCAGCGCGAGTTGCCGTTCGAGGTGGCGTTCCGGCGGCTCGTTGCCCGGCGTGAGGCGGGACCACCACCGCGTGCGAAGGTAGGCGTCGACGGCGTCCGGCACGTCGTGCCGGACGGCGCGGGCGAGGGCGTGCACGTCGTCCGGGTTGGTGGCCAGCTCGTCGGCGACCCAGCCTGGGTCGAGCAGCGCGGTGAGCAGCCCGTCGAGCTCGGCGAGCGCGCCGGCCGCCGACGGCGGCGCGTCGAAGGACTCCAGATAGGGCCGCAGCGCGGCGAAGTCCTCGCGGATCGCGGCCAGTTCCGACGCTTCGGAGAACGGCGGCGGGGCCTCCCGGTCCGGTGGGGCGATCAGCGCGCCCGCCCCGTAGAGCCCGCCCACCACGACCGGCCAGAAGGCGCCGGCCTGTCCGGCCAGGGTCACCGCGAGGCCGGCGAGCCCGCAGACGCAGCCCGTCAGGTTCTTGCGGGACTCCAGATACCTCAGCGCTCTGCTACTGGTAGCCACGGATCTCCTGGAACGCCTGGTCGAGCGAGCCGTCAACGGCGTCGAAGAGCCGGCCGCCGGTCAGCTCAGCGATGCCCTCCAACTCCCCGCGGTCCGAGTCGCCGAACAGCACCGTGAACACCGGCACCGTGCGCAGCGCGGGCGGCAGCGTCCGGTGGAAGTCGGCGAACCCGTCCGGGCCGACCGAGTCGCCGTTCTCGCCGTCCGTCATCAGCACGATGGAGGTGAACGCGTCCTCGGTGTTCTCCTCGGCCAGCAGCTCGTAGGCCTCGATCAGGCTCAGGTAGATCGCGGTGTCGCCCTCCGCCCGCAGCCCCTCGACGCCCTCCCTGATCCGCGTCAACCCCGGCTCGGGATCGGCCGGTTCGACGGTGTGGGTGTCGACGGAGACCACCTGTCCGGCGAACGGCATCAGCGTCACCCGCTCCCGCTCCCTGAACCGCTCGCCGGCGCCCGTGCCGTCGGTGCCGGTGCCGGTGAGCCGGCCGAGGGCCGCCCGCAGCGACTCGATCCGCTCGCCCTCCATCGATCCCGAGGTGTCGAGCACGTACACCGTGCGCGAGGGCCGGCGCAGCTCGTTGTCGAACGCGTCGAGCAGTCCGTCGGCGACCGCCAGCGTCCCGGGGTAAGGGAGTTCGCGCCGCTGGCCGTCGGGGATGGCCTCGGCCGGCGCGACGCCGCCGGCCACCGGGCGGCGCAGCGTCTGCTCGGTCAGCGCGGCCTGGGCCTCCTGGCCACGCAGGTGGTCGGTGAGCGTGCCCAGCGCGTCGCGGGCCTCGGGCGAGGCGGAGGTCAACGTCGTCAGCGGGTAGCGCGCGGTCACCACGCCGTCCAGCGGCCGGACGACCGTCAGGTCGCCAGCGCCGTCCCGCACCAACGACAGCAGCACCGACTCGTAGTTGATCAGCGCATCGACGTCCGGCCGGTCGCCGAAGGCCGTCGCCAGCCAGCCGGAGGATCCGGAGGTGAGCCGCTGCCCGGTGAAGAACTGCCGCAACTCCTCGGCGCTGCCGGTGACGTCCTCCTCGGTGAGCGCCGCCTCGGCGCCGGACAGCGCCGAGGTGACCGAGATCAGCGCGCTGTAGCCGGAGTTGGAGCGGGTCGGGTCGGTCATGCCGAAGGTGAGGTCGCCGGCCGCGGCGGCCGCGTGGACCTGCGCCCAGGTGACCTCCTCCGGGTTCCAGCCGAGCCGGTCCACCACCTCGGTCCTGATGCCGAGCGCGACCGGGGAGGTCATCACGGACGTCTCGGTCAGGATCCGGTCGACCGCCTCGGGCCTCAGCCGCAGGTAGTCGTTGGTGGCCAGCCAGAGCGCGTCGTACTCCTCGGCCCCGCCCGAGGCGACCAGCCGGGTGGCGTCCAGCGTCCCCGACCAGGTGATCTCCACCCCGATCCCGGTCTCCTCCTGGGCCCGCGTCAACACCTGCTCGGTGTCGGTGAGTTCACTGCTCGCCAGGATCCGCACGACGGAGCCGTCCCCGCGACCGGAACCCTCAGAGCCATCGGAGGAGCACGCGCCGGCGGTGAGCGCGACAGCGGCGACGGCCGCCAGCAGCGCGGTGAGCCTGGTTCTCATCTCCGGCCCCCTTCGCCCTCGGCCAGCTCCCGCTCCCGGGACCGATCCAACTGCGCCGAGGCGTCCGCCAGTTCGCCGGAGAGCGCCCGCACCGTGGCCGCCATCGACTCGGTGGCCTGCGCCTTGTAGGTGTCGATGGCGTCCAGCGTCCGGTAGATCTGCTGGAACGCGGCCCGCAGCGTCTCGACGCCGACCGCCGGATCGGCGGCGATGCGTTGGATCTCGCCGCTCTGGGTGGCCAGCATGTCGGCGTTGGCTCGCACCAGGTCCTCGGTCGTCGATCGCAGTGCGTTGATCTGCTCGGTGACCCGGCGCTGGTTCTCCAGCGCGGCGGAGAGCATCACCCCGATGCGCAGCGCGGAGACGGTGGTAGTGG
Source organism: Streptomyces sp. 8K308 (assembly GCF_004348315.1). Taxonomy (GTDB): domain Bacteria; phylum Actinomycetota; class Actinomycetes; order Streptomycetales; family Streptomycetaceae; genus Streptomyces. Next base: position 4,786 of record NZ_SMKC01000101.1, on the reverse strand, counting down.
CGGCCCGCTCCACGCCCTTGACCAGCTCGTCGTTGTTCCGCCTGACCACGTCCATGGCCAGGTATCCCTGGGCGCAGACCGCGAGTTGGGTCAGCAGGTCCTGGTGCTTCTGCCGGACCGGGAACAGCACGTCGGCCCGCACGGCGGCCGCCCGCTCCGGGTCGGTGGCCTCCAACGCGTCCACGCGGCGCTGGAGTTCGGCGTCCAGCGCCTCGGTGAGCACCGCGTACTCCTGGAGCTTGCCCATGGTGTCCCAGAGCCTGGACCGCTCGGTGTGCAGGGCCGCGCTGTCCCGGCGCAGCTCGTCCTGGCCGGAGCGCAGCGAGTGCACGATCTTCTGCAGCGTTCCCTGCGAGGAGGCGTAGCGGGCCAGGTGGTCACGGAACCGGTTGCCGCCCGGCAGCCGTGACAGCAGCCGGCGCACACCACCGGCGGTGGAGTCGCGTGGCTCCAGGTCCTCGATGGTGCGGCGCAGTTCGACCAGCGAGCCGGCGACCCGGGACTGGGCGTCCCCTGCCTCCCCGCCCGCGCCCTTGGCGAGCGAGCGGACGCTGCGCTCCAGCATCCGGTTGGACTGCTGGGCCGCGGCCCGCATCTCGGCGCCGCCCAGCGCCGTCACCTCGCCCACCCGGGTGGCGAACTCCGGTGAGCGGGTGTCGAGTTCGGTGAGCGAGTCGACGTAGGCGGCAGCCCGGCGGGCGAGTTCCTCGCGGGCGGCCGCGTCGATCGGGACCAGCCCCGACGCCTGCTCCGCCTTCACCTCGGGCACGGGCTGCGGGGGCGTCAGGATCAGCGGGTCGTCCTGCCCCGGCGGGGTCAGCTCGGGCATGGTGGTCAGCTCCCTTCCGAGCGGCCCGTGGCCCGCTCCGCCAACTGGCGCAGCACGTCCGAGGTGGGCGGCGGCGCCTGCCTGACTCCGGTGAGGCCGGCGTTGAGATGGGCGGCGTGCGCGCCGGCCGCCTCGGTGAACTCGGCGGTGGCGCCCTGCGGCCGGAAGCCGTGCCGCACCGCCAGCCGACGCAGCTCCGGGTCCTCGGTGAGGAGTTGCCCCAGCCCTCGGCCGGCCTCGGTGAGCGGCACCAGGGTGTGGTCGCTGGACACCGTGGTGTCCGGGTAGAGCACCACCACGTCGCCCGGGTCCTGGTCGGCCAGCAGCAGGGAGGCGATCTGCGACTCGTAGGCGAGCACCAGCGGATTGCCGATGCCGCTGACGAAGTCCCGGAACGGGCCGTCGGAGCTGGGCTGTTGGGTGCCCTGCACCTGAATCAGGGTGCGCAGCAGGGGCGCGACCCGCTCGACGCCGTCCTGGTCGGCGACGACCGTGCCGTCGTTGGCCACGTAGGAGGCGGCCGCCAGGTAGAGGGCGCCGGAGTTGGAGGTCAGCGGGTCGGTGCTCGACACGTAGAGGGTGCCGGCCAGGCCGTTCTGCGGGTCCGCGCCCGTCAGCTCCCCCCAGGCCCGTCCTGCCCCGACCGCGTCCAGGTAGCCGCTCATCGACAGCAGGCCCCGGTGCTCGTCCTCCAGGGTGGCGAGCCCCTCGGCGGCCAGCACCTCGGCCGCCGCGCCGCGCGCCAGCACCACGAGTGGCGAGTAGAACGGCCGCAGCGGTGCGCTCGGCGAGCCGGCCCGGGCGGCCAACTCCTGGGCCGGCCCCTGGCTGGAAGGGAAGGCGAAGTCATAGCCGCCGAGGTCGACGTCCTCCATGGCCCAGGACCCGACCGAGTCCGTCCTGACCTCGTACCCGCGCTCCGCGAGCATGTCGACCACCTCGGGGTCGGCGAAGAACTCGGCCTTCTCCGACCCGATCACGCCACGCAACGTCGTCGTGGCCGTTCCCCCGTCGTCGCGTCCCTGGACGAGGGCGACGCCGACGCCCCCGAGCAGCAGCGCGGCGAGGACGATCCCCCATATTCGTCGCACGATGGAAGCGTCGTCACAACACGCCACGTATACAAGGATGTTGGGTGTCGAGGAGATGTCGGGCGGATGGACGTACGGGACTTGACTGTTCGTCGATGCGCGGTTCTCTTGAATGACGTGCACCTGCCATTTTGATCGTGTGCGATTCCGAGCGAGAGGGCAAACCTGGTGATCTCACCCCTGCTCCGGCGCCTCGCGGCCGTCGCCGCGCTGGCCGCCCTGACGCTGGCCGCGCCCGTCCCGGCCGTCGCCGCCCCCGTCGCACCACCGGCCGCGAGCGACCAGTCGGCGCTCGCCACCATCACCTGGCGGCTGGAGCGCGCCGCCAACCCCACCGCGGACCAACTCGACGCCTACAACCGCATCACCAGCGCCATGAACGCGGCCGTCGCCCGCTACAACGCGCTCAGCGGCGGCCTCGGCAAGAGCATCACCGTCCGCTACGACCCGAGCGTCCCTACCGCCGACGGCAACATCAACGGCACCATCAGGTTCGGCGCCAACCGCTCCTACATGAGCGAGCGCACCGCCCTCCACGAGATCGCCCACACCATCGGCGTCGGAACCAGCGCCGGCTGGAGCCGCCTGGGCGGCAGCGGCACCTGGACCGGCGCGCAGGCCACGGCCCTGGTCCGGCAGTACGACGGCTCAAGCGCCCGCATCTCCACGGGCGGCGGCCACTTCTGGCCCTACGGCCTCAACTACGACAACGAGTGGTCGACGACCAACGCCGACCGCCACGTCCGCATCGTCGCGGCGATGGTGGCCGACGGCCTGTAGCACGCCTTGGCGGGGGGCGCCGCGGCTGCCTCAGAGTTCGGGCTTCTCGGCCCGAACTCGGTGCGTCCACTCCAGCGGCCCGCGCCCCAGCGCCTCCCTCGCGAGCCGCCTGGCGGCGTCCGTGGCGCTCGCCGCCTCCGGCGACTCCCGCGTCTCCTGGCTGTCGTGGAAGGAGGCGAGGAACGTGGCGCGTTGGGGATCGGCCCCTGCCATGGCGGCGATGGCCGAGGCGATGAGCGCCGTGCGATGCGAATGGTCGGCGACGCTCTCCGGCTCCGCGACACCGGCGATCACCCAGCAGGTCAGGAAGTCGATGACGCGGGCGTCGTGCTCGGCCGTGGTCTCGCCTCTCACGCGTCGCCGGTCAGGCGGGCTCAGCCGCGCCCTGTGGCCGCTCGCCACCGATGAGCCGCGAGTCGAACCCCGCCCGCAGCAGGCGCTCATAGCCCGCATGCACGTCGTCGGACACCGGTTGGGGGATCGCATAGCCACGCGCCGGATACTCGATCACGCGCTGGAGGTCACCGACGATCATGTCGACGACCAGCTTCTCGTCCCCGATGGACTTGACGTAGTCGTCGAGGGCCAACGGCTACGACGCGCACACGACCTCGACCTCCGGCCAGAGCCGACGGCACGTGGCGTAGGCCCGCCGCTCCATGTAGGGCTTGCAGATCAGCAGCACCGAGTCGACCGCGATGCCGGCTCGACTCAGCAACTGGCGCGAGAACTCGATGTTCTGCCCCGTGTTCCCCGCGCGCGGCTCCACGAGGATCGCCTCGTCCGGCACCCCGAGATCCCGTGCGTGCTCCCGGTAGTGGACGGCCTCGCCACGCGGGAACCGGGCGAGGGTGGTGGGGCTGTTGCCTCCGCTGAAGACCAGGGTGGGGAAGTGCCCCGCGGCGTACAGTTCGGCCGCGCGCGTGGCCACGCCGAGATGGTGACTGCCGAGGCCGATGCCGACCGAACAGGGCCGCGGCTTGTGCCCCATCAGGTGGTAGTCCCAGATCAACTGGGCATCGGCCCACTCCCACTCCTGCTCCCGCTGGCGCCCCGACGCCCTCGCCTTGGGTCTGCCGGCCGAGGTGCACCAGTACGGGGGCGTGGCCCGCAAGCCGTGATCGGCGGGAACTCGCGCCGCCCCGCTTCCGACTGTCGTGGGTGAGGGCCGCGAAGCACGTGGCCCGGTTCCGACCCGGGAGTGCTCATGTCCGTCACCGAGTCCAGTGAGGCGAGCGAGACCAGCGAACCGTCCGAGGTGACGAGCAGGCCGCCCAACCGCTCGGCCGGTTGGGCGGCGCTGCGTCCGCTCGTGCTGCGGCTGCACTTCTACGCCGGCGTGCTGGTCGCGCCGTTCCTGCTGGTCGCGGCCGCGAGCGGGATGCTGTACGCGCTGTCGTTCCAGCTGGAGCGGGTCGTCTACGCAGACGAGCTGCGGGTGCCGGTCGGCGACGGGCTCGAACTGCCGCTGTCCGCGCAGGTCGCGGCCGCGCGGGAGGCGTACCCGGACGGCACGATCTCCGCGATCCGCCCGTCGCCCGAGGCCGGGGCCACCACCCGGGTGCTGCTCGCCGGCACTCCGGGCGTCGACGACGACAAGACGCTCGCCGTGTTCGTCGACCCGTACACCGCCGAGGTGCGCGGCGCGCTCGAACAGTACGGCTCCACCGGCGCGTTGCCGGTCCGCACCTGGATCGACGAGCTCCACCGCGACCTGCACCTCGGCGCGCCCGGCCGGCTCTACAGCGAGTTGGCCGCCAGCTGGCTGTGGGTGGTCACCGGCGGCGGGCTGCTGCTGTGGCTGTCCAGGTGGCGGGCCCGCCGCGCCAGGGGCGAGAAGCGGCCGGCCAGCGGGCGGCGACGCACCATGGGCCGGCACGGCACGCTGGGCGTCACCGTGGCGGCCGGCCTGTTCTTCCTCTCCGCCACCGGCCTCACCTGGTCCACCTACGCCGGCGCGAACGTGACCGAGCTGCGCACCTCGCTCGGGCAGGAGACCCCGGACGTCAGCCCGACGGTCGACGACACCGCGGAGGACGCGTCGGCCGGGCACGAGGGCCACCCGGACGGGGCGGGGGGCGGGGGC
>NZ_SMKC01000100.1 GCF_004348315.1 Streptomyces sp. 8K308 | reverse complement strand
GGGCACAGCTTCGTGCTGTGGATCTGCGCGCCGCACTGCCCGCTCAGGCGGTGAAGGGGCCGTCGTCTACGAGGTCCGCGGGGCTCGCCTCGTTCTCGCAGGTCGTGGGCGGGCGGTCCGCTCGCCGTGCCGATCGCCCCACCGCTGACTAGCGTGGTTGTAGGGGTGTGAGTGACAGGAGCGACAAGGAGCGGGGGGAGAGGGGAACGAGGGACATGACTGCCTACCCCGAGGGCGCGCCCTGCTGGGCCGACGTCACGCTGCCCGACATGGAGGCCGGCAAACGGTTCTACGGCGAGCTCTTCGGCTGGACCTTCGAGACCGGCCCCCAGGAGTACGGCGGGTACACCCAGGCGTACTCGGACGGCGAGCCCGCCGCCGCGCTGGCCCCCCAGATGCCGGGGCAGAACGACGTGCCGCCGGCCTGGACCGTCTACTTCGACACGCCTGACGTCTCGGCGACGGCGGGGCGGATCAGGGACCACGGCGGCGAGACGCTCATGGGCCCGATGGAGGTGGCCCCGTTCGGCAGCATGCTGATGGCGCGCGACCCCGCGGGGGTGCGGTTCGGCGTGTGGCAGGAGGGTACCCACCACGGCTTCGGCAAGCGCGACGAGCCGGGTGCCTTCTGCTGGGCCGAGGTGCACACCAGGGACGCGGCCAGGACGGACGAGTTCTTCACCACCGTCTTCCCGATCGACGCCAAGTTGCTGGAGAGCACTGCCGAGATGGACTACGCGGTGTGGATGATCCACGGCGAGCCGCGCACCGGCCGCTACCGGATCCCCGCCGACGCGCCGGCCGAACTCGCCCCGCACGTCGAGGTGTACTTCTCGGTGGCCGACTGCGACCAGGCGGTGGCAAACCTTCAACGCCTCGGCGGGCGGCTGGTCCGGGGGCCGATGGACAGCCCCTACGGACGGTTCGCCGCGGTCACCGACCCGCAGGGCGCCAGTTTCGCGCTGATCGACACCTCGACCACGACCGGCGAGCCCGCCGGCACGGTCTGAGGGGACGCCAGGGGGCGGGGTAACCTTTCGCCGGCCATCACTCGAACGAGTGGGGTAGGCGGGGTACTCCCGCCCGAATTCAGGGGCGAGTGCCGGTTGGGTGGCGTCCGCTTGACGACGGTCTTACGTGGGGCCGGGCTAGGTTGGGGATCATGGCCAAGCCCCATGTCATCAGCGTCCGGTTCGAGGGCGGTCCCCGGCACGGGCGCACCGTCGACCTCGTGATCACCGGGCAGGCGCTGCTGCCCCTGATGCTGGCCGCCCGGCAGGAGGGCGCCGAGGCGACCTCCGCCGGCCTCTACGAGCTGCGGACCACCCAGGGCGGGGACACCCGTTACACCTGGATCGACGACCTACCGGTCCGCGCCTGAGCGGAGGAAGGACTCGAGCCCGGCGAGGTCGTCGGTGTTGAGGTGGTCGACGTCCGCGGCCACCAGTTCGCTCCAGATCGCGTCCCTGGCCGGCCCGGGGGTGTCCGGGGTGGCCCAGAAGCGCACCCGCTGCCGGGCGGCGTGGGCGCGGCCCACGATGTCGCGGAGCAGGCGCCGTTCGGCCGGTGGTATCGGACCCTCGCCCAGCCAGCGGAAGCTGCTGTTCCAGTTGGAGCTGATCAGGGGGATGAACGAGGCGGGCGCGGCGGTGCCGAGGTCGTCGAGGCGGCCGTCGTAGAAGGCGTGGCGCGTGCGCTCCTCGGTCATCGGCAGCCGGGAGGCGCGGTCGCCCGAGATCACCGCCGTGACGGCGCGGGTGTGGACGCGGGTGGCGGTGGCCGAGCTGAGGATCGAGTGGTACGGGCGGAGCCGGCGGGAGAGTTCGCGGTAGGTGGGGTCGCCCGCGGTCTTGATGTCGATCAGCAGCTGCAGCGGGACGCGGTGCCCGGCGTGGACGGACCCGCCGTTGGCCCGCACCCTTGCCAGCAGCGGGTCGAGGTAGAGCGCCTCCAGGGTGCGGGCCGGGTCGAGGTCGACGGCGTCGTGGGCGACCAGCAACTGGCCGTCCACCAGCCAGATGTCGGCCTCCACGCTGGTGAAGCCGTGGTCGAGCGCGTCGAGCAGCGGGCGCTCGTGCTCGTAGTCGTTGTGCGCGTGGGCGCGGCGCAGGGGCGCCGGGCCGGTGCCCGGCCGGTGCCGCGGCCGGTGCTGGGCCGCGGCGGGGGTGGCGGCGAGGCCGGTGGTGAGCGTGGCGGCGGTCAGGGTCAGCGTGCCCGCCGTGCCGATGGCCTGGCGGCGGCTGAGGTGCGTCACGATTCCTCCCGAGACGGTGTCGCGGCGAGTATCGAGGGAGGCGGCGGGAATTGGCAGGGGCTGCGGCGGTCGACGGGGAAGAGTTCGCCGAGACATCACCGGGCCGTGGCCAGGGCGCGCCGGACCGCGTCTGGTATGCGGCCTATGGCTCGAACATGTCGTTGGCGAGGCTCGCCCGTTATCTGCGAGGCGGCGTCGCGCCGGGCGCGGCGCGGGCGCATCCCGGCTGCCGCGACCCCCGCCCGCCGGAGCGGTCGGTGCCGGTGACGCTGCCAGGGCTGCTGTACTTCGCCACCCGCTCGCCGGTGTGGGGCGGCGGGCGCGCGTTCTACGACCCTGGCGTGGCGGAGGAGGAGACGCCGGCCAGGGCCCACCTGCTGACGCTCGGTCAGTTCTCGGACATCGCGGCGCAGGAGATGGGCCGGGCGCCGGGCCGTGACCTGGCCCTGGGCGACGGGCTGCTGCGGCCGGGCGGCAGCGCGCGGCTCGGGCCCGGGCGGTACGAGACGCTGGTGTGCGCCGGGGAACTCGCCGGGCTGCCGGTGCTGACGTTCACCGCGCCCTGGGACAGCGGGGACGTGCCGTGGCTGGCGCCCTCGGCGGGTTACCTGCGGCAGCTCGGGGACGGTCTGGTCGAGGGGCGCGGCTGGTCGCCGGCGCGCGCCGCGCACTACCTGGCCACCCGCCCGGGCGCGCGCGGCCACTGGGACCCGGCCGCCGTGCGGGCGCTCCTCGACACGCCCGCCGAGTGGCCTGCCGGCCGGGGCCGGCCATGGTCGTGAGGGGATCGGGCGGGCCCGTCTGCCGGTTGGCCTGTCGGCCGGGCTTGGCCAGGGGTGGTCGGGTGAGCTTGCCTGTTGGTCGGTCGGTGCGGGTGGTCTGCCGGCTGGCGGCGGCCATGGTCGTCGGCGGGGGTGATCGGGCGGGCCCGCCTGCCGGCAGGCCATGGCATGGTCCGGCGGGTCGTGCCGCCGGTCAGCCGGAGAAGGCCGTACCCAGCTCGGGTGGGTACTGGGCGGTGGTGGCCAGGCCGGTGGCGGTGGCGCCGATGCCGATGGAGCCGGTGGCGGTGATGCCGGTCGCGGTGGCGGGCAGCCACATGAAGCCGCCGGCGCCCTCGTCCTCGCCTGGCACGCCGATGGCCAGGTCGGCGCGGCCGTCGCGGTTCCGGTCGGTCAGCGAGACGGCGTTGCCGAGCCGGTCGTTGGGCTCGGCGCCGCCCGGCACGTCCGCCGTGTTCTGGTGCAGGGGGTAGGAAGTGGTGGTGTCGAGCCCGGCCGCCGAGCCGTGGAAGACGGTGACGGCGCCGGCGAAGGTCGCCGTGCCGATGTTCTCCTGGTCGGCGCCGACCACGAGGTCCGCGTGGCCGTCGCCGTCGATGTCCCCGAGCGCCACCGAGGCGCCGAACTGGTCCTCCGGCTCGGCGGCACCCGGCACGCCCGCGGTGTTCTGGTGGATGACCACCGGCGCGCGGGAGGTGGCGAGGCCGCCGGCCGCGCCGTAGGTCACCGTGACGTTGCCGCCGCGCGAGGTGCCCTGGAACACGCCGTCGGGCTCGCGTGGATGGCCGGTGACGACGTCGGCGCGGCCGTCGCCGTCGATGTCGCCGACGGCGGCCGAGGTGCCGTGTCCCGCGAGGCCGGCGTAGGTGCGGCGGGCGGCGGAGCCGGGGGAGAGGTAGACGGCGTTGCGGAAGTAGTCCCGGGCGGTGAGGTTGTCGCCGCCGACCACCAGGTCGTCGGTGCCGTCCCCGTTGATGTCGCCGGCGGCCAGGGTCGCGACGCCGGCGAGGCTGTCGGTGAGCGCGGTGGCCGCGAAGCCGGCGGGGGCGGCCGAGAAGCCGCTGCCGCCGCGGTGAATCCAGACGTCGTTGGTGCCCTGCTGGCCGACCGCGAGGTCGTCGACGCCGTCGCCGTCGAAGTCCCCGGCGGCCAGGCTGCCGCCGAAACCGGTGAGCCCCGGGGACGCGGGGGTGGCCAGCGCGGTGCCGCCACCGAGCCCGCTCGCGCCGCCCCACAGCACGGTCACCGCGCCGACGTCCACCCCCTGCGCGGTGTCCTCGCCGGGGGCGCCGACCGCGAGGTCGGCGCGGCCGTCGCCGTCGAAGTCGCCGGCGGCGAGCGCCGCGCCCCAGGCGTCGCCCTCCTCGGAGGCGCCGGGCACGCCAGGGCCGCTCTGGCTGGTCAGGGTGGTCGCGGCGGCCCTGGGCGCGCCGGCCGAGCCGGGCACCACGACCACGGCGCCGGCATACTCCTGGCCGTCGACCGGGGCGTGCGGCGCGGCGATCGCCAGGTCCCGGTAGCCGTCCCCGTCGAAGTCGTCCCGCACGCCGGGCGGCGCGGCGCCGGCCGGGGTGGCGGTCAGCGGGACGACGCCGGCCGCGGTGGCGACGGTGGCGACGGCGAGGACGAGGGTGGCGCGGGCGCGGTGACGCGGCGACGTACGCAACGAGCGGCCTCTCGGTCGGGCGGACCGTGGCGGTGGCCGCGAGCGCGTTCACCCGCTTCACTCGGGATCACCCGAGGTTCACCCCACGGACAGTCAGCCCTTCAGACCGACGAGGTGGGCGTGAGGTTGCCCCGGCGGGCCTCTCCGTCAGGCCCCGGCCTGGAGGTAGGGGCGTATCTGGTCGGCGGTCAGCACATAGCCGGTTTCCTGGTCGGTGACCGAGCGTGCGAACACCATCCCGAAGACCTGGCCGTCCGTGGTGAGCAGCGGGCCGCCCGAGTTCCCCGGGCGGACGAGGCCGCGGATGGTGTAGATGTCGCGGACGACGACGCTGTCGCCGTGGATGTCCTGGCCCTGGGCGTTGGTCCGGCCGGCCACGGTGGCCGCGCGCACGTCGAGCCCGCCGTTCTCCGGGTAGCCGGCGACGACCGCGGGGTCGCCCGTGCCGGCGTCGTCGGCGAGGGCGAGCGTGGGCGCGGTGAGGCCCGGCACGTCGAGCACGGCCACGTCCACGTCCGGGTCGGAGAGCACCACGGTGGCCGGCAGGTGCTCGCCGACCCCGCCTATCTGCACGGAGACGGCGCTGGCGCCGTCCACCACGTGCGCGTTGGTCAGCACCCGCCGGTCGGCGAAGACCCAGCCGCTGCCCTCCTGGCCGGTGAGTCCCGAGGAGGCGGCGATCTTGACCGTGCTGTTCTGCGCGGCGGCCACGGCGGCCTGCGTGACGTTGTCCCCGGAGGGCGCGGGCACCTCGGCCGTCGGCGCGTTCTCGAACGGGTTGAAGACCTGCGGGAAGCCGGCGTCCGTCAGGGCGCCCGTGGCCCGGCTGAACCAGGTGGGCGCCTGGGCCGGCATCCGGTCCTGGACGCCGCCGAGCACCCGCGACTCCTGGACCGCGCGGTTGAGCCCGGGGGAGGGCGTGGGTATCAGGGCGCTGGCCACGATCCAGGCGACGAGCAGCAGCGCCACCGCGTTGAACGCGGCGCCGCCGACACCGTCCAGCCAGCGCACCGGCGCCCAGTGCAGCCGGTCGCGCAGCCGCATGGCCAGCGGCCAGGCCAGCGCCTGGCCGATCGCGGCCGGGACCAGCACCACGAGCAGTGCCACCAGGGTGGCGGCGGCCGAGCCCGGCTCGACCGCGTCCACGACGAAGGGCAGCAGCCACACGCCGAGGACGGCGCCGCCCACGAAGCCGGCCAGCGAGATCACGCCGGCGATCAGGCCGCGCTGGTACCCGGAGAGGGCGGCCAGGACGGCGCCGAGCAGCAGCACGACGTCGAGCAGATTCACCTGGCACCCCCCTCCGCCGCTCCGGCGGGCTTGTTCGTCCTGTTCGTCGGGATATGGAACGTCGGATGATGAACGGAGGAGGGGGGCCGGTGGTTCCCGGACCGATCGAATCCGCGGACCCGGACAAGCGGACCCGGACAAGCGGACCCGGACAAGCGGACCCGGACAAGCGGACCCGGACAAGCGGCCCGGATCAGAAGGCGGGGCCCGTGAGGGTGAGGCCGAGCCGGTGGCCGGCGATCGAGAAGAGGCCGAGCAGCGTCAGCGCGGCGCCGGCCAGGGCGACGTCCTTGAAGAAGTGGATCATCTCGTTCTGGCGAGCGGCCGGGTCGCGCTCCTTCCAGAAGGCGTGCATCAGCAGCGCCGTCGGCACCAGGAAGACCAGCAACAGGAGCGCGCCGAGGTCGGCCCAGATGCCGAACAGCACGCTGATCGAGCCGAGCAGCAGCAGGACGCCGGAGCCGAGCACCGCCAGTTGCGGCGCCGGCACGCCCTTGGCGCCCGCGTAGCCGGCCATGGCCCTGCTCTGGGTGAGATGGCCGAACGCCGAGTTCAGGAACGTGGCGACGAAGAGAATCCGGCCGATGAGGACGAGGACGTCCATGGAGCACCTCCGGACGGGAGATGGTTGTTGAATTCTGGACGGTTCTGCTGGCGGCCAGGCCGGTCGTTCTCCCACTGTCCTGCGGAGCCGTTCGCTCGGCAAGCAGAGACGGGCGCCCCAGGCCGCCCTCGCCCCGGTCGCGTCACACGTCGCGGCGGTGGAGCAGGGTGGTGGCGGCGAGCAGGGCCAGGGTGGTGTAGCCCGTGACCAGGAGCAGCGAGGGCCAGGCCGGGAGGGATCCGACGGCCTCGGCCGTGGCGTCCGAGGTCTGGATCAGCTTCTCCAGCGCCGCCGTCGGCGAGACGCCCGCCACCCAGCGCTCCGCGTCGCCGAGGAGCGGGCCGAGCAGGGACGGGAGCAGCAGCAGGGCGAGCACCGCGGTGATCGCGCCGGCCGCGTGGCGCAGCAGGGTGCCCACCGCGAGTCCGAGCAGGCCGGCGACCGAGAACGCCGCGGCCACGCCGAGCAGCGCCGGCATCGGCTCGCCCTGCGCGTACTCGGCGCCCAGCATCGCGTCGCCGACCAGGTACGCCGCCGTCGTGGCCGGCAGCGCCAGCGCGTACAGCAGCGCGGCGACCAGGGTGCCCTTGGCGGCCAGCACCGTGCCGCGGCGCGGCACCGCGGTCAGGGTGGCGCGCATCGTGCCGCTGCCGTACTCGCCGCACACCACCAGCGCCCCCAGCACGGCGGCCAGCATCATCGCGGGCACGCTGAAGGAGAGGCTGCCGCCGAGCACCGTGTCGTCCGGTTGGAGGCTGCCCGTGGCGGCGACGATCGCCGCGCCCGGCACCGGCAACACGGCGGTCGCCGCCGTGGTCCACACCAGGGAGCGCACGCTGCGGTACTTGATCCACTCGGCCGCGAGCGCCCGCCGGAACACCGTCACGGCCGGCGACGCCGTGGACGTCGTCGCGGTCACCTGGCCACCTCCGCGCGGTACTCGGCGGCCGGCGCGGCCATCGCGGAGTAGATGTCCTCCAACGACGAGTGACGCGGGGCTAGTTCGTGCAGCGCCAGCCGATGCTCGCGGGCCAGTTCGCCGATCGTCGCCGCGTCCAGGCCCTCGACCAGCCAGCCGCCGCGCGCGTCGAGCCGCACCGTCGCGCCCGCGGCGGCCAGCACGTCCCTCATCCGCTCCGCCTCCGGCGTCCGAACCAGCGTCCTGACACGGGAGTTGGACTCGATGAACTCCCGCATCCCGGTGTCGGCGAGCAGCCGTCCGCGGCCGATCACGATGAGGTGGTCGGCGGTCAGCTCCATCTCGCTCATCAGGTGGCTGGAGAGCAGGACCGTCCGGCCCTCGGCGGCCAGCGAGCGCATCAGCCCCCTGATCCACCTGATCCCCTCGGTGTCCAGACCGTTGACCGGCTCGTCGAGCAGCAGCACCTCGGGGTCGCCGAGCAACGCCGAGGCGATGCCGAGGCGTTGGCCCATGCCGAGTGAGAAGCCCCGGGTGCGCCGGCGCGCCGTGGCCGGGTCGAGGCCCACGGTGGTCAGCACCTCGTCCACCCGGCGGCGCGGGATGCCGTTGCTGGCGGCCAGGCCGGCCAGGTGGGCGTAGGCGGAACGGCCGCCGTGCACGCCCTTGGCGTCCAGCAGGGAGCCGACCACGCGCAGCGGCGCGGCCAGCTCCCGGTAGCGCCGGCCGCCGAGCCACACCGCGCCCGAGGTGGGCGCGTCGAGGCCGAGTATCAGCCGCATGGTGGTGGACTTGCCGGCGCCGTTCGGGCCAAGGAAGCCGGTGACGCGCCCGGGTCGGACGGTGAAGGAGAGCCCGTCCACGGCGGTGCGCTCGCCGTAGCGCTTGGTCAGTTCGGATACCTCGATCATGCCGCCGACGCTAGGAGCCGGCGGCCGGGACGTCGTCCGCCGGCGGGAGTCGGCCGGTACCGTGCCGGGAGTAGGCCGGGAGTAGGCCGGGAGTAGGCCGGGAGTAGTGGCTCAGCCGCCGGCGCGGCGGTCGTTCGGGTTGTAGGGCGGGACGTAGCGGCCGGGTTCGACGCCCGCGGTGCGCCAGTCGTCGACGATGCCGAGCCGGTCGCCGAGGTCGTTGAGCCCCTGGTCGGTGACGGCGCCGGCCCGCTCGTACAGCGTCTCGTCGAACTCGGGGAGCCGGTGGTGTGCGCCGTTCGCGTTGGCGGCGTCCACGGCGGCGGCCGTGATCATGCGGGCGGTCACCTGCTGGTTGAGGAAGCCCTCGTCCAGCTCGTAGTCGCCGTGCTGGGCGGGCGCCTGCGCGGAGTAGGTGGGCATCAGCGGCACGCCGGCCGAGTAGCCGGCGGCCATCAGGCCGAGCGGCACCTGCAGCGGGCCCGACGGCACGCTCGCGGCCCACAGGGCGCCGCCGATCGAGGAGTTGGTGAGGCTGGTGATCAGCGTCTGCCGCTGGTCGCCGCTGGCCTGCTCGATGGCGTGGTGCTCGCCCCAGTTGACGAGCTGGGTGAGCCGGCCGATGTTCTCGAACGTGTTGGTCGGGCCCATCGCCCCCTCGGCGCCCGCGTAGTGGTCGTAGGCCATCTGGTACTGGACGCTGTTCACGCCGGCCTTGAACGCCTCGTTGACGCTCTCGTCGGTCCGCGCCATCAGCCCGAAGACGTTGTGGCGGTCCCGCTCGGAGAAGTAGGCCGCGGTGTCGGTTCCGAAGCCGGCGACGTCGCCCAGGTTCATCAACGCCGCGTCGGCGAGCGCGCCCTGGAGCATGGTGTGGTCGCTGAGGCCGAGCGCCGACATGTTCGACGGGCCCTCGCCGAGCACCTCGTCCTGGTGCGCGCCCGCGAACCGCAGCACCTCGCGCCCGGCCTCCAGGTAGGGGGCTGCGGCCGCGCTGTCCCGGTCGACGCCGGCCGGCACGGTGGTGCCGCCGCGGATCAGGTCGGCGGCCCCCGCCGAGTCCTCCCACTGCTGTAGCAGCAGCGCCTCACGGAACTCCTGGTCGGTCAGCAACTCGGCCGAGACGCCGCCGTTGAGCGCGGCGGCCTGGAGCAGGCCGCTGCTGCCGGTGTTGGCCACGAAGTCGGAGGTGGCCATCCCGTACTGGAGGGAGGCGCGGCGTTGGATGTCGACGGCGGCGCGCGCCAGGTCCTCGCTGAAGGCGTCGCCGGACGCGACGGTGGCGTGGGACATCAGCCCGCCGAAGGCGTTGAACCGCTCCAACTCGTCCTGGAAGGCGCCGCCCGCCAGGCCGCCGTCGGCGTACAGCTCGCCTTCGCGGTAGTCGTAGACGAACGGCAGGACCGCCTCTGGCAGCCGGTCCCGGTCGCGGTCCGGGTCGAGGCCGCCGAGCTCGGGGTTGGTGAGGATGGCGAGACCGTTGGCGAGGTCGAGCTTGGACTGGCTCCAGCCGTCGAGGGCGCCGAGCCTCAGCAGCGCGTCGGTTCCGAGGGTGTCGTAGAAGGCGCCGAGGTAGGCGCGTTCGGCGCCGGTGAGCCGGCGGGAGGCGGCATCGGTCGGGTTGTTGGCGTCGCCGAAGAGCGCGTCGGCGATGCCGCTGACGCCGGCGGTGTACATCGCGAGCAGGCGCTCGTCCGGGTCCTCCTTGCCCAACTCCTCGGCCAGCCGCTCCGCGGCGTACTCGGCCATGCCGTCCGTGGTCCACAGGCCGAGCGGTCCTGCCAGGTCGTAGCCCATCGACTGGAGTTCGACGCCGTACTCGGTGAGCCGGCCGCGATAGGCCTCGATCGCGTCCTCGATCTCCTCGAACGCCGTGGTGGCCTCGGCGGCGGCCTTCCGCAGGTGCTTCTCCCTGATCCGACCGGCGAGTTCGGGCGGCAGCGCGTACTGGTGGCCGCCGCCGGTCGTCGTCGGCAGGACGGTCAGGCTCTCCCCGCCGTGGCTGACGGTGAGCGCCGGCGGGTCGCCCTGGCCGCCGTCGAGGCCGGCCACTGCGCCCTGAAGCGCCCTCGTCCAGCCGTTCCACTCGTTCACAGAGGCCCGGTTGTGCCGCTCCAACGCGTCGTTCAGCTGGCCGTCCGCGAAGATCAGGTCGCTCACCTCGTTCGCCGTGTCGATGGCCTGGTTCATCGCCCTGACCAGGGTGCGGACCACGCCGTCGATGTCCTCGCCGTTGCCCTGGAGGCCGGCCGCGGTCTCCTTGACGCGGCCCTCGCCGTCGACCAGGGAGCCGCCGTCGAGGCCGCCCGCGTCCGAGGCGGCCCGGCTGGCCGCCTCGGCCAGCTCGCCGGCGTCGGCCGCCTCGCCGGCCGCCCGCGCGTAAACGGCGGCCGTTTCCGCCATGTCGTCCGGGTTTATCTCAGCGGCGAATTGTCTTTGTCGGGTCCATGGCTTTTTTCCGGCCTCCCTCTCCGTGTCTTCGGCGGTGAAAACTAAAGCGGACATTGCGACCCTTTTCTGCGACTGTCCGGTAATCGCGGAACCCTAACTTTTTACTAACGTGTTCCTGACGTCAACTCGGGTCGAATGCCGCGTTCGAGGCATGGTTGCCACTGGTGAAATGGCGGGTTGCGCTCTGGAATACTCGACGTGAGAAAACGAGGAAGGGGCGGAACCGTATGCGGTGGAAGACATTTGGCGAGCGCGAGATCTATACGAACCACTGGCTCAAGGTGTGCCTCGTCGATGTCGAGTTGCCGGACGGACAGCGTTTCGAACACCACGTCGTGCGACTGCGGCACCTGGCCGTGGCGGTGGTGGTGAACTCCCGCCGTGAGGTGCTGATGATGTGGCGCCACCGCTTCATCACCGAGGCCTGGGCCTGGGAGCTGCCGATGGGTCTGGTGGAGGCCGACGAGGCGCCGGCCGAGGCCGCGGCGCGCGAGGTCGAGGAGGAGACGGGCTGGCGGCCGGGGCCGATGAAGCCGCTGCTCTACGCCGAGCCGGCCAACGGGATCACCGACTCCCAGCACCACATCTTCCGGGCCGAGGGCGCCACCCACATCGGACCGCCCACCGAGCTGAACGAGTCGGACCGCATCGAGTGGATCCCGATCGAGAAGATCCGCGGCATGATCGACCGCGGCGAGATCGTGAGCGGCGCCACCCTCAACGGGCTGCTCTACCTGCTGATGGACGAGGGCGTCAGGTAGTCACCGCCCGCCGGGGCGCACCAGGCCCGTCTCGTAGGCGAGGACGACGAGTTGGGCGCGGTCGCGCGCTCCCAGCTTGGTCATGGCGCGGCTCACGTGCGTCTTGGCGGTGAGCGGCGACATCAGGAGCCGGGCGCCGATCTCGTCGTTGGACAGGCCGCCGGCCACCAGCGCCACCACCTCGCGCTCCCGCGCGGTCAACGGCGCGAGCCGGCCGGCGCCCTCGGCCAGCGGCGTGCGCAGCCGGGCGAACTCCTCGATCACGCCCCGGGTCACCGCCGGCGACAGCATGCTCTGGCCGGCGGCCACCGTGCGGATCGCGTCCCGTAGCTCGGCCGGCTCGATGTCCTTGAGCACGAAGCCGGCGGCGCCGACCCGCAGCGCCTCGAAGACGTACTCGTCGGCGCCGAAGGTGGTCAGGACCAGCACCCGGACATCGCCGAGCGCCGGGTCGGCCGCGATCCTGCGGGTCGCGGCGAGGCCGTCGAGGCGCGGCATCCGGATGTCCATCAGCACCACGTCGGGCCGGGTGGACCGGACCGCCTCCACCGCGAGCGCCCCGTCCGCCGCCTCCGCGACGACCACCAGGTCGTCGGTCAGATCCAGCAACGCCCGGAAGCCGGCACGCACCACGGCCTGGTCGTCGGCGAGCACCACGCGGATCACGGCGTCACCTCCTCGGCCACGCGGGCGCGCTCGGCGGTCGGCAGGCTGGCCCGCACCCGGAAGCCGCCGGCCGGGTGCGGGCCGTGGTCGAGGGTGCCGCCGACCGCGGCGGCCCGCTCGCGCATGCCGAGCAGGCCGAACCCTGGCGGCCCGGCCGCGCCCGGCCTGCTCGGCCCCTCGTCGAGCACCTCGACCGTGAGCCGGCCGTCCTCCTTGTCGACGACCGACACGGCCGCGTGCCGCGCCGCGGAGTGCTTCACCACGTTGGTCAGCGCCTCCTGAACGATCCGGTACGCCGCGAGCCCCACCATCGGCGGCAGCGCCCCGCCCGCCCCCGAGCGGCGCAGCGTCACGCGCAGCCCGCCGCCCGACAACCGCTCGACCAGCTCCGACAGTTGGTCGAGGCCGGGCGCGGGATCCACCGGGACGGCGGCGTCCGCCTCGCGCAGCACCCGCACCGTGGCGCGCAGCTCGGCCACCGCCTCCCGCCCCGACTCCCGCACCTGCCGCAGCGCGGTCCTGGCCACCTCGGGCCGCCGGTCGAGCGCCTCGAGCGCCACCCCGGCGTGCACCGTCATCGCCGAGACGGTGTGCGCCACGATGTCGTGCAGCTCGCGGGCGATGCGCATGCGCTCGGCGCGCACCCTGCGCTCCGCCTCGCGCTCCCGCTCGACCAGCGCGTGGCGCGCCAGCTCGCGCCGCCCGCGCACCACCTCGCCGAGCAGCAGCGGCACCAGCGGCACCGCCATCTCCAGCACGGGCGACGGCACGGGCCGTCCGGCCTCCTGCCCCGAGATCACCGCCGCGGCCCCCGCGACCAGCGCCGCGAAGACCGCCACCCGCACCGTGCGGCGACGGTCCCCGCCCAGCGCCACGAAGTAGAGCGCCACCATCGCCGGCAGGTTCAGCAGCTCGCCGAGATGCCCGTGCAGCGTCCAGGCGACACAGCCGGCACCGGTGACCGCGGCCGAGACCCCCGGCCGGACGCGGTGCGCGAGCAGCCCGGCGAAGGAGACGGCGTACACCAGCCAGCTGAACCAGTCGTCCTCCCGCGACCCCGGCACGTTGGACGCCAGGTCGGCCGCGGTGAGGCACCCGACGCCGAGCGAGAGCGCGAGGGGATACGTGAACGTCCGCACCCGCACCACGGTAGGCGCGCCGCCCGGCCGGCGGGTACGACGAGGGGAGTATCCGACCGGATTACCGCACGGGCTCGGCCTCGCCCTCCGGAACGTCCTCGTCCAGTATCTCCTCGAGCGTCCGCTCGTCCACCGCCCAGGCGGTGATCTCCCGCTCGGACTCCCGGAACAGCACGTTGGCCACGCAGGTGCCCGGCACGTCGTCGGACAGCCGCACGGTCCATCCGGTCAACCCGTGCTCCGCCTGGAGCCGGTCGACGAGCGCGGGCAGGTCCGCCATCAGGAAGCACTGGTCCGGCCCGAACGCGACCGATTCCTCGACCGCGAGCCGGAACTCGGCGATCCGGTGCTGCTCCTCCGTCACACCGACGTAGAGCACCTCGTCGTACTCGGCGCAGACGCCCGTGGTGCCCGGGCGGACCACGATGAGGCCCTCGTCGTTCACGCACGGAGTGAGCGGTGTGTCGGCCACCACCGACTCCCACGTCTCCTGCTCGACCAGCAGCCCCCGGCAGATCGCGTCCAGATCGTCGGTGGCGGCGTTGAAGGTGGTGCTCATGTAGGGCAGCGGATCGGACTCGGGGATCGGCCGATAGCCGCCCTCGGGCGCCATGCAGCGCACCAGCGTCGAGTCCACGACCGCGCCCTCGCCGGTGGCCAGCACCACGGCCGCCGTGGCCGTGCCGACCGTCACGGCCACGGCCGTCGGGATCACCACGAGCCGCCGCAGCCGGCTCTGTCCCGCGCGGCGCCGCGCGGTGGTCAGCAGGTGCGGGCCGGCCGGTCCCTCCGGATCCGGAAGCCGCTCGTCCCGCACCGGGTCCGCGGCCTTCAGCGCCGCCTTGAGTCGTTCATCGCCGAGCATGTGCGAGTTTCCCTTCGCCGTCGTTCAGGGGGATGTCGAGTGTGGCCAGCTGGGGCCTGAGCCGCTGCCGCGCCCGGTGCAGCCGGGTGGCGACCGCGCCGGCGCTGACGCCGAGCAGGGACGCGATGTCACCGTGGGACAGGTCGTCCCAGTAGGCGAGCCGGAGCACCTCGCGGTCGGCCTCCGACAGTTCGGCCAGCGCCGCGTCGAGATCGGGCACGCCGGTGTCGAAGGCCGGTGCGGGGCGGGGCTGTTCGGCCACCCGGTACAGCAGCCGCTGCCAACGCCGCTGCGAACGCGCCTGGTTGGCCAGCACGTTGCGCGCGGCGCCGAGCAGCCACAGCAGCGCCTGGTGTTCGTCGTCCGGCAGCTGCCGGCGCCGCCGCCACGCCACCGCGTACACCTCGGACACCGCGTCGTGTGCCGACGTCTCGTCGGTTCTCCGCAGGCAGTACGCCGTCACCCGGCGCAATGTCGACCGGGCGAGCCGGTCGAACCGATCGGCTAGTTCGTCTGAGTCCATGCCCGGCAATGTCCGGCACCCCCGCGTCCATTACACATCCCCGAACAAACCAGCGAGCCGCCGGAGCCGTGCTGGGCAGCGGCCGTGAACCACGCTGGCGGCATCAAGCACTCAGCGGAGGCGCCGCCGTTTGCCGTCGCGCCATCGACTCGTAAGGGGTGACGCCCGGAACGGCCGAGCGGATCGGGCGGTGTCCAGTGGATCACCGTGTGGGTTAATCGGCGCGTGAGTTACTTCATGTACGACGTCATGGGCGGGACGGTCGACGAGCCTGACCCGGAGAGCATGCGACGAGTGCTCGACGGTCTGGCGCAGGCCGATGACGAGCACCCCGACGTGTCGCTGACCCACGAGAGCGGGTGGTGCCTCAGCGCGTTCCGCGGCGGTCTGCTGGTCTGGGAGAACCCGGACGACGACTCGGTGGATCCAGCGGAGATGCGCGATGTCGCCCGCGATGAGGTTCTCCGGCTCTTCGGGCTGCTGGCGGCGGGTGACGTCCCATCGGTTGGGGCGCTTCCCTGGCAGCGGTGACCGGCCTCACCGCCAGCTCCTCACCCAGAGGAGGATCGTCCTGACGCTCTGCCCACCGCACGAGCTGAAGACAGCGGCGCCGTTCCCCGGTCAGGGGACGGCGCCGCCGGACAACGGACCGGTCTCGGATCCGGGGTCACATGTTGATCATGTGCCCGGCCAGGCCGTGGATCGCTTCCTTGACGGCCTCGCCCAGGGTCGGGTGGGCGTGGACGTTGCGGGCTACCTCGTGGACCGTGAGGTCCCACTGCTGGGCCAGCGTCAGCTCGGGCAGCAGCTCGGTCACCTCGGGGCCGATCAGGTGGGCGCCGAGCAGTTCGCCGTGGGTGTTGTCGCTGATCACCTTGACGAAGCCGGTGGGCTGGCCGAGGCCGTGCGCCTTGCCGTTGGCGGTGAAGGGGAACTTGGCGACCTTGACGTCGAAGCCGCGCTCCCGCGCCTGCGCCTCGGTGTAGCCGAAGCTGGCGACCTGCGGCTGGCAGTAGGTGGCGCGCGGGATCATCACGTAGTCGAGCTCCATCGTCTCGGCGTCGGCGATGGTCTCGGCCGCGATCACGCCCATGGCCTCGGCGGCGTGCGCCAGCATCAGCTTGGCGGTCACGTCGCCGATGGCGAAGATGTGCGGCACGTTGGTGCGGCAACGCCCGTCGACCGCGATGGCGTTGCGCTCGGTCAGCGCGACGCCGGTGGTCTCGAGGCCGTAGCCGGTGACTCGGGGCGCGAAGCCGATGGCCTGGAGCACCTTGTCGGCCTGGAGGACCTGCTGCTCGCCCTTGGCGTTGGTGACCGTGACCTTGACCGGCGCCGCCGGGTCCGAGTCGTCGATGCCGTCGACCCGGGTCGAGGTGAGCACCTCGATGCCCAACTTCCGGTACTGACGGGCCAGTTCCTTGGAGACGTCGGCGTCCTCGAGCGGCACCATGCGGTCGAGGAACTCGACGATCGTCACCTTGACGCCGTAGTTGTGCAGCACGTACGCGAACTCGACGCCGATCGCGCCGGCGCCCGCGATGATGACGGAGCCCGGCAGCTCCTCGGTGAGGATCTGCTCCTCGTAGGTGACGACCCGGTCGCTGAGGCTGGTGCCGGGCAGCAGCCGGGTGGTGGCGCCGGCCGCGATGATGCAGTGGTCGAAGGTGACCGTCTCCGTGCCACCCGCGCTGAGCGAGACCTGGAGCGTGTGCGGGTCGGTGAAGGTGCCGCGGCCGTCGTACTCGGTGATGCCGTTCTTCTTCATCAGGTAGTGCACGCCCGCGA
The DNA here is from genome assembly GCF_004348315.1 of Streptomyces sp. 8K308. Classification (GTDB taxonomy): domain Bacteria; phylum Actinomycetota; class Actinomycetes; order Streptomycetales; family Streptomycetaceae; genus Streptomyces. The sequence goes on along the minus strand of NZ_SMKC01000100.1, from coordinate 3,787 downwards.
CGCGGCCGTCGGCCACCTTTCGGCTGCGCCGGAACGCCTCGCCGTAGTCGAAGCTCACGCTGCCCTCAACCCGGATGCCGAAGGTGCTGGCCTCGTGGGTGAAGGTGTGGGCCAACTCGGCGTTGCGGAGCAGCGCCTTGGAGGGGATGCACCCGACGTTCAGGCACACCCCGCCCCAGTACTTCTCCTCGATGACGGCCGTCCGCAGCCCCAGCTGGCTGGCGCGGACCGCGGCGGTGTAGCCGCCGGGCCCCGCGCCCAGGACGACGACGTCGTAGTGCGTGCTCATGAAACCTTCACGCCCTCTTTCGCGCTCTCAACGGTTCGGGTGGTCGGGATGGTGTTTCTGCCCCTCCCATGACACCACGCCGCCGTTCGGCCGCCCGCGCCGCCTGGGTCGTGACCGCCAGTAAAGCAGCTTCAAGAACACCCAGCTCATGCTGAGGAACAGTGGGTAGGCGATGGCCATCAACGAGAGCGTGCCGGTGAACGCCTGCCACACGAAGGTGCCGTTGTGCCGGGCGATGCCCCCGTAGTAGCCCACGATCACGAGCATCAGCAGCAGCCAGCCGCCGACGAAGGTGCGGGCGAGCTGGCGGGCGAACTCCGGCCAGCCCCACCGCTCCGGGTGCCGCCGGTGCGGCCGGCCGTCCGGCTCCTCGCGCAGCAACCGCACGCCCACCCGGAGGTAGATCATCACCAGCGCGTAGATGACCGCGACGGAGCAGACGGCGATCCAGTCTCCCATGGCGGTCGGCTAGCCCACGGGGCCCGGGCCGCGGAGCAGGAAGTGCCAGTTCTGGACGAAGGCGTGCCAGCCGAACCACAGCCACGCGGTGAACAGGGCCCAGCGGCCGAACTGGTGACGCATCGCGGCGCCCATGGCCTGGCTCAGCGTGGGGTAGGAGTCGACGGGGTGCAGCAGGCCGATGCCCTCCCAGGCGAAGAGGGCGGCGAACAGGACGGCCCAGACGATGTATCCGACCTGGGCGTGATGTGGCATTTCGGACATGGTGGCATGGTGCTGCACTCGGCCCCGTCGCCGTGGGATTTACGGCCGCGAGTGCGACGCGCCTCGGGCCACGCGTGCCCTAGCGCCAGTCATGGGGCGAGCGGGACGCGGGGCCGCGGGGCACGATGCCCTTGACCACCCGCATCGAGGGCGAGATCTCCATCCGCTCCACGGCCGGCAGGGCGGCGACCCTGGTCGTCACGTACCGGTAGAGCGAGACCGCGTCGGTGCAGTTCACCGAGGCGACGAGGTTGCTCTCGCCGGTGATCGCCGCGCAGAACGCCACCTCCGGGTGGGCCGCGAGGGCGGCGCCCGTTTCGGCGAGCCGCGCCGGCGGGACGGTCAGCCACACGCAGACCCGGGCCGCGAGGCCGAACAGCAGGAAGTCGGTCTCCAGGTCGAAGTAGAGGGTGCCGTTGGCGCGCAGCTCCGCGAGCCGCCGCCGGACGGTGGCCGGCGACCAGCCGGTGGCCGCCGCCAACTCGGGCACCGGGGCCCGCCCGTCCTTCCGCAGGGTGGCGAGCAGCCGGTGGTCCTGCTCGGTGAGGCCGGCCACCGGCTCGGGCGGCGGTCCAGGCTCGGGCGTGCGCAGCCGTTCGACCTGCGCGGGGGCGAGCGTGCCGAGCTTGCCGACGAGGGTCTGCGGTCCGCCGAAGAACGTGTGCAGGAGACAGTGCGCGGTCACCCCCGTCACGTGCCGGCTGTGCGGCAGCCGGTCGAGCAGCGAGCCGCCGGAGCCGACCCGGACGTTGAGCACGATCTCCGTCCCGCCGGAGACGAGGCTCACCCACATGGTGTCCTCGCGCCTGGCCAGCGCCTCCGCCAGGTCGGCCGCGGCGCTCGGCGCGCAGCCGACCCGCACCGCCCAGTGGGTCGCGCCGAACGCCGCCGGCCAGGTCATGCCGACCACCTGCAGGGCGCCGGCGGACCTGAGCCGTGCGTAGCGGCGGGCCACCGTCTGGTCGGAGACGCCGAGCGTCTCGGCGATGAGCGTGAACGGCGCCCGGCCGTTGAGGTGGAGCGCCTGGGTGATGTGACGGTCCAGCGTGTCGAATTCCACCTGAACAAGGCTAGGTGATGTCGGGAAAGACCAAACCAGCGCCGATGTCTAGGGGATCGCGTCCCCGCTGTCCAGTCTTGTGGCGTGTCTGAGAGAAACGAGAAGTGGTGGCCGCTGGCAGCGGTCTGCCTCGGAAACCTCATGCTGCTGATCGACGTCACCATCGTCGTCACGGCCCTGCCGCGGATGGCCGAGGACCTGGACGCGGGCCTCACCGACCTCCAGTGGGTGATGGACGCCTACGCGCTGGCGCTCGCCGCGCTGCTGATGGCCGCCGGCGCGGCCGGCGACATCTTCGGCCGCCGCCGGGTCTACGTGCTCGGCCTCGCCGCGTTCGCCCTCTCGTCGCTGGCCTGCGCGCTGGCGCCGGGAGCTGAGGTGCTGATCGCGGCGCGGGCGGTGCAGGGGCTCGCGGCCGCGGCCATGTTCGCGACCAACGCGCCGCTGCTGGCCGCCGCCTACTCGGGCCGGGACCGCGGCGTCGCGTTCGGCGTCTGGGGGGCCGTCAGCGGCGCGGCCTCGGCGCTGGGCGTCCTGCTCGGCGGGGTGCTGACGGAGTACCTCGCCTGGCCGGCGATCTTCCTCGTCAACCTGCCGGTGAGCGCGCTCACCATCGCGCTCACCTGGCGGTACGTCCCCGAGTCGCGCGGCGGCGCGTCGGCCGGCGTCCGCGTCGACTGGCCCGGCACGGTGGCCTTCACGCTGACCGCCGGCACCCTCACCTACGGCCTCATCCGGGGCGGCGAGGAGAGCTGGACCGACGGCCTGACGCTGCTGTCCTTCACGGTGGCGGCGCTCGCCCTGGCGATGTTCGTGTGGGTGGAACGGCGGTCCGCGCATCCGCTGCTCGACCTGCGGCTGATGCGGCAGCCGTCGTTCGCCGCGCTGATGGTGGCCGGCATGGTGCTGACGGCGGCGGCCTTCGCGCACTACGCCTTCACCATGCTGTGGCTCCAGGACGCGCTGGGCCTCAGCCCGGTGCGGGCGGGCCTCGCGGTGGTGCCGATGGCGGCCGCGGCGTTCGTCGTCGCGGGCGCCGGCGGCCGGCTGCTCCAGCGGGTCCCGCCGTGGGCGGCGGTCAGCGGCGGGCTGCTGCTGATCGGCGTCGGGGTGCTCGCGCAGACCGCGATCTCGGCCGGCTCGTCGTGGACCGTGCTGGTGCCGGGCCTGGTCGTCACGGGCGTCGGGGTCGGGGTCGCCATCCCGGTGCTGGTCTCGGCGGCGCTCGCCGCGGCGCCGCCGGAGCGGGCCGGCATGGCGAGCGGGGCGGTCAACACCTTCCGGCAGCTGGGCTTCGCTCTTGGGGTGGCGGTGCTCGGCACGATCTTCGGGGACCGGGTCGCCGCGACGGGCTCCTTCGCGGCGGGCCTCGACCGGGTGTACCTCGTCGGCGGCCTCGCGGCGGTGGCCACGTCCGTGGTGGTCGCCGCCGTGGCCCGCACGACGGGCGCCAGGCCCGCGCCGCGACCGCACCCCCAGGTCCCGACCCCGGCGGGTGCCTCGGCGCGCTGAGGGTTTTCCCCAGCCACCCGCCCTTTCCCGGGGGCGGCCGGTGGGCGAGCCGGCCGGAGCGGCACACGGCCCCCGGCGCCTCGGCGGCGCAGCCGCCGCCGGCGGCGGGTGGCGCCGGCGGCGGGTGGCGCCGGCGCTCACGCGGCGCGGGCCGGCAGTCCCGGCCGGCGGTGTCCCACGACGCGTACGGTGGCGCTCGATGG